>JADJCA010000007.1:0-354469 GCA_016703425.1 Myxococcales bacterium
GCCACGTAATCCTCGGTGCCGTCTCTCGACGCGCGATGCATCACGTCGCCGCCCGACGGGTGGGCGCCGCGGTGACCAGGTGCCCGTCGCCCATCTCGGCCGGCGCGGGCTTCGCGCCCGAAAGCGCAGCCCGAATGGCCATCGGCTTGTCACTTGTCGCCGGCGCGGTCGCGCACGGTGAAGCTGCCGCTGGCCTCCGCCGGCAGCCGAACGTCGACGCGGGTCGTCGTCGAGTCCGTGTCAGCGAAGCGCGGCGCATAGTCGTCGCCCGACGCTTCGAAGGTCGTTGCCTCGCCTACGCGCGACGGTAACGCCTTCGTCACCGCGGCGTCACCGAGAAGGAGCACGGTTCCGCCGTCACCGGACGCGGTCGGTGCCGACAGGCCGATCACGTCGGACAACGCGGCGTCCAGGCCACCGTCGGCCCCCGCGTCCGGAGCCACCACGACGGTGTTCACCTCACACCCGTACATCGCGCGCACAGCGCTCTCCGCGGCTTGCGTCACCGGCGCGCCCGAGTCAGAAGCTTTGAGCGCGCTCTTGACGACGCCTCGTTGGCCTTCCGCCGGGTTTTCTCGTTGCTTCTCTCCGGGCGCTGCGCAGCCCGTGCCGAGCCTGAGTCCCATGAACAACGTCACGGCCGAGATCAGTGCGAACGTCGCGGTGCGCGAGGGCGTCATGCGCGGCACGCCATCACGGCCGCGATCGATGCGCCATACAGGCTAGCCTGTAGACGCCGCGTCACCGGGGGAGCTAAGTCGTTGAACGCTCAAAAAAAACGTCGATTGCAAAAAGCATTCCGGTCCTTTTCCTTGAAGACGACAAACCGCTTGCGCGCGCCTGATTCGCTCGCTGCGGCCGCCGCTTGAGGTGTTCACGCCGAGAACCTCGCCGCGGCGCTGAGCACTTCGACCAAAGGGCACGTCTTCGCCGCCGTGGTGGATATAGGTCTTGCCAATGGTGAGCGGCTTCACTTTCATCCGGTACGCGCGCGAGCGACGGCCGAACCTCCATGTCGCCGTGCTACAGCGCGGAAGCGACCCCGCTACGGTTTTGGCCATCGCCGAGCACGACGCGGTCTTTTTGCCGAAGCCAAACGCCGATCTCAGCCTCCACAAGCGGCTCCTCATGTGGGCGGCCGAAACCGGCCAGCCCTGGGCGCACACGCTCGACGCGTGGGCGGCGCGTTACCGGCTGACGCCGACGGAGCGGCTCATCCTCGAGCAAAGCGTCCGAGGCGCATCCCACGAAGAGATTCGGGCAGGACTCGGCTGCACCAACGCTACGCTCGAGCGTCACATCTCCAACTTGCTCGGCAAGACCGGCGACGATTCGCTGTTGAAAGCGTCGAACCGGTTGCTTCGCGAAGCGATGGGGTAGCGGTCGCCCGGACGCCCTCGACCCTCAAGGCCGGCGCTACCTCACGGACCGACCTTCGGCACCGCGCCGCTCATCATCTCGGCGAGGAAGCGATCGACGTCGGCCTTGCCCGTGGCGTCGCGGAACGACACGAAGTGTCCGTCGTAACCGCTCGGCGTGTATTGGCGGAGCGCGGCCGTCACCGTCACGCTCGCCGTCGTCACGTTGCCGCTGAAGGGCACCGCTTGGGGAGACAAGCCGCCGATGGTCGTCGGCGCTGAGACACCGGGCGCGTGCGCCGCCATCCCGAGGCCGCCGGCGAGCGCGAAGGCCACCTGCGACGCGATCGGCGTGTACGTGTCACCGTTGCCGAAGGGCATGAACACGTGGCGCGCCGCGACGCCAACGGGCGGCGCCACCGAGAAGCCCTTCGCGTGGTAGAGCGGATCGGCGGGGTCGATGGCGTGCTGGAGGATCGTCAGCGCTGGGTGCGACGCGCCGACCTGCGGATCGCCGAGCACGATGGGGAGCGCGCCGGCGATGTTCACCGGCTTCTGCTTGCCGAGCAGCGAGTCGATGAGGCTCGCGCCTTCGCCGGAGAGGACGACGCCCTTGATGTCCGGCGCGTAGGGCAAGGAGATGCCGCCCTCCGTCGCGCCTTGCGAGTGGCCCCAGAAGCCGATGGAGCCGAAGTGCAACCGCTCACCGGTGGGCGACGAGCCGGCGGCCACGTCGAGACCCTTGGCGAAGCGAACGAGCGCGAGCTGATCGGCTGCACCTTGCAAAGGATTGCCGAGGGCGGCCTTCGGGTTGGTGAAGTTGTAAAAGAGCTTGTCGGAGCCTTCCGTCGACGCGCCACGGCGCGGGCCGTGCGCGACCTGGTCGATGCCGAGCACGGCCATGGGCACCGTCACGTTGGCCGTCGTCTTCGCGAGCGCGAGCCGCTCGGCGACGCCCTCGGTGATGTGGCTGCGGAAGCTGCCGCCGGTGCCGTGCGCGTAGATGACGACGGGCCATCCGCCGGCCGGCTTGGTGGCCTTGGGCACGGAGAGCGAGAGGCACACTTGGTCGGAGCCTTGAACCACGGGCACGCCGCCCGCGCCCCACTCGAAGTCACCGCCGTCGTCGGGATTCACGTGCGGCGGCGTGCCCTTCTGGAAGCGCGGCATCGAGACGAGCGCGTGGTACTCGTCGAAGTTCGCGTTGCCGGTGCCGCAGGCGCGATCGCCGGTGGCTTGCGGACAGGGCGATGGCGTCGCGCCGCCGCACTTCACCCAGTTGGTCGCCGCCGGCGCCGGCGCGGCCGTGACGGCCTGCGGCAACTTGGCGACGTTGGCGATGTTGGTGCCGACCGTGAAGACGGCCGCGCCCACGATGGTGTCGAGGTTGACGCTCTTCGACGCAGCCCACGTGCGGAGCGGCGCGTACGCGGCGTACGCGGCGGCGAGGGCCGCATCGGCCGGCGCCGACGCGCCGAGCACGCCGCCGAGATCGTCGGCGCGCACGAGCGGCTGGCCCTGATCGTTCTTCACGGCGTTCGTGAGGAGCACCGCGTAGGTGTTGCCGGGCTTGAGCGGCGAGCCGGCCGGCGGCCGCACGTAGAGGCCGTTCGGGCACACGTACGCCGTGCGGCCCGTGGTCGCGAACCACGAGTAGCCGAGATCGTTGCCGGGGCCCGCCGGCGTGATGTCGACGTAGCGAATGGCGCCGTTCGTCTTCAGCGAGTCGAAGTTGATGCCGCCGCTCGTGCGGAAGATCACCGTCGGCGCTCCGCTCCAGCCGTCGGCCGTCGCCTCCAGGTTCCGCAGGTAGCGGTCCATCACATCGAACCCGACGAGCGCCGTCCCCGGCGTCGGGAAGCCTGCGAGGTCGACCTTGCCGGCCTTCTTGCGGATGTCGTTCGGGAAGGGCAACCGGAAGAAGTCGCCGTCACCGGTGCCGCGCGGCACCCGGAAGTAGACCTTCGTGGCGCCCGTGTCTTCGGCGTCGCAGCTCACGCCGCTCCACGGCAGGGGGATCGTTTGGCCCGGCGGCAGCGGCGTGCAGGCCTTCTGCACGCAGGCGAGCCCGCCGAAGCAGTCGCCGCTGAGCGCGCAGGCGCCGCCGACGTCCACGGAGCCCTCGGGCTGGCACTCGGCGCTCACGCCGGCGAGGTTGCAGCGGAAGCCTGAGCCGCAGTCTTTGTCACCGTTGCAGGGCTCACCGGCCTTGCCGGGCCCCGCCGGGGCGCACGTCCGCTCGACCCCGCAGAAGCTCCCATCCTTGCACTCTGCACTGATCGTGCAGGGGGTGCCGTCGGCGGAGCTGCGACCGGGAGCGCACTTGCCGTCGGTGCAGGCGAGCCCGGGTCGGCACTTTTCGACCTCGGTGCACGGTTGACCGACGCCCTGCCCGACGCCGCCGCCGTCGGGCAGCGACGCATCGAGCGAGACGCTGCCATCGAGACCGCCGGGCGTTGCGAGCAGGGCACTGCCGCCAGAGCAGGCCGCGAGCACGAAGCCAAGGGCTGTGACCGAACCGAAGACGCCCAGAATCGAAGCGGAGCGAAGTTGAGCCATCGACGGATGGTAAACGACGTCACCGGGCTTTCGAGGCGCGAAAACACGGCCACATGGGCCACAACGTGGGGGAAGCGCATCCCCATAATCCGTGCTAATCGGCAGGCCATGGTTCGTCCTGCATCACTCGCCGCGTCTTTTCTCGCCCTCGCCCTCTCCGCCTTCGCCTGTAGCTCCTCCGAGAGCACCGCGGTGACCCCCACCGGCGGCGCCGATGCGGGCGTCGTCGACCCGCAAAAAGCTGAGGATGTTCCGGCGGTTGCGATTCAGGCGTCGACCGACGATTGCCCCGCAGCGTACCAGGGCAAAGCCCCCGCCCCCGGCTGGAACCGCGGCTTCGAGGTGGCGGGCCAGAAGCGCGACTTCTGGGCCATCTTCCCCGAGGGTGACTCGACCACGCCGGCGCCCGTGTTCATGGCCTACAACGGCACGAGCGAGAACGGCCAGGCCTTCGCCGAGCGGGCCGATCTCGCCGCCTTCGCGAAGCGCGGCTTCGTCGTGCTCGCCCCCTCCTCGGTCGGCAACGGCGCGATTTGGCCCATCTGGGATTCGATGCGAGCCGAGGGCGACGAGAACAAGCCCAACAAGGACGTGGAGTTCGTCGAGACCCTTTTGAAGTGCGCCGCCGCGCACCGCCCCCTCGACAAGAACCGCGTCTACACCGGCGGGCACTCCGCGGGCGGCATCTTCACGAACCACATCATCCAGCGAAAGAGCGAGCTCTTCGCCGGCGCCATCGTCGCGTCGGGCGTCTTCACGCAGACGAGCCCCACGCCCGAGCCGGTGATGGACAAGATGCTCGTCTTGGTCACCTGGGGCGGCGACAACGACAAGTACACCGGGAAGGCCGGCGACCGCGACGTGACGGACTTCAGCTTCGTGCCCGAGGCGTCGTCGGCGACCAAGTTCTACAACAACCAGAAGAACGTGGGTCAGGCCAACTGCAAGGGCAAGAACCTGGGCCACGCTTGGCTCTCACCGATCAACGACTGGATGATCGACCTCTTGCTCGCACACCCGAAGGGCTTCCCCGGCGCCGGCGCCCTCGAGCTCGCGCCGGTGCCCGCCACGGGCCGCGCGACCTGCACCACCGAGCCCTTCACCGCGACGGCGAGCATCACCATTAGCTGCGGCGCGAGCACGACGGCGAATTGCCAGAACGCTTGCCAGCTCTTCGCCGATTGCGGCGCGGAGAACGCGAGCGTCGCCGGCGTGCTCAAGAAGGAGCTCGCGGCCCTCGGCATCGCCGGCACCAACTGCGGCGGCTGCATCAAACGCTGCGAAGAGAAGGCCACAGCCCCCGTCGACGCGGAGGTCCTCGACTGCATGAAGACCTCGCAGAAGACCGAGTGCGCGCAGGGCATCGCCGGAGCCTTCCCGCTCATCGACGCCGTCAACATCTGCTGCAAAGGCAAGTCGACGTCGAACTACTGCAAGGACGTCTGCACGGTCATCAAGGGCAACGGGACGGCGCTCGGGTATTTCGCCACCTGCCAAGAGTTCTGATCGCCGCGACAGCTCCTCGCTACGAAAAGCGCGCCGCAAACGCCCGATGGAGCGGCGGCGCGCTGCCGCCCTCGGCGAGTTGGCTCGGCCGGTAGCCGGTGTGAAGCGACACGACGACGAGCTCGCGCGCGGCCGCAGCGGCCTCGAAGCGAACGCGCCAGTCCTTCAGCGCCAAGGTCCCGCGCACCCCGCCGCCTTCAGCCGGCGGCTCCAGCTTGATGCGCCGGTACGCGTGGGGCTGCGGGCCGAGCGCGAGGCGCGAGGTGATGTCGGCCGCGAGCGAGAGGCCCCCCCCCTCGAGGTGCGCGAGCTGCTCCTCGGCGAGCGCGCTGAAGCGCACGCCCCATGGCGGCTCCGGATCGGCCGCGAGCCAACCGGTCGAGGCCTCGGCGACGGCGTCGGCGTAGGCCACGTAGGGCTTGATGTCCAAGATGGGCGTGCCATCGAGGAGGTCGACGCCCTTGACGAAGACGACGAGGCCCTCGACGCGCACAAGCTCGACGACGCTCATGCCGATGGCGTTGGGGCGATGCGGCGAGCGCGTCGCGAAGACGCCGACGCGCCCGACCTTGCTCCGCGGTGGCAGCACCTTCGGACGAAAGCCGGCGCTCACATTGCGATCGAAGACATAAAGGAGCCACAGGTGACTGAAGCCCTCGAGCCCGAACAGCGCGTCTTCGAAGCCGCGGCCGTCGTAGAGCTCGATCCGCCCCTCGGCGCCGCCAGCGGCGGCCGGCTGCCGCGCCGCCGAGGCGCGCTCCGAGAGCGCCGTCCGCGCGACGCCGATGGGCACAAAGGCGATAGGCGCGCGCGCGTCGACCTCGCCGGTCACGGGTGCGGAATGATCCGCGTGTACCATGCAACGACCGCCGCGAAGACCGCGGCGAGGAAGATCAGGACGCCGATCATGGCGCGGCTCGGCCCGCCGCTCGACATCTCCTGAATGCGGACCGGCTGGGCGTGCGCGCCGGCGAGCGCGGCCGGAGCACCGGGCGGCACCATCACCGGCGCCGGCGCGGCCATGTGCGACGACGCGATGGGCGCCGGCGTGGCGGGCCGCGCGAGCGTTCCCTCCTCGAGCGCCGAGAGGTTGCCCGGCGTGAAGAGCTCCGGCGGCAACGACGCGCGCAAGGGATCGCTGGCGACGCCGATCTGGAGCCGATCGCCGCCAGCGGCCAGCTCGTTGATCCAATGCGACGGATCGGAGAAGTCGCCCATGTTGAGCGGGGCCGGACCCGAGCCACCGCCCTTGCGCTGGCTCGCGGCGGCGGCCGCCTGCTCCTCCTTGAGCGAGGTGAACTCGAGGAGCGCCTCTTCGATGAGCTTGTCGATGATGGAGTGCTGCTGCGGGCGCGCGCGCTGACGATCGCGCATGGCGCCCTGCACCAAGAGCTCGATGTCGAAGGTGCTGACCGACTGCCCCTGCGCGAAGAGGAAGCGGACGAGGTCTTTGCCGAAGTCGCGGGCCGTGTTGTAGCGCTGCGCCGGCTCCTTCGCGAGCGAGCGCATGACCAGCGACTCGAGCTCCGCCGAGACGCGCGAGTTGTATTGGCGCACCGACGGGATGACCGACTGCTGCACCTTCTTGACGGTCTGGAAGTCGCTCTCGCCGAGGAACAAACGCTGCCCCGTGAGCAGCTCCCAGAGAATGATGCCGACGGCGAAGATGTCGGCCCGGTGGTCGACCTCTTGGCCGAGCGCCGCCTCGGGGCTCAGGTAGCTGAACTTGCCCTTGATGATGCCGGGCTCGGACTTCTCGAGCTGCGAGTTGGCCTTGGCGAGACCGAAGTCCACGATCTTCACCTCGCCGAACTTCGTGATGAGCACGTTCGGTGGCGACATGTCGCGGTGCACGATGTGCAGATCGCGCCCCTGGGGATCGCGGAGCTCGTGCGCGTAGGCGAGGCCCTTGCAAATCTCGAGGGCGATGTAGACCGCCATCGGCACGGGGAACTCTTTCCCCTGCTTCTTCAGGTACTCGATGATCGCCTTCAAGTTCGCGCCGTCGACGAACTCCATGACGATGAAGTACGCGGCGTCGCCGACGCCGATGTCGAAGACCTGAACGCAGTTCGAGTGCGAGAGGTGCGCCGAGAGGCGCGCCTCGTCCAAGAACATCGAGATGAACTTCTTCTTCTCGGAGAGGTGCGGCAAGACGCGCTTGATGGCGACTTGCTTGCGGAAGCCCTGGAGCCCCTCGCTCTCGGCGCGGAACACCTCCGCCATACCGCCCGACTCGAGCTTCTCGACGACGCGGTACCTTTGCTGCGAGTCGGACATGGCCGTCAGGCTCCTCCGCGGCAGAAGACGCGCCGGCCCCCGGGAGGGTTGAGAGGGGCGAGAGCTTGGTGGTCCAAAACCAGCACGGGAGTCCCGTAGCGTGCCACCCGAGCGCCGAAGGGGTCAAGCGCGGCAGAAGGCCGTCTCGAAGTGCTGGCGAAGTCTTCGATTCGCCCCACTACGGGGCCACCGGGGCCACGAGGGCTGGGTCGCGGCTCACCTTGAGGGGCAAGGGGCCAACGGGGCAACCGTCCGCGATGGCACCGTCGCCAAGGACCACGTACCCTTCAACGCGATAGTCACCGTCGGGCGCCGGACCGCACTTGAGGGGCACCGAGATGTGATGCGAGCGGCCCGGTTGGAGGGAAAACGGAGCTCCGGCCCAGAGGTCGAGCGCATACGACGCGGGCCCCGGGAGGTGCTCGGCTCCCTTGCCCTCGCCCTCGCAGGGGATTGAGACGCCGGCGTTGTTCCGCAGCCCGAGCACCACGCGAACCGCACCGAGCAAGAGCGGACTGCCGCCCGCGTTCGTGAGCACAACGACCGGCGAGACGGCCCCCTTGAGCCACGCGGCGGTCGTGGTTCCGCGAACGAGCATGTCACCGACGAGGGCGACGTGAAGCGCGGGCCGACCTGGATACGGCCGCGGCGTCGAAGCGCCGGAGCCGACGATCTCGAGGGAGAAGGCGCCGCCGAACTCGGCCGGCTGATCGCCGAACGACACTTGCGCGACGACGTCGTAGCGACCGAGCAGCGTTGTCCCGCAGTCGATGTCGCGTTCGTAGAGGAACGACTCGCCGGGGCCGAGGCTCTTCGGTTCGCGCACCCGCGCCTCGCCGCCGCGGTGTTCACGGCAAGGAAACGCGACGCCTTCGCGCGTCGCCGCGAACTCCACGCGGAAGCGCTCCACGTTCGCTGGCGCCGCTGACGCGTTGGTGAGGCGAACGAGCGCGTGATACCCGCCGAGGCCGCCAGCGCTCGCTTGGTACGGAGCGAGCCTTGGTCCGATGACCGTCGCCATGAGGCCCGGCCGCGCTCGGAGGGCGCGCCCTGCCGTCGCGCTAGATGACGGCAGCGCGACCGGCGCGTCGACGTTCGTGGCTGGCAACGAACGGGCACCTTGCCCGCAGGCCGCCAAGCCCGCCCCGGCCAGCGCAATCGCCAGCGCCGCGACGCGAGACGGCAGGCGAGTCGGGATGGCGAGGGCGCGGAGGTGCACGTCCGCAGGATCGCAGAGGACGGGCCACCGCGCCACGCGCGCGTTTGCTATGGTCCATGGGATGGCTTTTCGCGCGGGGCTCGCGTTGTTCGTCGGTGCCGCGACGCTGGTCGCCCTCGCCCCCGGATGCACCGAGGCGCCTCGCGGCGCCGCGCTGGGGCAAATCACCCAAGCGAATCAAGGCACCGACACGACGGCGCATCCCTTCGCGGTCGCCATTTGTTTGGGCGCCGCGTCAGCCGGCGCCTGCCCCCGCATTTGTTCAGGCACGCTCGTCGCCCCGAACCTGATCCTCACGGCCCGCCACTGCGTCGACAACGACACCGGCGTGGCGGGCCACATCCGCTGCGGCGTCGATTCGTTCACGACGCGCTCGTCGCCGCCGGCACAGACCTTCGTGACGACCAAGCCGACCCTCGCGCAGGGCGGATGGCGCGCCGTCTCCGAGATCCGCACGCCGACGGAGAGCGACGGTTGCGCCTCCGACATCGCGCTCCTCGTTCTGTCGGCCAACGTGCCCTCCGCCGAGGCGACCCCGGCCGACGTCCTCGCCTTTGGCCCGATGACCGACCACAGCCGCTACGCGACGGAGGTGTCGATGATCGGCTACGGCCTCGCCGGCGCCGACAAACCGGGCACCTTTGGTACGCGCCGCATCCTGAGGAGCGTGCCCATCCAGTGCATCGTCGGCGATCCGCTCTTCGCCGACCCCTTTTGCAAAGGCGGCGGCGTCGGCCCGCTCCCCGACGGCGGCTCGGAAGACAGCCTCGACGACAAAGCGAACTTCCAGGTGGCCTGGGGCGTCTGCTCCGGCGACTCGGGCAGCGCGGCGCTCGAGGAGACGCAGTTCCGCGCCGGCAAGCCGCTCGCGATGGGGGTCCTCAGTCGCTCCGGGAACGACAGCGGCGTTTGCCTGGAGGGCATCTACACGCGCACCGACCGGTGGAAAGACTTCCTCGTGCAGGGAGCGACGGCCGCGGCGCAGCTCGGCGGTTATGCGCTCCCCGCGTGGGCGAGCGGGCCGACGGTGCCGGCTCCGCCCGTCGACGCCGGTCGCGCCGACGCGCGCGTCACCTTGCCCGACGGAGCGGTGGAACCGGCAGCGGGCGAGAAGGGTGCATCTTGCACACGTTCCGCCGAGTGCGATTCGACGGCGTGCGTGGCCGTCGAGGGACGCGACGCAGTCTGCGTCGACGTGTGCGGCGACGGCCGCACGTGCGCGCAAGGTGAAACCTGCGTCACCGTGGAAGGCGGCGACGTGTGCGTCCCGTTGACGACGCGCTCGCGGATCATTCAGCAGCCCGCGGCCGAGCCGGAAGGATGCGCGGTAGGCCCGAGGCCCGGGGCGACCACGCTGCCCGTTCTGCTGGCCTTGGCCGCGGCGTTGCGACGGCGACGACGGAGGTCCGCGTGAAGGTCGCCCTTGGGCTCGGAGCCGCGTTGATGGGCGCCGCGGCTTGCGGCGGTCAATCGACCGCCGGCGACACGACGACGACGACCACGGCCACCGAGGCCGTCGCTCCCGACGCGAGCTGGGTCGACACGCCGGCAACAACGACCGACGCCGGGCCGACGACGGTGTGCCCTCCAAGCCAGGTCACCTTCACGACGGGCACCTATTTGCCTCGCAAGCCGCCGCGGCAGCTCTCAGCGTGCGCCGCGGGCCAAGTCACCGAGATCCTCGGGCCTTGCGAGGTGGGCGTGGGCGTGTGCGGCAACTTCGCCGCCAAGACTCAGCCGTGCCTCTCGTGCCTCTTCGCGCGCCACACGGACGCGACGTTCGGCTACCGGGTCTTCACGCCCGAGGCCCCCAACGGCCGCCTCAACGTGCGCGGCTACGCGCTGCGCGCCGGCGCGCCGGAGGCTTGCGCCAACGCCATCGAAGACTACCGAAGCTGCCTCGACGCGGCGTGCACCTGCGCCGGAGCCTCGCGGAAGGAGTCTTGTTACACGAAGGCGGTCAGCGCCGGGTGCAAGGCCACCGGCGACGCGGCCGTTGCCACCTGCGCAAAACACCCGGCGGAAGCGCTCCTTCGGCCCATCGTCGAGGCCGACGGCTTGGGCGACGAAGCCGCGGCGGTGGCCATGGGCAAGGCCTTCTGCGGCGGAACCTGAGTCCGTGGGGCATCGGCGACCAGCCTGATTTCGGCGTCGTGTTGCCGTGAAAACCTTTACTCTCGTCGGCCCCCCGCGGGCACGTCTTGGGTGCCTGCTACGCGAACGAGGTAATCGTGGCCAGGTTCATCGACGAGCTGAAACGAACGCACCACAACGGCGAGCTCCGCGCGAGCGACGAGGGCAAGGAAGTCGTCCTCTTCGGCTGGGTGGCGAGCTACCGCGATCACGGTGGCTGCGTCTTCGTCGACCTCCGCGATCGCGAAGGCATCACGCAGGTGGTCTTCGACCCCGACCTCAAAGGTTTCGGCGACGCGCCCACGGCGGCCCACCAAAGCGCGCAGGCGCTCCGGACCGAGTGGGTCATCGCCGTCCGCGGCCGCGTCGTCGGCCGCGGCAACAACAAGAACCCGCGCCTTTCGACCGGCGAGATCGAGGTCCATGCCATCGAGCTCGGCGTCTTCAACAAGGCCGACACGCCGCCGTTCGAGATCGCAGACGACGATCGACACCGGTGAGGAGAAGCGCCTCCAGTACCGCTACCTCGATCTGCGCCGCGGTCCGTTGCAAAAGACGCTGCGCCTTCGCCACCGGCTCAACCAGTCGACGCGCCGCTACTTCGACGAGAGCGGCTTCCTCGAGCTCGAGACGCCGTTCATCGTGAAGTACACGCCCGGCGGCGCGCGCAACTTCCTCGTCCCCTCGCGCGCCTACCCGGGAAAGTTCTTCGCGCTCGCCGAGAGCCCCCAGCTCTTCAAGCAGCTCTTCATGGTGGCCGGCTTCGACAAGTACTTCCAAATCGTCAAATGCTTCCGCGACGAAGACCTCCGCGTCGACCGCCAGCCGGAGTTCACGCAGATCGACGTCGAGATGTCGTTCGTCAATCAGGACGACATCTTCAAGGTCATCGAGGGCCTCATCTTCCGCATCTGGAAGGACACGCTCGGCATTGACCTCACGGAGCTCTACCCGTCGGGCCGCTTTCCGCAGTTGCCCTTCGAAGACTCGATGCGTGACTACGGCAACGACAAGCCCGACCTCCGCTTCCAGATGCCGCACAGCGACATCACCGATCTGGTCATCGAGCACGGCGGAGGCGGCGTTCCTTTCTGGCAACCGATCGCCGAGAAGTTCAAGAGCGGCGCCTACCGTCGTGATCTGCCGACGGAGATCGTCAAGGTCATCCGCGTACCCTCGCAGGTCGGCAGCGTGCAACTGTCGCGCACCGAGATCGACAAGCTCGAGGACTTCGTCAAGGGCATGGGCGCCAAGGGCCTCGCGCGCGCGAAGATCGACGCCGAAGGCAACTGGCTGCAATCGCCGCTCGCCAAGAGCGTGACGCCGGAGTTCCGGAAGGCCGTCAACGCGAAGACCGGCGCCGTCGATGGCGACTACCTGTTCTTCCAGTCGGGCAAGGAGTCCACGGTCCACACGGTCATGGCGAACCTCCGGACGCACCTCGGCAAGAAGCTCGGCTTCATCCCCGAGGTCGGCCACGGCGGTAAGTGGAACTTCCTCTGGGTCGTCACGCCGCCGCTCTTCGAGTACGACGATGACACCAAGCGTTGGGCCGCGGCCCACCACGCCTTTACGCGGCCCCACGACGCGTGCCTCGACCTCATCGACAAGGACCCGGGCAAGGTCCTCTGCTACCGCTACGACTTGGTGCTCAACGGCTTCGAGGTCGGCGGCGGGTCTATCCGTCTCCACGACCCCGACGTTCAAGCGAAGGTCTTCCGGACGCTCGGCATCGACGACGAAGACGCGCGCGCGAAGTTCGGGTTCTTGCTCGACGCGCTCCGCTACGGCGCGCCGCCCCACGGCGGCATCGCCCTCGGCGTTGACCGGCTTGCCATGTTGCTCTCGGGCACCGACAGCTTGCGAGACGTCATTCCCTTCCCGAAGACGCAGAAGGGCTCGGACATCATGACCGAGGCACCGACGCCCGTGTCGCCGGCCCAATTGGGCGATCTGCATATCCGCGTCGTCGAGTGAGGCACGCTTTCCGGCTCAGCGCGTCGTCCGCTCGTTGACGGAGTCAAAGAAAGCACCGATTCTGCGCGCTCCTCACGGGGCGCGACGCCCCGTCTGCGAGCGAGTGTGAGAGCGGAGTGAGCGAAATGGACGACCTCTGGAAGAGCGCGCAGGCCACCGTGGAGCAAGCCATTGGCGGCCTTGGAATCAAGGCGGACACCATTCGCTCGGAGAGCGACGGACAGCTCACCTACAGCTTGATGCGCGGCAGCGCGCTCACGCTCGTGAGCCTTCGCAAACACGAAGAGGACGTCCTCTTGCGCGTCGCCTGCCCCGTCATGACGCTCCCGCCGGAAGACAAGCGCCCCCACCTCTTCGAGCGCCTCCTCGAGCTCAACGCCGGCGCCGTGATGGGCGGGGCTGCCTTTGCGCTGGCCGGCGGCCGAGTGGTGGCGCTCAGTGAAAGGCCCGCGCGTGGCCTCGACGAGAGCGAAGCGACGCACCTGATTCGCCGCACGAGCGCCGTCGCCGACACCTTCGACGATCGGCTCGTACGCGAGTTCGGCGGCGAACGAGCTTCCGGCAAAGCCTGATCACGACGTGCGCCCTTTGCTGGAAAGGCGAGCCCGGCGCCCCGTAGGCCGCACGCCTCGCCGCGTCGCCTCCTTCCTGACGCTCACGCTGGTAGCGGCAGGGCCGTCGGGCGCGCGCGCGCTCGAACCAGAAATCACCGCGGAGACGAGCGCCCAGTGTTACGACGTGCGGAGCCCGACCGGCGAGACCATCGTGCCGCGCCGCCGCCTCACGTCGACGCTCGGCGTCGCGGCGTATGACCTCATGGGGGCGAGGCCGTGGATCGTGCCCGACGCCGCGGCCCGCGGCCAAGGCGAGCTCCTGTTCCGGGCACGCCTCCGCTACGACGCCGACTACGGCGCGAACCCCGGCGAGGCGAACCCGCTCGATTTCGATCGCAACGTCCCGGGCTTTTCGCGCTCGCCCATCGATCTCATGTACGGCTACGTCGAAGGGCGGCGCATGCTCGGCGGCGCTTTCGGCTTTCGCCTCGGCCGCCAGTACACGACCGACGCGCTCGGCTGGTGGTCTTTCGACGGCGCCATGGCGAGGGTCACGACGCCCCTCTACGTGGCGGCCGAGGTGCTCGGCGGCCTCGAAGTGCGCGGCGGCATGCCGCTCTCGTCGCCGCGCTTCGAGCGCGACGGCGTCTGGCGCGGCGATCGCAGCGGCTTCGATCGCGCGGCGGCGCTCGCTTTTCAACCGAACGAGGTCGCTCCTGCCTTCGGCGCCGCTCTGGAATCGACAGGGCTCCCGTGGGTGCACTCGCGCCTCGCGTATCGACGCGTCCTGAACACCGGCAGCTCCAACGTCTCGCTCTTCGAACCGCGCCTGACAGAGCCGGCGACCTTCGACCGAACGCGCATCTCGCAAGAGCGGATCGGCTACGCCATCGATGGCTCGGCGCCGACGGTCGGCGGCGGCAAGGCGGGTTTGGCCTACGATCTCTACGCCGCGCGCTTCACGTCGCTCTACGCGTCGGCCGACGCCTTCGTCACCAAGCGGCTCACGCTGAGCGCCGACTACGACTACTTCGCGCCGACCTACGACGCCGACAGCATCTTCAACTTCTTCGTCTCGAACCCGATGAACGACCTGGGGCTGCGCGCCTCGTTCGAGGCGACGGACACCATCTCGCTCGCCGGCGGCGGCGGCGCGCGCCTCTTCCAAGCCGAGACGGGCCCATCCAACGCGTCGCTGTTGCCGGCGGGCGACTACCCGTCGAATCGCACGACCTTCGACGGCAACGGCTCGTTCTCGGCGCGCCGACGCAAGGGATTGAACACGCAGGGGCTCCGGGTGAACGCCCTCGCGGGCCACGAGGGGCACCGGGCGGGAGGTGAGCTCTTTGCCGAGCACACCGTCTGGGCTCGCACGGTCCTCATGGGGCGCGCCTCGCTCTACAGCTGGGAGGACCGGCTAAGGCCCGCGCGTGCGACCGAGAGCGTCGGGCTGGTGGCGGGCGTGGGATACCGAATGTCGGAGCGCGCCAGGACGCAGCTCGAGTTTCAACTCGACACCAATCGCCTCGTGGGCGTCCGTGGCCGAATGGTGCTTTGGTTCACGGTGGCGGCGCGATGAGCACCTCGGTGAAGGCGCACGTGTCGCTCTTCGCGGCGCTCGCACTCGTCGCGGCGGCGGCGACGGCCTACGGAGACGGGGAAACGGCGGGGCCGACCTCGAACATTCCTGGACAGAGTCCCGGAGGGACGGAGTCCGCCGCTAGGACCTTGGTCACCTCGAGCGCGACCGCGACCTCGACCTCGACCTCGACCTCGACCTCGAGCGCGCGCGGGCGCGGGCGCGGGCGCGGGCGCGGGATGGACGACGGGGGTGTCGCCGATGCCTGGCGGACAGGCGATTCCGCAGGCGTTCTTGCCGCCCGGGAGTTTTCGCGATGACACGGGACCAAGCGACATCATCTTCCCGCCACAGAAGCTCACCGTCCGCTTCAACCACAAGCTGCACCTCACCAAGATTCAGGGCACGACCTGCGCGACTTGCCACCCGGGCGCGCTGACGAGCGCCAACGCCGGCGACCGCCTGCTGCCGCCGCCAACGAAGTGCGACAACTGCCACTTGAGCGATCACACGAACCTCGGCGCCGTGACGGAAGGCCCCGACGCGGAGGGCAAGTGCGCCTTCTGCCACGTGGGCTACCGGGAAGGCGACGGCAACAAGGTCGCGCCGCTGCACCTGCCGCCGCCGAACCTGGTCTTCAATCACCAGAAGCACGCTGCGCGAAACATCGGTTGCGCCCAATGCCATGGGGCCGTGCAAGAGCTGGAGCTGGCGACGCGCGATCAGATGCCGCGCATGCGCGGCTGCTTCAATTGCCACGTCTTCCCCGAAGCCTCGGCGCGAGGCTCGGCCAAGAGCGACTGCACGACGTGCCACATCACGGCGAGGCCCGGCGATCCGAAGTCGGGCCGCTTGAAGGTCGTCTTCGCACAGGGCGCGCTCACGCCGCCCCGGTGGCTTCGGGGCTCCCAACACACGCCCGACTGGCTCGAGCGTCACCGCAAAGTGGCCGGGAGCGACTCCGCGTTCTGCGCCAATTGCCACAAGGAAGAGATGTGCGTCGACTGCCACGACGGACGCGTCCGCCCGCGCAGCGTTCACCCGAGCGACTACTTGAACATGCACGCCATCGAGGCGCGCATGGCGTCGCAACGCTGCACGAGCTGTCACCGCGAGCAGAGCTTCTGCCTCTCGTGTCACCAGCGAGTCGGCGTTTCCATGGGCGGCCCCACGGCGGTGCGCGAATCAGGACGGTTCCATCCGCCGAAGGCGCAGTGGAGCGACGCACCGCGAAAGCCCGGCCACCACGCGCAAGAGGCAGAGCGGAACCTCAACGCGTGCGTGAGCTGCCACACGGAGCGCGACTGCGCGAGCTGCCACGGCGGGGCGGGCATCGGAGCCGGGCGCTACAACCCGCACGGCCCCGGCTTCGCGGCCCAGTGCGCGTCGCAGATGCGCCGCAACGCGCGGCCGTGTTTCGTTTGCCACGAGCCCAACGCGACGGCCCTCGCGATGTGCCGGTAGGCCTCTCCCCTCTCCCGCCCTTTCCCCGTAAACGTGAACGTGCCCGTGCCGGTGGACGCGTCGTCCCGGGCACCGGGAAAAAAGAACAGCGATTCCGCCGAAGCTTTCGAAATCTTGGCGATTTTCCCCTTGCTTTGGCCGGCCCTGGCCGCGTATTACGCGAGACTGTCCAAAGCGAGACCGCTCCCCCGCCCCGGCGCCGGTAGCGGCCCCCTCACGCGGACGCGGTCGCTTGATTTGCAGTGCCAATCCATGAGCCCGTTTCGGCTCGGGAAGGGAGAGCCTACGTGAAAGAACTCGCTCGGTACCTCTTGCAGAACATGTACTTGGACTTCCAGGGCGACATCACGTTGGAGAAGGTTCGTCAGTTTCTTCGCGAGGACGACACGCGCGAATCGAAGCAGCTCTTGGCGAAGCTCATCGAAGACAAGGGCGTCAACGAGCTGCTCATCACGCTCGCGGACGTGCTCAAGGACCACCTGGCGTCGGGCGTGAACGACCAGGTCGTCAAAGAGCAGCTGCAGCTCTATTCGGAAAGCTGAGCGTGAGCTCCCCTCTCGGGGATCGTTCGCTTCTCGACTGTGCCGCTCGCGCGCGTTGCGCGCGAACCCGTGTGGGCCGCTCGCTGGCGTGGTCGTGCCTCGCGCTCGGGCCTGCGCTCGCGTGCGATCAGGGCAAACAAGACGACCTTCCCGTTCGCGGCCCAGCGGTCCACGTGGTGGCCACGAGCTTCGAGGGCGGCAAGACGGTGCCGGCCAACGGCTCCATTCACGTCGCCTTCGATCGCGTGCTGCACCCCGCATCGGTGAACCGGCAAGCAGCCCTGGTGCTCGAGGCGAGCGGACGCCCCGTTGGCAACCCCATCGTCTCCTACGACCCGGTGGCACGCGTGCTCTCGCTGGCGAGCCCCAACGAGCAGGGCGCGCGATGGTTGACGCCGAAACAACCCTACCTGCTGGTGCTCACGCACCCCGAAGAGGAGAACAGCCCCGGAGGCGTCCGCGCCTTCGACGGCGCGACGCTCGAACGCTCCCAGCGACTCTCGTTCTTCGCCGGAGACGAAGTCGCCACCGGCGCGGAACGAAGCCTCGAGCTTCGCGGCTTTGATCCGCGCGTTGAGTTTTGCCGCGATGTCCTCCCGGTCTTCGTCAACACGTGCGGCGGGGCACCTGCCACGGCGCTTCCGCCGTGGTGGGCGGCGCCGCGTCGCGTCCCGCGACGGGCTTGCTCCTGGAGACGCCGCTCGGCGTGCTCAACACGGCCGTCGGCCGCGTGGCCCGCGCGACGAACACCGGCAACCTTCCCGCCGCGGCGCCGCCGTCGCGCGTCTTCGGTGTCGACATGGCGGTCGTTGAGCCGGGCAACCCGGCCGCGAGCTTCATGCTCTACAAGCTGATGCTCGCCGCGCCACGGGAACCGGCTCCGCCAACCACTGCGCCCGGCGGCGCGCCGGCGAGCGAGCCGCAGACGATGCCCACGCACCTCGCCGCGCAGCCCCTTGGGGACGACGAGCGCGAACGCCTACGGGACGCGGTGCAAGGCATGCCGATGCCGTACCCGGGCTTCGCGGCCAACCTTACGGTGGCCGAGCTCGCCAGGCTCAGGGCTTGGATCGCGCAGGGCGCCAGGGTCGATCAGTGCGAAGCGGGCTCGCCGTGAAGCGCTGGACACTCCGACGCGGCGCGTGCGCGGGATGGGTCCCGCGATTCGCCTTCCTCGTGCCCGCGACGTTGTTCGGCTGCGACAGCAAGGGCCTCTGCCCCTACCCTTCCGCGACGCCGGTCACGGTGACGCCCGATACACCGTGCGTCGTCGGGCGCGTGGAGACGTGCATCGATCCGACGTTGGTCGTGGAGAATCGCTGCGACGGAGCGCTCTACTTGCCGAGCGACTTCGGGCAGTTTGGCCCCGACGGATCGGCCACGAAAGAGATCGAAGTGCTGAAGGGCCAGGTGGCGCACTTCGTCGTGAAGCCGGAGAAGGCGCTCGCGTCGTCCGACGCTCGGAGGGACTTCGCGATCCCTGCGCGCGTCGCCGCCAAGGCGATTCAGATTCGCTTCTCGACGCTCTCAGAGTGACGCGTTCCCGTTCGACACACGCGCGGGCCGTTCAGCCGCGAGGCGTCCACGACAGCGCGATTTCCGTATGGGGGTCGCCGGCGAAGCTCTTGGCCACGAGCGACACCTGCGGCAAGCGGGCCCCTGAGAGCACCAGCAGGCGATCAAAAAATCCCATCGCTTGCCACGTCGCCGCTTCTTCCGCGCGGGTCGACATTCCGAAGGCGATGCGAAACGTCGCGCGCCCATCTTCGAGCGTGCCTAGCTCGATGACCGGGTAGTCGAAGAAGTTTTTGCGCATGGTGGAGAAGCGAGACAGCGTCTCGCGAGGATTGCCGGGCACGAGAAGCGACGGATGGGCGACACAAATGGAGTCGATCGAGGCGCTGCCCCAGACGCGGACCGGCTCCAGCGCGCCCAGCGTGATCTCGGCGAGGATCGCCAGGCCCATGCGTTCGAAGGTGTCCATCGGGTACCAAGCGACCGGGTCGACCCGCGCAGCAAGGTAGGCCACGTCGTCCGTCGACAGGTGCTTGGACCAGTCGATGTGCTTCATGGTTCGCAGGATGCGGACGTAGTCGACGAAGAGGATGCCGCGGACGTGATGGGGCAAGGTCCTCCTAGGCTACGCGCCCGCGCACGGCAGCGCGAGCACCGTCGCGGGGAAACACGGCGCTACGCGGCGCTCTCGTGCGGGTCGAGCGCACCGACGAGCTCGCCGAAACGAAAGAAGTTCGCGAGGCCTTCCGCCGTCGCCGCGTCGTCGAACGCTTGCCCGACGCGCGTCGCCTGCTCCTTTTGAGCCCGAAATCGGCCCAAGCGCGCCCGCATCTCCGGCAGCGTCTCGGCGAAGAACGCGAAGAGGGCGCCGAAGCGCGCCGGAACCTGCGCAGGGTGTAGGTCCCAACCTTGGAAAAACCCGCCGATCAGGCCGTGTCGGACAGCGTTGGCGTGGAGGCGCCACGCGTGATGCACGGCACGCTCGTTGACGGCACGCGCCTCGGCCGTGAGCGGCTCGCCCCGGTGCGGCTCGCCCCGGTGCGGCTCGATAGGAAGGACCGTGGTCGCGCCGTCGGAGAGCGCGAGGCCTTGACCCGCGAGGACGAACCGGACGATGTGCTTCGCGAAGTCGCAGGCCGGGTGCTCGAGGCGCTGCGCCGAGCCGACGATGCCGAGGCTCGCTGTCAAATCGTAGCTCCCGATGTGCACGCCTGTGACGCGGCCAGCGCCCGCGCGCACAACCTCACCGAGCGGGCTCCTGCCATCCGGGCCCAGGACGATGGCCGGCGTCTCCACCATGAGCTCGAGGCCGATGGCGCCGGACGAGAGACCGCTCGCCCGTTCGAGGTCATCGAGGCGCGACGAGAGAACGCGCACCTCAGCCGGGCCTTCGACCTTGGGGAGCGTGACCACGAACCCCGGCGGCAAGGCGCCACCGCCTTCGTCCAAGAGCGCCGTCATGAACGTGTCGAAGGTGCGCGCTGCGCGAAGGCGCGTGGCCACGGCGAGGGACTTCACGCGCACGCCGCTCAAGGGTGCTCCGCGACCTTCGCGCGCCGCGCGCGCGAGAGCTCGCCCCGCTCGCGCCGCGTGCTCGTCTTCTTCCGCGTCGGAGCGGACACCGTAGCCGTCCTCGAAGTCGATGCGGTAGTCCTCGACGGGCTCGCGCAGGAGCTTGGCGCGAACCCGTTCGAACGTACGGTCCTCGGTGCCCGCCGGCAGACCTAACGCCGCGGCGAAGGTGCTTGCGTCGCGCCCGTAGGTGTCGAAGGCGCGGCGCGCCAAGGCGCCCACCTTCTCGACGGTGCCTTCGGCGTACAGATGCGCGCCGCCGTAGACGACGTGCGCTGGCGCACGCCGCTCGAGGCGCGGAAGGAGTCGAGGCCGCGCCTCCGCGTTCGCGTCGGCCTCCCGAAAGAGCGCCGCCCAGGGCGAGCTCGCCAACGTCACGACCGACTCGTCACAAGAAGAGAGCCTGCCGCACGAGCGCCTTGGTGACGTGAAGGCGATAGGGTCCCGTCGAGCGGACGTCGTCGATGGGTCGAATGTCATTCGCGACGGCCGCGTCCACGGCAGCGTGATCGAGCGACGCGAGCGATGCACCAGCGACAGCCAGCGACACGCCGCCGAGCGCGTGCGTCGTCGCCGCCACCGACGCCACGCCGAAGGCCGCGGAGCGGACGACGTCGCCGTCGAGCTCGACGACGCTCGCGAGGGCGACCTTCGAGATGGCCTGGGCGAGGCGCGTGCCGACCTTGCGCCAGAAGACCTTCGCCCCTGCCGACGGCACGACGACCTCGATGGCGCCGATGAGCTCGCCGGGAGCGAGCGCCGTCTTCCGGTATCCGAGCAGCGCGTCTTTGAGGGCGACGCGCCGGGCGCCTTTCGCGCTCACGAGCTCGAGCGTGGCCCCGAGAGCCAAGAGCGCCGCGACGCCGTCAGCCGCCGGCGAAGCGCTGGCCACGTTTCCGGCCAAAGTGCCGCGCGTTTGGATCTGCACGGCTCCAACGTCGCGCGCCATGTCGGCGAGCATCGGGAGGTGAGCGCCGACATCCCGGCTCTGGCGGAGATCCCAGTACGTCACGCCGCCGGCGAAGCGCAGCACCGAGCGACCGTCGACCTGACGCCGCTCGATGGCGTGGAAGTCGGCGATGCCCGTGAGGTCGATCACGCAGTCGATGGCGGTGGCGCGGTCGACGGGCAACAGGTGTCGGTCGACGATGACGTCGGTGCCGCCGGCGAGGGCCATGGCACGCTCTCCTTTGCCGAGGCTCTCAGCGAGCATCGCGGCGGCGTCTTCGAGCCTTCGCGGACGAAGGAGCCGACAACGCTCGAGGCCCGCCGCGGCGTGCGCGACCTGACTCACGACGCACCCGCTTGCTTACGGAGGTCGGCGGCGGCGTGAAGGATCGCGTCGACGATGCGCTGATAGCCCGTGCAACGACACAAGTTGCCCGCGATGGCGTCACGAACGTCGGCCTCGCTCGGCGAGCGGTTCGACTTCAAGAGAGCCTCCGCCGCCACGAGCATGCCCGGCGTGCAGATGCCGCACTGCGCGCCGCCGTCTTCGATGAAGCATCGTTGAAGCGAGGTGAGCGCGTCGCCGAGCGCGAGGCCCTCGACGGTCACGACCTCTTCTCCGTCGCATTGCCCGGCGGCGACGAGGCACGCGTTGACCGCGACACCGCCGAGGAGCACCGAACAGGCGCCACACTCGCCTTCTCCGCAGCCCTCCTTGGTTCCCGTGAGGCCCAAGGGACCGCGCAGCACATCGAGCAGACGCGCCATCGGCGGAGCGTCAACGCTTACCGGCTTGCCGTTCACGATCATTCGAATCATGGAAGGAGACTCTCCAGAGAACGTGGCCAACAAAAAACGTAGTGCGCCTCAGCGAGCGGCTTTCGCCACGGCGGCGTAGAGCTGCTCCGGAAGGAGCGGAAGGTCGTCGAGGGTTACGCCGAGCGCTTGCTCCACGGCGGCGGCGATGGCCGGAGCGCCGCCGTCCATCGGCAGCTCACCGACACCTTTGGCGCCAGTGAAGCTGCCGGAGAACGGGTGCTCCACGAGGATCGTCGAGAAGGGCGGCGCGTCCTTGCTCGTGGGAATGACGTAGTTGGTCATGCGCGGGTTCATGATGCGGCCTTCCTTCCACACGACGGCTTCATACAGAGCCCAGCCGATGGCTTGGAGCGTGCCACCTTCGACTTGTCCCGCGCAGAGGACCGGATGAAGCGCCTTGCCGACGTCTTGCGCCGCCCAAAAGCCCAGCACCTTGGTCTCAAAGGTGTCGAGGTCGACCTCGACCTCGGCGATGTCGCAGCCCCAAGAATACGTGGGGTACGCGTCGCCCTGGTACGTGTCGTCGTTCCACTCGGCGGCGACCGGCGGCTCGTACTGAACGAGCGAGTGGACGGGGCCGGAGGCGAGCAGGCGGTCACCCGCGGCGGCAAAAGACTCGCCCGCCTGGCGCGCGGCGTTCACGCGCTTCGCGACGTCGCTCGCCGCTTGCCCGACGATGGTGCCCACGACCATGATGGTGCGCGAGGCGACCGTGGGCCCCGAGTCGGGCACGTGCGTCGTCGAGGGCTGCTCGAAGTCGACCTCGGAAAAGGGAACGCCGGCGGCGTCGGCGACGATCTGACGAAAGACCGTCTCGGTCCCCTGCCCGATGTCCGTGGAGGCCGTGCGCACGCGAAGGCGCCCCCCGGCCTCGAGGTCGACCTGCACCTTGCCCTTGAGGCGTCGCTCACCAGAGCCGGTAAACCCCGCACCGTGCATGAAGACGCAAGCGCCGATGCCGCGGCGAACGCGAGCCCCGCCCGGCAAACGAACCTCGCCCGTCGCCGCGTAGGCCCTTCGCTTGGCTTCGTAGCCGCTCGCCGCCTCCGCCTTCTCGACACATTCGTGGACGCCGACGCTCTCTTTGAGCACCTGCCCGGTCACCGTCGTCTTGCCGATGCCGAGGAGGTTCTTCTTGCGCAGCGCCATCGGGTCCATGCCGAGCTTCTCGGCGACGCGGTCGAGGTGGCGCTCGATGGCCCAGATGGTTTGCGGCGCACCGAAGCCGCGGAAGGCGCCGTTGGGCGGCGTGCTGGTCGCAACGGCGCATCCGGCCACGCGCGCGTGTCGCCACGCGTAGGCCCCCTGCGCGTGAAGGATGCCGCGCGAGAGAACGACGGGCGTCAGCGTCATGTAGGCCCCGCCGTCCATGACGCAATCAAACGACAACGCGACGAGCTCTCCGGCCTTCGTGCAGCCGGTCTTGATGTCGACGCGGGCCGGGTGCCGCTTCGTCGTCGCCTCGATGTCTTCGGCGCGCCCATAGACCATGCGCACCGGCCTGCCGGACACCTTGGAGAGCAGCGCCGCGTGGGCCGCGATGATGCTCGGGTACTCTTCCTTGCCACCGAAGCCGCCGCCGGTGACGGCTTGCGTGACGTGAACGCGCTCGCCCTCGAGGGCGAAGGCGCGCTTCATGGCCTTGTGCACGTAGTACGGGCACTGAAGCGAACCGGTGACGTGAACGCCCGCGTCGTCCCACCACGCGATCATGCCCTGCGGCTCGATGTAGAGCTGCTCCTGATGATGGACGGCGTACCGCCCCTCGACGACGATCTCGCATTCGGCCAGGAGCGCGTCGATGGGGCGCTCGAGGCGATGCTCGATGAGGTACCGCTTCATCACGTTGTCGCGGCCCCAGATCACGTCGCGCGCTGCGAGCGCGTCGTCAAACGTGAGGACGGGGGAGAGCGGTTCGATGTCGAGGGTGAGCGCCTTGAGCGCCCGAGCGACGCGCACCGGATCGTCGCCGCACACGAGCGCCACCGGCTCGTACATGTGACGAACCACGTCTTTCGCCAAGAGCGGCTGGTCGTCTTCGATGAGCGCGACGACGTTGTCGCCGGGGATCTGGTCGGCCGTGACGACGGTGATGCCGGTCCAGTCGAAGGCAGGGTCCTTCACGATCCCTCGAATGCGTCCGCGGGCGACGTGGCTGCGCAACGTGGCCCCGTGGAGCGCGCCCGGCACGACGTAGTCGTCGATGTAGAGCGCGCGGCCCGTGACTTTGGCGGGACCGTCGACGCGCGGGACGTTTTGCCCGAGGAGCGATGCCATCGCGAGAGGGTACGTCATCACCGCGGCGAGGCGGCCTAGTTTTCTGCCGGCCCGGCGCGGCTGCCAGGGGCCCGCTTGGGGAGGGAACTCTCGGGAAGGGCGAGGTAGGGACCGCACATCAATGCGATCCAGATCAAGTGACGCTTGCACTCTCGGTGCAATGCCCGGAGGATCAACCGATGCCGAGCCGTGGGCGTTCATCACCGAGCAGCGGCGGGCCTCCGAGCTCCCGCGGAGGCTCGAAGAGCCCGCTACCGCCAGCGTCGACGCGTGGCGGCGCTGGCTCGATCTCTCCCAAGGGCCGCGCCGCGCGGTTCGACGAAGCGCTCGCAGACGCCGAGCGCATGGCCCGGCGCGTCGAGGTGGTGCGGGAGACGGACCTCTTTGCGGCAGGCCTCTTGGCGCACGAGTACCTGGCGCGCGCGCGCACCGGAAACATGACTCCGCTTGAGCAGTCGGGGCACACCGACGAGTGGGTCACAGCCTTCGCCCGCCTCCAGGCCATCGCCGACCGCGCCGCGCTCCTCGCCGACTTCGAGGTGGAGGGGAGAGCGTACTTGGCGGCTCGCGCCACCGATGTCTTGCTCGCCGCGGGCCGCGACGTGTCGAGCGCGCTGGCCTCGGCACGGACCGCCGCGCGCGACGCCCGTCGTCGCGTCCTCCTCCTCCGCGGCTGCGCCACGCTTGCCGCCATGGCAGCCCCGGCCGCGGTGGCTCTCATCGGGTTCATTGGCCCCATGGGCGCCGGCGTTGGGGCGACGGTCGCCTTGGCCGTCGCTGCGGCCCTCGTGGTGCTCTCCTTCCGCTACGGCCGCACCGTCCGCGAAGCCACCGAGGAGGTCCAGCGACGCGAGCGGCTCGCCGCCGAACGCGCGCAATTCGAGGCGAGCGCCGACGGCCGCTCGCTCCTCCAGCGCGTTCAGGCGAAGCACCCGTTGCTGGTGAAGGTCACGCTGACGGCGGCGCAGAGCGTGAGCTCGCTGCCGGTGCCGAAGACCACAAACTGACGCCGCGACGCAGTCCGCCAGCCTTCGCCGGCGGCGCGGCCCGCTTCAGTAGACGGCCGAGGTGCCGTTCTCGTTGATGCGCAGGCGCTTGCCGGCCGTCTGGTTCGGGATCGTGACGACGGTGCCGTCGGGCCAGAAGCGAACCTGCACGTCGTAGTTCTTGCCGGTCTCGGTGCCGAAATATTGCTCGAGCGGCGAGCGGTGGCTGGTGCTGGTGATGACCTCGCGATAGCCGCGCAAGAATGCGGCATCGCCCGCGTGGCCGGCCTCGTAGAGCGAGATCTTGGAGCCGAGAGCGCTCTTGATCTTCGTGCCGGCAGCGCGAACGGTGAGCCACCGGGCGCTGCCGAGGTCGTTGCGCCAAAGGCGATAGCCGATGGTCGCGGCCTGGCCCGTTTGCGTGAGGAGGTCGACGTCGCCGTCGGCGTCGATGTCGCCCACGAAGACGCGAGCAGGACGGCCGCCGGTCACCGAGAGCTTCCACGTGGTCGTCACGTCCTGAAACGTGCGGTTGCCGAGGTTGCGGTACACGCTGTTTTTGCCCAAGGACACGATGAGGTCGAGGTACCCGTCCTGATCGAGATCGGTGAAGACGGCTTGATCGTAGATGTGCGCGTAGACGTCGACGTTGCTCGTCGTCGTGGGCAGGAGCGCCGCGCCCGTGACGTCGCTGAAGTTGCCGGTGCCGTCGTTGCGCAAGAGGGCCATGCCAAGCTTGATGTTGGTGCCGGTGAGCGGTGCGCTGCCGGCCGCGGCGGAGCCCACGCCGATGAGGTCGAGGTCTCCGTCGTTGTCGTAGTCGCCCATGGCGATGCCAAAACAGGGCGCGTTGTCGAGGCCCGCCGTCACCGGCGCGTTGAAGCCTGCGCTGGCACCCTTCACGCCTTTGTTGAAGAGGACCTTCGTGGAGCAGCCGGTCGTCGACTGGAACACGTTGCCGGTCAGCGTCTGCATCACGATGTCGGGGAAGTGATCGCCGTTGAGGTCGGCCATGTAGAGCGACGTGGAGGCGTTGCCCGTCGCCATCACGCCGGCCTTCTGCTCCCAATCGGAGGAGGCCGTTCCGGCGGTCTTGCGGTGCCACAAGCGGTTCGTGCCGTTGAAGTTCGACACCGCGAAGTCCAAGAGCCCGTCGCCGTCGTAATCGCCCCAGACCATGCCGTTGGCCTGGTGGTCCATCGACGACATGGCGAGGTTGGTGAAGCTGCCGGCGCCGTTGTTCAGGAACGTGGACGTATTGGAGGCGTCCCAGTTGGGGATGGCATCCATGAAGCCGTCGTTGTTGAAGTCGGCGAGCGAGAGCGACCACACGCCGCCGCTCGAGGCGTTCTTGATGGCCGCTGTCGCCACGGCCGTGAAGGTGCCGGTGCCGGAGTTCTTGCCGAGCCGGTTCTGGTTGTTGGCGCTGTCGTGATCGCCAAGGAAGACGTCGAGCTTGTCGTCGTTGTCGAAGTCTTCGATGGCGCAGTCGAAGGCCCAGTTCATCCCTGACTCGAGCGTGCCGATGCCGGCTTGGCTTGTCACCTCGGTGAACTGCGTGAGCCCCGTCACCGGCGGCTTCGGCGGACCGGCGTCGTCGTTCACGACGCCTCCGTCTTTGGGCTTGGGGATCACCGCACCGTCGGGCAGCGTGATGAAGCCGCCGTCGCCGGTCGTGACGCTTCCGTCGGTTGCCGCGGCGCCGCCGTCGAGGCCGGTGCCGGTGCCGACGGGAGCGCCGTCAGGGAGCGTGCCCCCGGTGGGGCCGGGCGCCGATTCGGCCTCGTCCTCACCGCAACCGACCGCAACCGCCATCGCCACGAGCCCCGCGCGTACCCAAGCTTGCATGGGCTCCGGCATAGCACGCGCGCTTGAAAGACGCCGCCGCGAGAAAATTGCAGTCAGGTGACAGTGCGTGATTCGAAATCACGCCCGGCGATTCACACGCCGAGCGCTTCGCGGACCTTGCCGAATCGTGCCCGGTCCGCTGCGGAGAGCTTCTCCCGCTTGAGGTAGCGGTCGTAGGCCACGCGCGCCTCCGGAGCGCGTCCGTCGAGCGCGGCCACGAGGCCGTCGATGTGCTCCGAGACGGTGCGGAGCTCGAGCTGGAGGCAACCGCGGGCCCGGGTCGCGTCGGAGAGCGCGCCGGCCCGGTCGCCCACGAGGACCCGCAGCTCGGCTCGCAAGCTGAGCGACACGGGGCACACGTGCCCCGTGGCGACGGACTCCTCCAAGAGAACCTTCGCGTGGGCGAGGTCGCCGGCGGCGAGGGCGAGTCGATCCAAGTTTTCGACGTGCACGTGCCATGGCGATACCTCGCGTATCCGTTCCCAAATGCCCGTCGCGCCGGTGAGGTCGCCTTCGAGCTCCGTCATGCGCGCCATGACATGGAGCGCGTGCACCTTGTCGGCGTCTTCGGCGAGCGCCTCCTCGGCGAGGCGCTTGGCCGATGCGAGGTCGTCGTAGGCGAGCGCTTCGTAGGCGAGGCTGCCGCGATCGTCGGCGTCGGCGCATTGCGCCGCACCGAACTCGAAGGCCTCTTTGCCACGGCCGAGGGCGACGAGGCACTCGAAGCGCTCCTTCTCCCACCGGCCGAGCTCGCCATCGTCCTCGAGCTCACCTTCGTCCGCGGCGAGGGCCTCCGTGAGCGCGAGCGCCTCCTCGAAGCGACGCCCCGCCTTGGCGATCAAGAAGTCGAGCGGTCGCCGCCGCTTCTTCGCGTCGTCGTCGTCGCCGCCGGCGTAGTCACGAATGGCGGCCTGCGCGTCAGCCTCACGACCGAGGCCGAGGAGCGCGTGCACCCGGTCCTCCATCGTCTCGAGGCTCGCGGCGCAGGGTTCGAGCACGGCGAGCGCGTCAGCGAAGCGGCCACGCGCGTTCCACTGCCGTGCGAGCAGGCGGCGCGACGACACGAGCGACGGCGCCATCTCGATGGCCTTCCTGAGGAGCTCTTCGCCGCGCGCCTCGTCGTCGATGGAGGCGTCCATGAGATCGTCGCCGGCCTTGGCGACGACGAAGGGTTCGTCGGGCGACAGCTCCGACAGCCGCGAGAGCACCGGTCCCGCAGGCCCCGGATACCACAAGCGCTCGAGGAGCAGCTTGGCGTGGGCCCGCTTGATGGCCGCGTCGCGCGGGTGTTTCTCTCCGAGCTCGCCGAAGAGGCGATGCGCCGACCCGGCCCCCTCGGTCTCAAGGACGATCGCCGCGGTCCGGTCGAGCGAGGCCTCGTCGAGCTCGCCCGACGACGCGGCGCTTCGCAGGTACGAGAGCGCTTCGTCCCCATGGCCGCTTGAGAAGAGCGCGTCACCGAGGAGGAACGTCGAGAGCGGCGAAGACGCGAGTCCGACGGCGGCAGCGGCCGCGGTGACGCCTTCCGCCGCGCGGCCCCCACGCGTCAGCGCGCGGCCCATCTCGCGGTACGCCCACGCGTACGTCGGACGCATCACGAGCGCCTCTTTGAAGAGGGCGACGGCCCCGTCGAGCTCACCGCGTTTTGCCCGTGCCGCGGCGGCGATGGCCTTCGCCGTCGGGGTTTTCGGATCGCGCGCCGCGAGCGCGTCGCAGGCGCGAAGGCACTCGTCCAACCGATCGTATTCGTAGGCCAGGTCGGCGAGCTGCACGATGGCGTAGTTGTCCTCCGACTTCTCCGCGAGGGCCCCGAGCGACGCCAGCGCCTCGTCCACGGCGCCGCTCTTCGCCAAGAAGCGCGCGCGCTCGACGACGTAGAACTGGGACGTCGGCGCGAGGCGGAGCGCTTCGCCGTAGGCAACGGCCGCGCCCTTCGCATCGCCGCGGCGCCCCAGCACGCGCCCGCGGACGTGGTGATTGAACGGGTTCTCCGGTGCGAGCTCGAGGGCGCACTCGTTCAGCATCGACGCGAGCGAGATGTCACCCGCATCGAAGGAGGCGTTGGCGAGGTTTTCGTTGGCGCGCGTGTGGCCCGGATCGCGCTCGAGGGCCGCCTCAAAGGCCTTCCGAGCGTCGTCCTTGCGCCCCAGCTCGAGCAAGCAGTCGCCGATGGAGCAGTGGTTGTTCGCGTCGTCCGGGTCGCGATCGCGCGCCTTCTCAAAGGCCGTGAGGGCCTCGTCCCAACGTTCGCCGAGCGAATAGACGCGGCCCAAGAACTGCTGCGGCCACTCGTCGTCGGGCCACAGCTCGAGGATGCGATTCACGCACGCTCCGAGGGCGTTCATGCGCTCGTGGGTGCGGTCCTCGTCGTATTGCGCTCGCGCCCGCACGAAGCGGTACACCCAGGCGAGCTCGTAGGCCTCGTGAAGGGCGATGGCCTCCGTCGCGAGCCGGTCCGCGGTCTCGTGCTCGTCTTTGTCGTGGGCGGCCCAGGCGAGATCGGTCTTCGTGATGTACTCGCACTCCACGGCTCCTGCGGCGTCGAGCTTTTGAAGGAGGTCGGCTCGATCTTTGGGCACCGCCACGAGGGCGCCGTCGTTGGCGAACTCGCGGAGCTTCTTCACCTCTTCGTAGGGCGTCTCACGGACCTCGTGGGTCATCGGATCTTGGATCTCGAGCACCTCACGCCGATCGTCGTACCCAACGGCGACGGCCACGTGCCGCGTCGTCGAGTAGTCCTCCTCGATGATCACGGGTATTTGCGCGTCGAGGATGGCCTTGAGCTTCGGCAAGTCGGCCTCGATACGGCGCGCCACGAAGCCCGCGTTCTCCATGAACGCGCGCATGCGATGGACCGGCGTGCCGCCATCGGGGTGCTTGATCTCGCGCGCCACTTCGACCTGGTCGGCGGAGACACCGAAGAAGCGCATGCACAGCTCCACGGACGCAGGACCACAATGGTTCTTGAGCTGCGCCACCGAGGGAAAGGCCACGAGCCGCGCGCGCTTCGCCTCTTCGTTGGCGAGCTTGGCCAGCGTGCGTGACGCGGAGCGCGCGGCCCAATCGTCACCGCCGTTCGCGAGCTCGGTCCAGGCGGCGCGCGCCGCGGTGAGGTCGCCGGCCTTGTAGAGCGCTGTGGCGCGTTCCAGGCGCATGCCCTTGGCGCCGTCGGCGTCGGGAACCACCGCGAGCATCGCCGAGAGCGCGTCGGCGACCTCACGCCACTTTCCCTGCGACGCGAGCAAGCGATGGCGTACACGCTTCGCGGCGACGTCGCCGGCGGGACGTTCACCGAGCTCTCCGAGCGCCTTGTCGGCGACGTCAAACTCACCGAGCACCGTCGCGACGCGGCACGCGCCGAGGAGGCCGCGACGGCGACCCTCTTCGGAGAGCGGCACGGCGGCCGCGAAGGCGGCCTTCGCCGCGGGCCGCTCGTCGAAGGTCAGCGCGAGCTCACCGCGAGCCACGAGGACGCGCTCGCGGAGGGCTCCCACGGCTTCGGCGCTGTCGAGTTGTCGCTCCGCGAGCTTGCGGCAACGCTTGCGGCCGAAGAGCAGCGCCGCCTCGACGCGCGCATCAACGACGAAGGACTCGAAGCCGGCTCCCGCCCGCGTCGCCGCGTCGGCGGCCGCGAGCGCGAGGTCGAGCGCGTAGTCCACGAGCGGCGAGGCGACGCGAAGCAAGCGTGCCATGAGCACTTGCGTCTCGATGCGCTCCCGCTCGCCGAGGTCGCGGCCATCCTTGACCTCGCGGAGGACGTCGTAGGCTTGCCGAAATCGCTCGAGCGACGCGAGGGCGCGGGCACGAAGGACCCCAGCCGTCGCGACCGGCAGCGCGCCACCGTCACGGGGGTCGTCGAGGCGCGCGAGCACCTCGCGGCCCTCGTAGCGATCGAGTTGTTGCAGAAGCTCGTGAGCGATCCCAGGGACGACAATGGACGGTCGCATGGACACCTCGCGCGGAGCCCTCCTGGGCTCACGACGCATGGCAGGATCCACGGACTCGCGGACGTTGGGAAGGGGCGCGGGGGCCGTCCCCGGATACGACCAACGACGCTACTTGCGAAATTTCGGGATGAGGTCGCGACCGGCCTCTTCGCTCGCGGTAGGCGGCGTCGCCGGGAGAGGGACCTGGACGTGGGCCGAGCCCGTCGACGCGACGGTCTCGACCTTGTCGGGTCGCTTCGGTTTCCTGACCGCAGGCTTCAAAGCGCCGGATTCAACGGACGCGCTGGCGGAAGGTGCGGACGCGCTCAAAGCCGGTATCGCGGCGTCCACGGCGACTGCCGGCGGCGCGTCGGTCGCTCGGGTGCTCGCGCTGGGGAAAACCGCCACGGCCGACGGCGTCACGAGCGGTCGCAGCTCGGGCCCAGGGATCGCCGTCTGATCCCTGCGCATGAGAAAACCCACCGCGAGACCGGTGACGATGGTGGCGCCGGCGACGGCGAACCACAAGGTCCGGCGCTGACGACCCGCGCCTTCGGGGCCGCCCGCTGCAACGCGCGCGACCATCTTACGGCGGCGCTTCTGCCCTCCCTCGGTGTCGGCGCGCTCGACGATAGCGAGGGACTCGCTCTTCCTGCGGATCGCCTCCTTGGCGACCTCTTTCACATAGCTCGACACCTCGACCGGCGACGCGAGACCGAAGACGCGTTCTACGTCGGTCGCCATTTCGAGCGCCGTCGCATAACGCGCCTCCGGCTCTTTGGCGAGCCCGCGCGCGATGACGTCATCGGCGCCTTCTGGGAGATCGGGAACGACGCTGCTGAGCTTTCGCACTTCCTCGAAGAGGATCTTCGTCAAAATCGTCGCGGCGTCCGCGTCCTCTGGGTAGAGGCGTTGCCCCGCAAGCGCTTCCCAGAGCACGACGGCCGCCGCGTAGACGTCGGCGCGGCCCGTCACCTCACCGTGCTTGAGCTGCTCCGGCGCCATGTAACCGAACTTGCCTTTGAGGGCCCCGTCCTGCGTGGTCTGCATGCGACCCGCGGCCTTGGCGATCCCGAAGTCGAGCACGCGCGGCACGCCATCGACGCCGACCAAGATATTTTGCGGCGAGACGTCGCGGTGCACGATGTGAAGCGGCGCGCCGAGCTCGTCGGTGGCCTCGTGCGCGGCGTGCAGGCCGTGGAGCGCCCCCGCCACGATGGTCGCGGCGAGGCGCGCCGGAATGCGCTCGCCCCGATCGGCGGTGATCTTGCGGAGCGTCGCCAGGCTCTCGCCGTGGACGTACTCCATGACGACGACGACCTCGCGCTCCTCCTCGACGACGTCGAGCGTCGCCACCACGTTGGGATGGCGCACGCGAGCCGCGACGCGAGCCTCATCGAGGAGCATCGAGACGAACTGCGGGTCCGTCGCGAGGTTGTCGTGGAGCCGCTTGACGGCGACAGGACGCGTGAAGCCGGTGGCGCCGATTTGCCGGGCGAGATAGACCGTCGCCATGCCACCCGACGCGATCTCCTCATGGAGGTCGTAGCGACCGATGCGCCGCGGGATGCGGCTCTGGGTCGTCGACTGGGTCGTGGAGGCGACGGCGGGTACGGCCACGCCACAATCCTACACCGGGCAGCGACCACGTGTAGAATGGTCGGGCTCGCCTCGCCCCTCCGGGCGGGTAGCGCTAGAGCTCGCCATGCTGCTCACCCATCGCGTCGATCGAGCCGTTCTCCGCGGCGCGCTCTTCTCCTTGTGCGCGTTGCTGTGGCCCGCGCCCGCGCGAGGCCAAGGGCAAACCAAGACGCCGCCGTCCGCCAGAGTCGAAGTGTCGGCCGATCAAGCGGCGGCAGCGGAGGCGCTCTTCCAAGAGGCGCGAGCGCTCGTGGAGAAGAAGGAGTACGCGGCCGCGTGCCCGAAATTCGCCGAGAGTCAGCGGCTCGACCCCGGCATCGGGACACTGATGAACCTCGGCGATTGCTACGAGAAGAACGGCAAGATGGCGAGCGCCTGGGCCACCTACCGGGAAGCCATCGCCGAAGCGAACCGCACCGACCAGCGGCAACGTGAGAAGGACGCCGCGGTCCTCGCGGCCCGCGTCGAGGCCCGCCTCAGTCGCGTCACGTTGCGCGTGCCCGCGGCGAACCTGCGGCCCGGGCTCAAGCTGTCGCGCGACGGCCAACTCGTCGACCCGGCGCAATACGGCCTGTCGATCCCCATCGACGCTGGAGAACACGAGCTGCGCGCCGAGGCGCCGGGCCACGCCCCCTGGTCCTCGCGCTTTGGCCTGGCGGAGGGCGCGAAGCAGGAGCTCCTGGTTCCGGCGCTCGAGAGGCTCCCAGAGCCCGCCGTCGCTCCCCCTCCCGGCCCCCAACGCACCATCGGCTTCGTCGTTGCCGGCGCCGGCATCGCGACCGTCGCGGCGGGCGGGGTCCTCGGTCTCGTCGCCATGAGCCAGCGCTCGGAAGCGCAACAACTCGGCTGCGACGACGTCGCCTGCTCGACGCTCGAGGCCAAAGACAAGAACGATTCGGCGCTGGGCCTCGCGAACGTGTCGACGGTTCTCTTCATCGCCGGCGGCGTCACGACGGCGGCCGGGGTTGTCTTGGTAGCGACGGCGCCCAAGCGCGGCCCCAGCGCGCCGCCCCCCGTCGGTGGCGCGCCGCCGCCGAGCGCCGCCGCGAGTGCCTTGTGGTTGGGCGCCGCGCGCCGAGGGACCGGCCTGTCGCTGCAGGGTCGCTTCTGATGGTCCGCGGTCTTCGGCGCCTTCCGCGCGCCGCGTTGCTTGTCTTGGTCGCGCTCGGCCTGCCGCTCGCTGCCTGCGCCAGCCTCCTTGATCTCAAGGAGCTGCCGCTCGTGCCGTCCGATGCGTCGCGCGACACGGCGCCCCTGGCGGACGCTTCCGACGGCGCATGCGCACCGCGCGGCCCAAACTTCTGCGAGCAGCTCTGCCCCCCGGCGGACTTCTGCGACGACTTCGAAGGGTCGCGCCTGGGCGCCAAGTGGGTGCCGATCTTCGGCGTGCAGAATCCGATCATCTCCGGCGACGGGAAGATGAGCCTCGCCACCGACACCACCGGGAGCGGCACTCAGTCGCTGCTGGCGGAGGTCACTTCGTCGAGCGATCAGAGCGCCTCGGCGGTGTTGCTTACGGGACTCGACAAGGCCGTGACCGGCCGCAAGCCGCGCGGCCTGCGCGTGGTCCTCGACGCTCATCCACCGGTCGTGGCATGGACCCAAGACGGCGGCACGACGCGCAAGACGCTCTCCTTTTTGGCCGTCGGCAGCCAGGCGGCAAACCGCGGCGTCGGCGTCCTTCTCGTCGACGACGACGCGTCCGGCGATCTGCGCATCGTGCTCCAGCAGCGCGCCCTCGGCGGCGGCGGAGGGCAGATCGATCTGCTGAGTGCGGTGACGGCGAAGGCGACCGACTTCACGCGAAACTGGCTCACCCTGGAGGTGATCGTGGGCACACCGGCGCTCCTCCAGGAGCTCGCGATACCGTGCGCGCTGCCGGATGCCGGCGCCGACGACGCCGGCGTCGACGCGGGGCCCGACGACATGAAGTTCGTCATTAGGCTCGGCGCCCTCGGCACGCGCTGCGCGGCGCTGCGTGAGGAGTTGGTCAGCAGGAGCTGGCTGACGAGCGCGGCCCTCATCGCTGGCGCGGCGATCAGCGATTTCGGCACCGCGAGGGTGTTCATCGACAACGTCGCCGTGACGTTCCTCGATTGAGTCAGCCGCGCGCCTCAACGGCCCATGACGCTGCCGAGCGACAGAGCGGCGCGCACGACGCCAAAGGCGAGGCCCGTCTCCTTGGCGAGCTCTTCGATGGAGGGGCGGCGTCCCAACGACTGGCGGAGACCCCTCGCCGCCACGAGCACCTGCCTAAGCCGGTCCATGCCGCCGCCGACGGGCGGCATGCGCAACGCACCGCCGCGCTCCTCGAAGGAGACGATGAGCTCCTCAATCTCCGCGGCCGTTACAAAGACGGCCGTGACGGCGTCGCCGAAGGCGTCGAAGTCGATGCCGTTCTCGGCGGCGCTCCGCGCCACGAGCGCGTCCCTCAGCTGAGCGAGCTCGTCGCGCAAGTCAGGCCGCGTCCCCGCCGCGTCCGACGAAGTGCCGAATGACATCCATCGGCGTCACGATGCCGACGACGATGCCGGCCCGAACCACGGGCAGGTGATGAATGCGGTGCTGCCGCAAGAGCCGCACGACCTCGTCGGTGGTGGCGAACTCGTCGACCGTCACGACCTTCTCGGTCATGACATCGGCGACGGGTCGATCGAGCCCCTCGCTCAGCATGGCGTGCGCGATGTCGAGCTCACTGAGGAAACCCACGAGCCGATCGTCGCCGCCGACCACGGGGACGCCGCTGAAGCCACCCTCGACGAGGATCTGCGCGATCTCGCGCAGCGTCGCGCTCGAGCGCACCGTCGTGGCGTGCGGCGTCATGAGACCCCTTGCGTGCCCTTCCATCATGAATACTCCGCGGAGAAACCGTCGCTGCTGGTCATGGCGCTCATGGCGACTCGACGAATTCGAGCCCGACAGCCTTTGGGGTGAGTCCTTTGTCGGCGAGCCACGCGGCACCAAAGAGGCGACTCTGGTAGCGGCCGCCTCCGTCGCACAACATCGTAACGATGACCTTGCCGGGGCCCATGGCGCGCGCGAGCTTGACGGCGCCGACGCAGTTGAGCGCGGCCGAGCTACCGACGAAGAGCCCATCGTGTTTGAGAAGGTAGTGGGCCATCTCGACGGTCTCTCGATCGGAGCCGAAGAACGCGTCGTCGAGGCGAGCGCGGCGAAAGTTCGCCGTCTCGCGCATGATGCCGATGCCTTCCGTGATGGAGCTCCCGCTCGTCTCGAAGACGCCCTTCTTGACCCATGAGTAGAGCCCCGAGCCGGGAGGGTCGATGAGCGCCGTGCGAATGGTTGAGCGAAGCTCCTTCAGGTACGCGGTGACGCCGCCGATGGTTCCGCCGGTTCCTGAAGACATGATCACGCCGTCGATCTTCCCGCCTGTCTGGCGCCACAGCTCGGGTCCCGTCGTCGTGTAGTGGGCTTCCGCGTTGGCGGGATTCTCGAACTGGTTCGCCCAGAACGCGTTGGGCGTGGCCTCGGCCTTCGCCCGAGCCACATGGTAGTAGTTCTTGGGATCCTTGAACGGCGCCGGCGGCACCAGCTCGACGTCGGCGCCGAGCGTCCGCAGCAGGGAGATCTTCTCCTCCGACTGGTTGCTCGGCATGACGATGGAGCAGCGGTGCCCACGGGCCGCCGCCACGAGCGTCAGGCCGATGCCGGTGTTCCCCGCGGTGCCCTCGACGATGAGCCCGCCGCCGCCGGCGGGGAGCGCCCCCGACTTCTCAGCGGCGTCGATGATCGCGAGGGCGGCCCGGTCCTTGATGCTCCCGCCGGGATTCAAGTGCTCCGCTTTGGCGAGGATCGTGCAGCCTGTTTGCTCGGAGAGACTCTTGATGCGAATGAGCGGCGTCTCGCCGACGGTCCCGGAGAAACCCTCACGCGCGCCGGTGGCGGTCATCAGCAGACGCTACCTGAAAGGGAGCCGCTGATGAAGGCTGATGAAGAGCGGATCGCGCGGCACGCTCAGAGCGCGTCGAGCGCTTCTTGGACGCCCGAGAGGTGCGCGTTCGCGGACAGCTCGCCCTTGACCACCGCCGCGACCCTTCCGCTCTTGTCGATGACGACGGTCGTACGGCTGATGCGTCCCAGCACCCTGCTGAGAAACCCCGTGGCGCCGTACTGCTTGGCGAGCGAGTGTTCGGGATCGGAAACGAGCGGGTATTCGATCTTGTACGCCGCGGCGAACTTTGCGTGCGACGCGTCGGAGTCGTCGGAGACGCCGAGGATGAGCGTGTCTTTCGGCTGAAGCTCCGAAAACATGTCTCGAAAGCCGCAGGCCTCCTTGGTACACAGGCGTGAAGTCCCCGGGATAGAAGAACAAGACCACGTTCGACTTGCCCCGGTGCTCCGAGAGGCGAAAGGACGCCCCCTCCGTCGTCGTCACGTGAAAGTCAGGCGCCAGCTCGCCGGGTGCAACCATGGCGATCAATTAGTGACGAACCCCGTGAGAGTAAAGGTGACGACACGATTCGGTCAGCTCGAATTGCGGTATACGCAAACATAAGCAGGTGACTTCGTGGCCACGTTGACCGGTTGGTTCGCCCTCGCGTTCATCGCGCTCGCCGCGCTCGTTCCGCTCACGTACCGGCTCCGAGCGAAGCGACGGGCCGCACCCGGCTCAACGGCGATACGCGCGCACGTCGCCTTGGGCGCAGCGACGTCGATCGCGGCCTTCGTGCACACGGTGTCGATGCTCGGCGACCTGGGCGCACCTGGGGCCGTCTCGGGCGGCGCGCTCTCCTTCGCGCCGGGGGCGCTCGCCTTCTTTGTGCTCATGGCGCACAGCGGCGTGGGCCTGCAGCTGCGGCGGCCCGACCTCCGTGACCGGCCAAAAAAGAGACGTTTTCACGGCATCACCGCCGTGACGATCGCGCTCGCCGTGACGCTTCACGTGGTCATGTTGCGGGCGCGTTAGCGCGTAGGGCCACGCATAGCGACGGACAGCGACCCGCGCCCACACGTTAGCGCGCTGGCCTTGCCCCAGGTTCGTTCCCTAGAATGAGCGTCTTGAGCCGTCTTGCGTCGCCCCTTGCGGCAAGCCGTTACCAGCCAACGTTGAGCCGTACCGGTCCCCGGACGGTCTTTTTCCTCGAAACAGGCCCCCGCGTCATCTGGCGCACCCCATGCATGGTGAGGTCCGTGATGCGCGCCATGGTGGAGGACGGACCGTGAGGCGACCGTCTGCGCTCGCCGTCGCGTTCGTCGCTCTCCTTGCGGCGCTCCTGAGCCTCGGCGTGAGCGCCTGCTCCACAGACAAGGCGCCCGACCGGGGCGGCCTCATGGTCATCGTCACCGAAGACGGCCCCCTCGGTCTTGACCGACTGCGCGTGGAGATCAGCGCCGGCGCCACGACACTCAAGGCGTCCGACCTTCGCCTGCCCGACGAAGCGACGCTCCCCACGACCCTTGGCATCGCGTCGAACGGCGACCCGGCGGCGACGGTCCGCGTGTCGGTGAGCGGATTCCGAGGCGGTGCACCGATCGATCGACGGGACGCCATCGTGGAGCAGGTGCCCGTCGATCGAATCGCCGCGTTGACGCTCGTGTTGAGCGCTCGCTGCACGGCGCAGGTCTTCGCGGAAGGCAGCGAGGCGAAGTCCCGCTGCATCGACGGCGAGACCTGCAGCCCCGCCAGCGGCGCGTGCGTCTCGGCGCGCGTCGACGGCGCGACGCTTCCAACCTACGCGGAAGGCGTCGAGAACGAGGCCGGCGTCGGTGACGCGACGGTCAGCGGGCCGCCCGACGCGGGGCCCGACGGCTCCCCCGTTGGCCCGGGCGGATGCACGGCCGACCAGAAGCTCTGCGGGCCGAAGTGCGTCGGCCGCGACGACCCGGCCTTCGGATGCAACATCGCGACGTGTGCCCCCTGCTCCGTCGACAGCAACGCCATCTACGCGTGCGGGGTTGGCGCGTGCCAGCTCACGGGGTGCCAGGCTGGATACAAGGTCTGCGGCGGCAAGTGCGTCGCCACCAATGACCCCACCTACGGCTGCGGCCCCACGGCCTGCGACAGCAACGCTTGCCCCGTGCTCGACGGCGGCTCCGCGACGCTCGTCTGCCAAGGCAACGCGTGCGTCATCGGAACCTGCGGTGCGGCCACGAAGAAGTGCGGCAACAAGTGCGTGCCGACGGACCGCAACAACGGCTGCGAGGCCGCCGCGAGCTGCGTCAGCTGCACCGGGAGCGAGATTTGCGGCGGTGGACCGCCAACGGCGTGCACCTGCGTCCCCGACAACGTGACGCCCTGCATCGGCAAGCAGTGTGGCTCCGTGACCAACAACTGCGGCACGCTCATTTCGTGTGGAAACTGCACGCTTCCTGAGACGTGCGGCGGCGCGAGCGTCCAGTACCAGTGCGGCTGCACCGCCGAGCCCCTCGCCACGACTTGCGCGGCGAAAGCATGCGGCCCCGCCACCAACAACTGCGGGCAGACCGTTTGGTGTCCGAGCAAGTGCTCGAACCTCGAGACGTGCGGCGACAACAACACCTGCATCGCGCCGCCAAGCTGCCTCGGGCTCGGCCCTGGGCAAGCCACCTGCGGCTCGAGCAGCGAAGGCTGCTGCCGGAACACCCTCGTGCCGGGCGGGACCTTCCTCCGGCATAACGGCTTCGACGCGACGATCTCGTCGTTTCGCCTGGACCGCTACGAAGTGACCGTGAAGCGGTATCAGGCGTTCAAATACGCCTGGGTCACCCAAGGCTGGCGGCCCGCCGCCGGCGCCGGAAAGCACCGACACTTGGCCGGTGGGGGCCTCAACGGAGCGGAAGCCGGCTGGGACACCGCGTGGGTGACCGACTCGCTCATGGCCATCACGAGCAGCGACTTCGACTCGTTCCTCGCGTGCGGCTCCAAGGCCGCGTGGGGCGGCGCCGGCGACCTCGCGATGAACTGCGTGTCATGGTGGGAAGCGTTCGCGTTCTGCATCTGGGACGGCGGCTTCTTGCCGAGCGCCGCCGAGTGGAACTACGCGGCGGCCGCCGGCAGCGAGCAACGGACCTTCCCCTGGGGCAGCTACAACTGTGGTTCGTCTTGTGCGAACTCCTGCATCAACGGCGGCGCGGGCGCCTGCCCCTCCGCGGGCGTCCAGGCCGTCGGCTACACCCCCTCGAGCCCAGGAAAGTGGACGCAGTGGGACCTCGCGGGCAACGTCGCCGAGCTCTCGGCGGACCGCCCGCCCTCCGCCACGTATTCGCCGCCGACGCCGTGCGACAACTGCGCCGACATGAGGTCACAGACCAACCGCGTGGCGCACGGCGGCTCGTGGGATGACTACTACCAACACGTCACTGCCTCGTTCGACACGTTCGTGACGGCGCGGTCGGACAAGGTCGGCTTCCGTTGCGCGAGGCTGCCCTAGGAAAACGTCGTCGTCGCGTCGCGACGTCGTGAACGTCAGGCGAAGGCTGGCGGCGCGCCGAACCACCGCTCGAAGTCCGCGGGCCTATCGAGGCGGGACAAGACGGCCTCGTCGACGACGGGAACACGAACGCGCGCCGCGCCTAGCCGCGCGAGGCGATCGCGAAGCGGCGTGGACGGAGCGCGTGCGAGGACGTCGTAGGCGGAGAGCACCGGATGCCCTCCCCGCCCGCCGTGCTCCGGCGTGGCAGCGCGGACGCCGGGACCGAAGGCCGCTCGGAGCGCGTGGTACGTGGCCTCCGCCGCTGGCACCGAGTCGACGGGAAGGACGAACCAGGCGGCGCACGGCGAGGCCACGGAAAGGCCGAGTCGAAGCGACTCCGCCGGCTCGCTCGGCTCGCCCAGGACGAGTTGCGCGCGGTCCTCGAGGGGCGTGCCGTCGACGCGCAAGGACCGCAAGAAGTCCGCTTGCTCGGGCCTCGCGACCAACGTCGGGCGAACGATGCCAACGGCCAGTAGCCGGGTGACATGACGAAGGAGAAGCGGACCTTCTGGCGTCAGGAGGCGGACCTTTGGCCCTCCCATCCGCTCGCCAAGCCCAGCGGCCAAAATGACCGCACCGACGTCGCGCACCCTGGCCTCGCGCATCATGGCATCCCAGGATGCGTGCGGCAGACCGGCAGGTCAACGTCGCGGCAGCCGAGGCCCTCGAAGCCGGGCCGACGCGTGACGAGAAGTTCACGTTCAGCGGACCGAAGTCCGAGGATAGACTCGCCCTTATGGATCTCCCGCTCGCGCCCGTCGACCCGAGCCTCGTCCTCGTGATGATCCTCGCCGGTGGTGAAGGCAAGCGGCTTCACCCGCTCACGGCGGAGCGCGCCAAGCCCGCCGTGCCGTTCGGGGGCCGCTACCGCATCATCGACATCGTGCTGTCGAACTTCGTCAACTCGGGGCTCTTCCGCATCAAGGTACTCACGCAATACAAGAGCGCGTCGATGGAGGAGCACATCGCGCGCGTGTGGCACCTCTCGCCGATCCTCGATCACTACATCGAGGCGATCCCCGCGCAGCAGCGCACCGGCAAGACCTGGTACCGCGGCTCCGCCGACGCCGTGTACCAATGCGAGCACGTCATCCACGACGCCAAGCCGGAGCACGTGTGCATCTTCGGCGGCGACCACGTCTACAAGATGGATGTGCGCCAGATGCTCGCGTACCACGCGAAGAAGGTCGCCGAAGCCACCGTCGCTGTGATCCCGATCCCCAAGGCTCAGGCGTCGTCGTTCGGCGTCGTCGAGGTGAACGCGGAGGGGAAGATCCTCGCCTTTCACGAGAAGGTCGCGGCTCCGCCGACGATGCCGGGCAACGCGGAGATGTGCCTCGCCTCCATGGGCAACTACATCTTTCGCACCGAGGGCCTCCTCCGCGAGATCGAGGCCGACGCCAAGAAGGAGGACGGCAAACACGACTTCGGCAACGACATCTTGCCGAACATGGTCGCGTCGGGGAGGCCGGTCTTCGCCTACGACTTCGCCACCAACCGCGTTCCCGGCGAAGACGCCTACAACACTGGCTATTGGCGGGACATCGGGACCATCGAGGCCTACTGGCGTGCGCAGATGGACCTCATCGAGATCCATCCGCAGTTCAACCTGTACAACCAGCGGTGGCCCATTCGCACCGGTGTGACCAACGACCCGCCGGCGAAGTTCGTCTTCCGCGACGAAGCGCAGGCGCGCGTCGGCATCGCCACCGACAGCATGGTCTCGCACGGCTCGATCATCTCCGGCGGGCGCATCCACAAGAGCGTCTTGAGCGTCGGCTGCCGCATCAACTCCTTCAGCGAGGTTGAAGAGTCGGTGCTCTTCGAGAACGTCGTCGTGGGCCGGCGGGCGCGCATCCGGCGCGCCATCGTCGACAAGGACGTGGTGATCCCCGCGGGGATGGAGATCGGCTTCAACCTCGAAGAGGACAAGAAGCGCTTCGTCGTCGACGGCGGCATCGTGGTGATCCCCAAGCGCGCGAAGGTCTGATGAGCGGACGAACGATCATCGTGGGCGACGTCCACGGCTGCAGCGCGGAGCTTGAAGCACTCCTCGCTCGCGTCAGCTTCGGTACCGGCGACAAGCTGGTCTTCGTGGGCGATCTCGTGGCACGCGGCCCCGACTCCATCGGCGTGCTCGACGTAGCCCGACGCACCGGCGCCATCATCGTGCGCGGCAACCACGAACAAAAGCTCCTCGACTGGCACGTCGGCGACGGACGAAGCTCGCTGGCGGAGACGCACCTCGCCGTCGCCCGAGACATGCGCCCCATCGACTGGACGCTCCTCGAGACGTCGCCCTTCTTCGTCGATCTGCCGGAGCACGGTGCCCGCGTGGTGCACGCCGGCGTGGTGCCCGGCACGCCCATCGAAAAGCAGAAGCCCGACCACTTGATTCACCTGCGCCTCGTCGACACCAAGGCCGACGGTCGCGTCCTTTGGGGCAGCGTCTACGAAGGACCGCCGCACGTCGTCTTCGGTCACAACGCCGTGGAAGGGTTGCAGCTGCACCCGAACGCCACCGGTCTCGACACCGGGTGCGTCTACGGTCGCGCGCTGACGGCGCTCGTCCTCCGCGACGGCGAGCCGATCCCCGTGGACGTCGCGGAGCGCAGAAAGCGGCTCGTGTCCCAACCGGCGGCACGCGTCTACTACGATCCGGCGGCACGCCGTCCCATCCCATGAGCGAGCTCTCGGAGAGCGACGACGTCGTCGTCCTCCTCGTCGGCGCCGACGACGAAGCGCGACTCGACCAAGGGCTCTTTGTCAGGCTCGACCTGCCGCGGCCGCTCGTGTCCGCTTCCGGCGCGCCCTACCAGACGGTCCTCGTCGGCAAGACCCGCCAAGGCTACCGGGCCTACGCCAACCAGTGTCGGCACCAAGCGATCCCGTTGGACGCCCGCGGGGGCACTTCACTCGGCGTCATGAGCGAAGACAAGGCGCACCTCTTGTGCGACTCGCACGGAGCGCTCTACGAGCTGACCGATGGGCGTTGCGTGTCGGGGCCGTGCGAAGGAACGACGCTGGAGTCGATGCCGGTGGCCAGGAGCGGCGCCACCGTCACGCTGCGAATCCGGCGCAATCGCGCGGCACGCCTCACTTGATCGGCGGGGGCTCGTAGATCTTCTTCACGAAGGCGCCGCCGGGGAACGCGTAGACGTCGGCGTCGTCGTAGCCGTAAGCCATGATGCCGAAGGGCCCGGTGCCGCTCATGCGATGCACGCCGCCGGCCACCTTGCAGCGCCGCGCCTCGTAGGTCTTGCCGTCGAGGTCGCCGGCCGGGGCCACGGTGCAGTTGGCTAGCGGCTGCCCGTCGATGGTGATGTTGGTCTTCGCCTCCGTCGAGACGACGATCCAGTTTTCCTTCCAGTCGCCGGGCGACAGGAAGAGGTATTCGTTCCGAGCCTGCTCGACGGGCGGGAAGATCGTGAACGACGGATCGCCCTTCGGGTTTGGCTCCACGTAGTCCTGCGCGATGAGGAACTGCCCCACCAAGATCGGCTCGGTGGCGTCGACGATGACGTCCTTGTCGGTCCAGGTCTCCACGATCTGTCCCGGCAAGATGGTGAAGTAGTCGTAGGGCTTGGGGAGGTTGGTGCGAACGTTGGAGGGCACCGCGGCGCCGACGAAGCGAAGCACGTCGGGCTCGACCCAGTTGGTGTAGTCCGAGTCGGAGCGGATGGGGCTCCGCGTAATGACGAACTTGCGACCGACGGCCTCGAGCGGGGGGAGTTGCTCTTCGAGGTGTTGCTTGCAGCAACCCTTGCTCTGGCCTTCGCTCAGGTTCTTCCAGCTCGGCGGCTCGGGCGCCCCTTCCGGCAGGCCGACGCCAGAGCTCTCGACGCCGCTGAAGACAGCGACCGGCGCGCTCGATTGAATGACGGTGCTCGTGAGGTCGGTGCAGCGATCGCCGACCTTCTTGTTGAAGCACTCCTCCGGCTTCGCGTCGTCGCTCTCGAGGTTCAAGACATCGAAGGGCCCAAGGGTGACCTGAATCGGCTCGCCCTTGTTTGTGGTCTTGATGGGACCGTTGCCCTTGATGCGCCACGACGGGTTCACGGTGACCGTCGTGCCGGGCTTCGTGCCGATGACGGTGACATAGGAGCGCGTCGTCCACGCGATGGGGTTCGCGTAGGGCGTGCCGGCGCCCCAGCCGATGTTGCGATACTTCGTCCCGAGCACCGACGTCGGCAGGAGCAACGACGCGTCGGTGGCGAAGTGGTGCACGAAGTTGTTGAATTGGTAGGCGACGATGGGCGCCGACGCTGTGATGCGGAAGGCGTTCGACGACAGGCACGTGCCCGGCGCGTTGTGATCGTCCTCGCCCTTGCCGCAGTCGACGGCGCGCGGCGGCAACTTGTGCGTGATGAGCTGGCCCGGCTGAAGCGTCGTCTTGAGCAGGATGCGCGGGTTCGGGGGCGCACCGTAGGGCGCGTCGTTCTGTTCGATGGTGACCTCGGCGGGGATCTCGCTGGCGCTCGAGAGCACCACGCCCCAAGGCGACATGGCCGCCGTGGTGATGTCGGTGATGTCGAGGTCGACGGCCCAGAACTCACACCCGAGGTTGGACTGCATCTGGGCGGCCGCGGTGCACGCGTCGGTGCAAAGGCCGCCCTGGCAGACTTGGCCCTTTGACGGATCGCAGCTCGAGGTCTTGTCGCCGGGCTTGCCGTCGTTGGTGCACGCGTGAATGTCGTTGCCCACGCAGACCGTGCCGCCGGGAGCGCACGCGAGGCAGCCCTTGTTGGGGACGCAGACCGTCCCCTCCATGCACGTCTCCGTTCGCGGTTGGCCGCTCGCGTCGCAAACGGAGTAGCCCGCCGGCGTGCACGACCCGCAAATCGATGCGTTGGCTCCGCCGTCGGCACCGTTGGCAGCGAGCGGGTCGCGACCCTCGGAGCCGCAGGCCGCCATGAAGAGGCCCGTGGCGGCGAACGTGGCGAGGGCGCGAAGGAGGGTCGGGGCGTGTTTTTTCATGGGTGCAGTTCCGGAAGCGACCTTCACGTACACCGTCTTTTTTCGATGCCCAGGCCTCCGTCGGGTCTCGATGCGCGGCCTTTTTCGTCTCTCGACGGAGACAGCGTTGGCTACTTCGGCTCGAGGAGCACGGGAAAGGCAACGATTCCATGGGGCGCGCCGGTGGCGCTTGCCGGGAAGTTTGGGTCGTGGGTGGGCGCCGAGGCTCGGAGACGTTCGCCCACGCAGCGGGCCACCGCCGCATCCCCGGCGTTGTCCGCCGAAGGCGCCGCGAGAGAGATCTTGCCCGTCGGCTGAAGAAAGAGGTTCACGACGACAAGCTCCTGGCCGCACCCCGGGCGGCACGCGCCGAGTCGGGGCGCCGCGGCGCGCGCGACGTCTTCGGTCCAACGGAGGTCGGCTTGGCCGATGATCTTTGCTGCACCAACCTTCACCCCCGGCGAGGACGCGATGGCCAGGGGCAACGCGCCGGGGTGCCCGCACGGCGCTGTCCCGTGGGGCGCGCTCAACGCTTCCTTTGCGCTCGGCGTCGGCGTCGGCGCGGGCGCCGCGACGGGACTCACGCGTGGCCCCTGGACGCGCCCCGCCGCGGGCGCCGTCGGGACCGCCGCCACCGTCGACGCCGGCGACACCTGCAGCGTTGGCGGAGCCACTGATGAGGGCGCTGCCGGGACGGCGGCCTCGGGCGCTGCCGCGCTCCGCGGTCCGCCAAAGAAGAACACGGCGACGAGGCCTCCGCCGAGAGCCAGCACCAAGCCGATGCCCAACGCCACGCTCGCGACGAGGCGCGCGGAAACGGCCGAGGGCGATCGGCGTACGCTTTGAACCATCGGCGCCGGCGTGGGCCCCCACGTCGAAGGGGCGGCATGCGAAGGCGCGCCGAAAGCCGCGTGGCCCGTGGGCGGAGCGCTCGCGTGGGCCCCTGCGGCGTGCGGAAGCGAGCGTCCCGTGGGTGCGAAGGAGAGCGCCGCCGGGTCCTCCATCGCGTGGGTGAGCGCGCGGCTGAACTCGTCGGCGCTGGCGAAACGCCGCGACGGCTCCGTCGCGAGCCCGTGCATGATGACCGCCTCGAGCGACGGCCAGAGGTGCGGCGCCACGGTGCGGAGCGAGGGCGGGGCGCTCGTTCTGACTGACACCACGTAGTCCTCGTAGGTGCGCGCGGCGTGCGGCATCGCCCCGCTGAGCATCTGATACAGCACGACGGCGACGGAGTAGAGGTCGGCCCGCCCGTCGGCCTCGTGGGCCGCGCCGAGCTGCTCGGGCGCCATGTAGCCGGGCGTGCCGAGCGCCATGCCGGTGCGCGTTCGGTCCGCGTGATCCGAAGACGCCAGCGTCGCGTCGGTCGCGCGGCTGATGCCGAAGTCGATGAGCCGTGCCCGATCGGTGGGCCGCCCCGGCTCATGGGCGTTGGTCGACCACGCGTCCACGACGATGTTCGAGGGCTTGATGTCGCGATGCACGATGCCGCGCGCATGCACCGCCGCGAGGCCCGCGAGGACCTGCTGCGCGATGTTCACGGCGCGCGCCGGCGGCATCGGGGGCCCCATCAGGTGGCCGAGCGGCGCGCCGGCCGCGAGCTCCATGGCGACGAAGACCTGGCCGCCAGGCCCGAGGCCGCAGTCGAGGACCCGCACGACGTTCGGGTGAACGAAGCCCGCGAGGGCGCGCGCCTCGCGCAAGGTGCGCTCCGTCAGCGCGCCGGCCGGCGTGTGCAAGACCTTGAGCGCCACGATCTCGCCGGTATGCATGTGACGCGCTCGATAGACGCTTCCGAAGCCGCCGGTGCCGAGGACCTCAAGCGGCTGGTAGCGGTCGATGGGCTCGAGCGAGCTGAACATGGCGGGGGAACCTGGTCGGGGGACGAAGCGAGCGTCGCCACTTTCGACGAACGAGAGTACCTTTATCAGGCCTCTCCTCCCAGACTCGCAGGCTCGCAGACTCCTAGCCTATGGCTCGCCCCTTCACGTTCGCCCACGTCTCGGACTTTCACGTTTCGACGTTTGGCGACACGGTGCACGATCGGCTCGGGCGACGAAGACGGAGCGCGCGGCAGGCCGACGTCAGCGACGCCCGATGGGAGACCGTCTGGTCTGAGGCGGGTTGGCGCGTGCTCCACGCCCGCGGCGCGCGCCCCGGCCGCCTCGCCCTCGTCGACCCAGAAGGCTACGCCCACCCGATCCCAACAGAGCGGGCCGAGGGCGCCGGCGCCTCCATCGACCCTGTCGAGCGAGCCGCGGCGCGCGCCTGCCGACTGGAAGGGCGCCGCGCGGTGACTCTCGCCGCGGCGCTACCAACGCCGGGAGCCCTCGACGTTCTCCTCGAGGCGACGCCCACCAACACCAACCTGAGGCTTATTCGCGCAGCGACCTTGGTCGACCAATCCGACGTCGACATGGTCCTCGCCACGGGCGATCTCACGGAAGACGGCGACGGCTACGAGCTCGTGGAGGCGGTCTTTCGACGCTTCCTCGAGGCGGGTCGCTTCGCCGCGATCCCCGGGAACCACGATCTCTACCTCATGCCCTTTTCCGGCACGGCGCGCCCGAAACCGACGCACGCATCGAAGCGGGCGCGCTGGAACGAGTTCGCCGAGGGCCTCCGCCTAGACGTGTCGACGAGCGGCGCCTGGGTGCGTCACATTCCCGAAGGGGACGCCGTCCTCGTGGGCCTCGACTCGTGCGCGAGGCCGCAGCGGCGCTTCTTTCGACACAACGGGGCCGTGGGCCCGACGCAGCTCGGCTTCCTCCGCGAACTCGCCAAGACCGACGCTTGGCGACGAGCGAGGCATCGACTGGTGGCCATTCATCACCACGTCGTCTCGCTGCCCATGGGCGTGGGACGCCGCTCACCGCTCGAGCTCGGCATGCGCCTCGACGACGCGAAGGAGGCCGCAGAGGTCTTCGACGCGTGCGGCGTCACGCTCGTGATGCATGGCCACCGTCACATCAGCGAGGAGCGCATGCCGGCGAAGTCGAACTTCCGCATCCTCGCCTCCCCTTCCCTCACGCTCGGGTGCTTGAGCGGCGACGGGCCTTCGTTCTGGCGCGTCGAGCTTGGCGACCGGGTGCATGCGGAGCGCGTGCGCATTCCCATGGGCGCCGTTCCCACGGCCGACGAGGACGACGACGCGGGCGCAAGCGAGACCGACGGCGACGACATGCTCCTGGACGAATAGGGCGCGTCGCTCGCGGCTACTTTCCCTGCCTGCCGAGCGTATCGATGGGCCTGGGACAGACGCCGCGGAGGCGGCACCCTTTGCACTCGCGGCCGCTCCAAATGGCGTCAAACCGCGCCTGCGCGCGATCGAGCAGTACGTCATCGTCGGTGACGATGCCCATCTCGAAGTTGCGACGGCCGTCACCTTTTGCGCCCAGGCCGGCGCCCGTGAAGTTCGCGCTGCCCAAGTAGAGGTGTCGCCCGTCGATGGCCACGAGCTTCAGGTGGACGCGCGGGCACATGCGCATCCAGTCGCTCTTCCTGCGAAGGAGCGTCGATTGCCGCGCGAGCTCCGCGCGAAAGGGCCTCGACGGCGGCGCGCCGTGCAGGAACCGAAGCTCTACGCCACGCCGAACGAGCCCCGCGAGGGTGTCGAGCATGGAGACGTAGCTTCCGCGGGCGCGCGCACGGGTCCCGACGGGGGCTTCGACGCGCATCTCTTTGACGTTGGCCGTCGCGATCCAAAGCGAGTGTTCAGCCTTCGCGACGAGCTCGGTGACGAGGTGGGTGTAGTGCTCCGCGTCGGCGAGCATTCGAACGCGGACGCTGCGCAGCGGGCCCGAGGTCGGCGCGGCGACGGCGGGGCGCCGGGCAGCCACCTTCGCTGCGGGTCTGCGCGAGGCCATGACGGCATTGGTACCACGCCTTGCTCGGAGCGGGACGCGCTCGGCTATGCTGCGGCGCGTGCCGCTCGTGCCCATCGCCCGCGCCGACGACCCGCGCGTCTCGGGCTACGCGGGAATCCGCGACCGCGATCTCCGCGCCGACCACGACCAATTCATCGTGGAAGGGGAGGTCGTCGTCCGCATGCTCCTCTCGCCTGCGAGCCGCTTCCGAGTTCGCTCGCTGTTCTTGGAGGAGCGACGCGCCGAGAAGCTCGAGGACGCGCTCGCGCGACTCCCCGACGACGTCCCCGTCTACGTCGCGCCCCAATCGCTGATGGACGGCCTCGTGGGGTTCCCCATCCACCGAGGCGTCTTGGCGTTGGCCGACCGCAGAGTCGCGACCGTCGCCGACGCGCTGCCGGTCGACGGCGGTGAAAACGCCCTGGCCGTTGGACTCCTCGGCGTCGTCAACCACGACAACGTCGGCGGCATCTTTCGCAGCGCCGCCGCCTTCGGCGCGAGAGCCGTGCTCCTCGACCCCGTCACCTGCGATCCGCTCTACCGCAAGGCCGTGCGCGTGTCCGTGGGCGGGAGCCTCGTCGTTCCCTTCGCCCGGGCGGCGTCAGAAGACGCGCTCCTCGATGCCTTCGCCGAACGCGGCTTCGAGCTTTTGGCGCTGTCGGCCGACGGGGCCTCGGACATCGACGAGCTCGCCGGGGCGCGGCGCGTGGCGCTGCTCATCGGCGCTGAGGGGCCGGGGCTGTCGCCATCGGTCCTTCGGCGCGCGAAGGGTGTTCGCATTCCCATGCAGCGGACGCTCGACTCGCTCAACGCGTCGGTCGCGTGCGGCATCGCGCTTTTCTCCGTGGCGCGCGCCCTTGGGAAGGCAGGCCGGTAGATTGCGGAGCGACCGCCCTACGCGGGGCAGCGCGAACCGGCAAAGACCCTCGATTTCTGGCATCATCGGCCGATGCCCGTCCGGACCTACGAAGCCACCTCTGTGCTGCCGACCGAGACGCGGAAGCTCGTCCTTCTTCTCGAGCTTCGCGAAGCCATCGACGTCGCCATCGAAGAGGGCATGACGCGGCGCGAGAGCCTCGGCGAGGTTCTGTCGCGCATGTTGCCCGCGGTCTGCGCGAAGGCCGGCGCCGTCGGTGCCTTCGTGGAGAGCTACGGCGAAGACCTGGAGCCTCACGTCTTCGAGTGGCCCGTGGGGCTCGTGATTCCAGAGCGCGCCGAGGTCTTCGCTCGAACGCGCGAAGAGCGGCGCGAGCGCGCCCATGGTGACAGCGACACGCAGGTCGTCGTCGCGCAACACCTCGACGTCGCCGGCACATGGTTCGGCTCCGCCGGCTTCGTCTTCGCGAAAGGCAGCCCCATCGCCAGCGACCTGGACCACGCCTTCGGCCTGCTCAACGCGCTCGCCGAGGTCCTCGACAATTTTCTCTACACGATCCGCGCGGCGCGCGAGCGGCACAACATCATGATGGATCTCGCGCAGGCGCTCCGGCACCGCGTGCTCGGAGAGGGGCTTGCGCTCGCCATATCGATCCTCCACCGAGCCACGCCGCTCGACCGCACGCTCCTCGTGTTCTTGGCCGAGGAGCAGGCGAGCTCGATGCTTCACGTTCAGGTCTACGAAGGCGACAAGCGCATCCTCGACACGATGGACGAGACGACGGCGCGCGGCGACGTGCACGAGCTGCGGCGCCTGGGCCTCAGCTTCTTGCGCGAAGGCAACCGCGACATCCTCGCTCGCTTCGGCATGAAGGACGCCCAAGAAGAGGTCCTCATCAACGGCGTGACGAAGAGCGTCATCGTGGGCAAGGTGGTCGTCGCGTCGGGACGCGGGGCCTTCAACACCTACGATCGCGAGATCCTTGGTGGCTTCGCCGGCTTCATCCGTCAGCGCGTCGTCGACTTCAACAAGGAGTGGCGACGCCTCGCCGCCGCCTTCCGTCCTGACGACGTCTCCCGCCTCATCGGCACCGACGACTACGAGCAGCGCTACCTCTCGCCGCGGGAGGCCGAGGTCGCCATTCTCTACGTCGACATCGCGGGCTTCACGAAGCTGTCGGAAGAGACGCTCAAGACCCCGGCCGCGGTGGCTGAGCTCGTCGAGGTCTGGAGCCGCGACGCCGTCGAGCTGGTGTGGGCCCACGGCGGCGTCTTCGACAAGATGATCGGCGACTGCGTGCTCGCGCTCTTTGGGCCGCCGTTCTATGACGCGACCCCTGAGGAGCGGTTGGCGGCGGCGCTTCGCTGCGCCAAAGACATCCGCGCCATGACGCAGAAGCTCCCCGATCGCCCCGCCTTCGCGCACCTCAAGGAGCAAGGCGTGGCGGTGTCGACGGGCGTGAACCTCGCGCCGCTCTTCGTCGGCGCCTTTGGTCCCAACGCCAACTTCACGGGCTTCTCCAGCGGGATGAACAACACCGCGCGGCTCCAAGGCTGCGCGAAGCGCGATCAGATCCTGGTCATGAACGACGCCGTCGCGCGGCTCGGCGACGCAGCGAAGCCTGGCGGCGAGTTCGCCTTCGGCGACGTGCAGTCGGCCTCCGTGAAGAACGTGGCGATGCCGCTCCAGTTCCGGGACCTCTTGGGTTGAGCCGAGCTCCGTCGCGCATCTACCTCGTTCGCCACGGCCAGACCTCCTGGAACGCCGAGGGCCGCGCGCAGGGTCACACCGACATCCCGCTCGACGAGACGGGCACGAGGCAAGCCGAACGCGTGGCGGAGGCGCTCGGCACCGCCGGTGCCACGTCGGTTTGGAGCAGCGATCTTTCGCGCAGCCACGCGACGGCATCGGCCGTGGCTCGCAGCGGCTCGCTCCCGCTCCGCGTCTTTCCGGCGCTGCGCGAACGTTGTTTCGGCGACTGGGAGGGGCAGCCCTTGGCCGAGCTGCGCCGAAGGCTCGACGCCGAAGCAAGAGACCGCGGCGTGGCGGCGTCGTTGGTACGGCCACCGGGCGGCGAGTCGCTCGCCGACGCCTGGGCGCGCGTTGAACCGGTGGCCGCGACGCTGACCCAGGAGTCGGTGGAAGGCGCGAGCGTCGTCGTCGTCTCCCACGGCGCCATTTCGTCCCTGCTGCTCGCGCAGTTGATTCACGGAACGCTCGAGACGGCGCGCAGCTTTCGGCCGCAAAACGCCTCGATCACCGTGCTTGAGCGCCGCGAAGGCGGGGGCCTCCGGCTCGTCCGCTACGACGACGTGACGCACCTGTCGTGATAAGCTCCGGCTCCTTCGTGCGCTCCCTTCGCGTCATCACCTTCGCGGTCCTCGTGGGCACGTCGCCGGGCCTCCTTCTGCCGAACGTCGCCTTGGCGGCGCCGCAGAAGGCGGGCGCTGCGGCCGCCCCCGCAGCCTCGGGCGATCTGGTCACTCGCGGACGCACGCTCTTCGACGATCAGAAGTACGAAGAGTCGATTCAGGTGCTGTCGGGCGCGTTGGTGCGACCCGGCAACGACCGCGACACGCAGATTGAGATCCATCGCCTGCTCGCGTTCAACTACATCACCCTCGGCCGCAAAGACGAGGCGGAGAGCGCCATTCGCGGCCTCCTGGTCGTCGACCCCACCTACGCGCTCCCCAAGAAGGAGTCGCCGCGCTTTCGTGACGTCTTCACCGCCGTTCGCGCGGCATGGGAAGCGGAGGGCCGGCCCGGCCTCCCAACCGACGCGCCGACGCCAACGCCCATCAGCTTGCACCACACGCCGCGCTCCGAGGTCGAGGCGGGCACGCTCTTGCCAGTGACCATTCGCATCGAAGACGACGGCGAACGCGTCAAGGAGGTCCGCGTCTACTACCGGACCGGCGCCACGGGAGGCTTTCAAGAGCTCACGGCCGAGCTCCGCGGCAAGACCGCGCGGGCGCTCGTCCCGGGCCCCGCCGTGCAGCCGCCGTCGCTCGACTACTTCGTCACGGCCCTCGACGCCGAAGGCAAACCGGTGGCGACACGCGGCGACGAGACGGGTCCGCTGCGCGTCGTCGTCCCCGAGGCCAGCAAGGGGTGGGTCCTCCCGGTCGCCATCGGCGGCGGCGTCTTGGCCATCGGCGCTCTCTTCGGCGGGCTCGCTCTCGCGGGCGTCTTCAAAAAGTCGCCGTTCGGCGCGCCCTCGCCTCCCTCCCGCGACGCTGTCGTGAGCGTCACCATCCGCGAGTAACCCATGACCGGCCCGAGCGCCCGCCCCGTCTTCCCCTTCCTTCACATCGACGTCGACGCCGCCGCCGCCGACGAGGCGAGCGCGCTGCTCTTCGAGCTCGGTGCGCTCGGCGTCGAAGAGCGCGACGCTTCGACGCTCGTCAAGGGCGCCGCGGCGGACACGACGACGCTCGTCGCAAGCTTCGGCGACCGCGCGGCCGCCGACCTCGCGTTGGCCGCCATCGACGAGTCGCTGAACCCACGCATCGAGGAGATCGTTGGCGACGAGTGGCGCGACGAGTGGAAGAAGCACTTCAAGCCGTTCGCGCTGTGTGACGACGTGGTGGTCAGGCCGCCGTGGGAGGCTTACGAGGGTCCGCACGTCCCGCACGTCCTTGAGCTCGAGCCGGGCCGCGCCTTCGGCACCGGCCTTCACGAGACGACGTCGCTCGTGGCCACGATCCTCGCCAAGCGGCGCGCCGAGGTCTCCGGCCACCCGCTCCTCGACGTCGGGTGCGGTAGCGGAATCCTCGCCATCGTGGGGCTCGTCTTTGGCGCCAAGAGCGCGAGGGCCATCGACAACGATCCCGACGTGATCCCCGTGGCGAAAGAGAACGCTGAGCGCAACGGCCTCTCCGACAAGCTCACCGCCGACACGACGTCCGTCGAAGCCATTCATGAACTTTACCCCGTGGTCGTCGCCAACATCGAAGCCGACGTGCTCATTCGCCTCGCGCCGGCGCTGCTGCGCGTGACGGCGAGCGGTGGTCTGCTCGTCTTGTCGGGCATCCTCGTTCCGCAAGCCGACCGTGTGCGCGCGGCGTTCCCGTCGCTCACGCTCGAAGAGGGCCCGGTCAAGGGCGAGTGGACGGCCCTCGCGTTTCGAAAGAAATGACCCTGCGCGTCCCCGTCGTCGGCCTCGCCGAGGGGCGTTCGCGACCGACGCCGGAGCTGCTGCGCTACGTCAAGGACGTGCACCGGACGAGACCGGAGGCCGTGTTCACGGTCTTCGATCCTGCGCGCGCCGTCGAGGCCGACGCCACGCTCGCAGCCGACGGGCGAGAGGCCTGGCTCGTGGTGGGCGCGCTTCGGCCCGCCGCCGTCCGAGGGCGAGTGCCGCTGGTGCTCGTGCAGGGCCTCGCCAAGGGCGATAAGTGCGACGCCATCGTGCGAGACGCGGCGGAACTTGGCGCGAGCGAAGTTCGCTTCGTCGTCACCGCGCGCAGCGTCGCGAAGCCCGATGACGCCCGCAGCAAGGCGCGCCTCGACCGGTGGCGGCGGATCGCCATCGAGGCGGCTCGCCAAGCGACCCGCGGCGACGCACCGCGCGTCGAGTTGCACGGGGGCCTCGGCGACGCGCTCGAGGCCTTGACCGAGGGCAGCGCGCGCTTCGTGCTCGATCCGGCCGCCCCGCGCCGCCTCGGCGGCGACCTCTCGCGCATCCTGTCAGAGGGCGCGCCCGACAGCGGCATCGCCCTCGCCGCCGGGCCCGAAGGCGGCCTCGACGAGGGCGAGCTCCAGCTCTTCGAGCAACACGGCTTCCAAAGGCGCGCGATTGGTCCCTTCGTCTTGCGAACGGAGACCGTCGCGGCAGCCATCTTGGGCGCCGTTCGCGTGCTCGCGCGAGACTGAATCACGACGCCGGGAGAGCTCGCGGCGATGTGGCGCCGCATTCGCCTTGGCGCCGTGTGGTAGGCTCCGTCTCCGTGCTCGAGCGCATCGCGCTTCACCAGACTCGCCTCCGCGCGCCGGGCCTCGGCGTGGACGCGCGCGGCGTGGCGCTCGGCACCAAAGGTCTCGTGCTCCTGCCGACGGTGGACCGACTCGTCGCGCTCCTGGCCATCTACACGCGCGAACAGTCGCTGGAGGCGATCCTCCCGTCGGTCGCGCTGCGCGTTGTTCGCTCGAAGCTCGGCACCCGCGAGATCGTCCTCGAGATGGCCGCCGAATCGAGCGACCGCATGGATCGCGTCGCCGAGGCGGCTCGCTTGGTCCAAGGCTTCGCGTTCACCGGCACGAGTCGCCACTTCGTCCAGTACCGCGACGCGGCCGCGCCCTTTGGCTACGACGCGCACGAGCTCATGGCGTCGAACATGCCGCTCGTCCTCTACCACGACCGTTTCACGCAGGAGTACGAGGTCGAGCGCGATCTCGATCTCAAGGCGCTGCTCATGCGGCTCCATCTCGAACGCGATCCCCCCTCGCTCGCACAACCGGGCCTCCGCATCATCGTCGCCGAGCACGGCTTGAGCGCCGCGCTCATCCACTACTTGGTCCGTTCACGTGTCGAAGGCGAGGTCGCCGCCTGCGAGTGGCCCCCGGCGTCGGCGTTTGATGATGGCCCCACCCGCCGCATCGTCGTGCGCGTGCCAGACCTGCCGCCGCGCATGTTGCCCTTGCTCGGTCACACGCCGGGCCTGTCCACGTTCCTGCCCGCGGCGCCGGGCGTCTTTGTGGAAGCGGGCTTTCGCCATCCCATCGAGCTTCGCGCCTGCCCCGTCTTCGACGCCGGGGGGCTCGTCTTGATGCGGGGCCGCGGCGAAGAGCCGTGGGCCCTTCCGCGCGTCCCCGTCATGGGCGACCTCCGCGCCTTCGCGCGCATCACGCTGCGCGACGCGAACGACGGCGCGCTCGCTCAAATGGCGGAGCGCAGCACGACGCCCGACGTGGTCCGGGTTCCGCTGCGTGTGTTGCCCTCGCTGGCGCCCTGGCGGCGCGTCACGGTGACCTGGGTCGCGCCCGCCGACATGGCGCTCTTGCGGCGCGTGGCCTACGCGCTGCCGCGAAGCGTCGTCGCGGCGACGCGCATCGCGCACACGAACAAGGGCGCGTTCCTTCACACCGAGGGCGGCGTGGAGAACATTCCCGTCGGTACCTTCTTCTCGGAGCTTCACCCGAACCTCTTCGTCGCCGCGGGGTTCGACGTTGTCCCGCAGGTCGCGCCCGAAGTGCTTGTCCGCGCCATGGGCGTGCCGCCGGGCACCCGCGTCTTGCTCACTGGCGACGGCAACGCGTTGGGTGTGCCCATCGAAGCCTTCGGACCGCTTGAAGATACGCTCCTCGACGGGGCTGGCTTCGAGCCGCTGACGGCCAACGCCGTCGCCCGCACCCTCGAGCTCTCGGCCATTGAGCTCGCCATCGATCCCATCGGGGCGCTGCCGCTCCGCGGCACCAAGCCGGTCGCGAGCGCGCCGCCGGCGCTCCCCGAGCGCGCAGGCGCGGCCGAGGACGAGTGAGCGCGCCGGTCGCCGCGCGCGTCTACCGCGACATCGTCTCTCCGTTGGTTCTCGGCGGCGTCGTTCGTCCCGGCCGTCCTCTCGGCGGCGACGCCATCGCGCGGCTCTTTTTGCAGGCTGACGCCGTCGACGCCGACCTGCGATCGAGAACCGACCTCGGCCGAGTCCAGGTGGCGCGCTCGCTCGTGCCCATCGACCTGCTCCCGGAGGCGTCGGCCGGTGATTGGAGCCTCTTCGGCTGCGTTCACGATTGGCTCGCCGCCGCGAGCCCCGAGCTCACCACGCTCTATCCGAGGCGCCCCGCGGAGCGGCTCCTCGAGATGATGGCTGCGGCGCTCGCGCTCGTGGCGCCCCCCAAAGACGTCCTCGCGGCGCTCTCGCGCCACACCTACCTGTCGCGGCTCTTTGAGCTGCACCGGAAGGACGTGCGCGTCTCCTTCTGGGCTGGCTCGCGCGTGTTTCTCGGCACGAAGCCGCCGGAGCGTCTGCTCGCCTGGCCGTCGGTGCGGCGCGTCACGAGCGAGACCTTCGAGCGCGAGCTCGCGGCGCTGCCTGAGCACGGCGGACACGTCGACAAGGAGCGCTGGCTCGAGCTCCTGGAGCAGATGTTGCGGTCGTCGCCGCTCACCGACCTCGCGACCCTCACGCGAGGGGCGCCGGACTTCAAGTGGTCGCGCGAATCGCTCGGCCTCGCGTCGACGGAGTTCGGCCGGCGCCTCGTGGTCCGCAGCCTGCGGGCGCAGCGCACCGACGCGGTCCTCCGGGCCGTCGGGCGCGCGACGCGTTTGCTCCTCCTCGGTGAGGCCTTTCGTGCTGTGGCCATCGCCGTCGATGTCCTCCAAGACCTGCTCTTGGCTTACGCCGTCGACGCATCTCCGCACGATTGGCAGGTTCTCGTCGCCGACGCGGGCCGTTCGAAGGATCTGTTCTTCGGCCTGGCGCTGGGCTCGCTCGCGGCCGAGGAGGCCGCCTCGAAGGGGCTCTCGTCGCACGACGCAGAGGTGGCGTTGGCGCGGCTCCTGCCCATCGCGCGTTCAGAAGAGGCGCGCGCTCTCATCCCCGCCGGTGCGACGGCGCCGTGAGCCGCGACGCCCGCCGACACGCGGCGACGCCGCGCATCGTCGCGATGACGGCGCTGGCGGCCGCTGCCTGCGCGCGCGAAGCCCCCACTCCGGCGCACGCAGGCGTTTGGCCACCGACCGCACCGGCGGCGATGGCCCCCGCGCCGCTCGAGAGCCCAGCAGCGAGTCGCGCAGCGGCCGACGGCGGCGCTCCATTTGTCCTGGGCTACAACGAAGCCTGGTTCAGGAGCCACTACGGCTCCGATCTCACGCAGCACTTCGATGAAGCGTACGTCGCCGCCACCTTCGCCGGCATCGGCGCCGCCGGCGGCAGCGTCGTTCGGCTCTGGCTCTTCGAGGGACTCGAAGGCATCACCCTCGGCGACCACGCGCCGACCATTGTCGGCATCGACAGCCTGTTCCTTCAAAACCTAGCGATCACGCTCCGCCATGCGCGTCGCCTGAAGCTGTCGGTGTACCTCACGGCGCTCGACGGCAACCACGCGCCGGCCGAGGCGGGCCCCTTGCGCGTGCTCTACGGACACCTCTTTCGTGGCGGGCACGGCGAAGCGGCGGCCTACGAAGAGCGCGTCTTGGCGCCGCTCTTGGGCCTCTTGGCCTCGCACCGCGACGTCATCTACGGCCTCGACCTCATCAACGAGCTGCAGGCGCCGAGGAAGCGCGGCTATTGGCCCGACGGCAACAGCGGCGCGCGCGAATACGTGCGGCGGACGGCGGCGTTCGTCCGCGCGGCTGCGCCTTGGCTGCGTGTCACGGCGAGCTCGGGCCACGAAGGCGGCGCCGCTGACCTCGCAGGCGGGCTCTTCTCGGGTCTCGGACTGTCGTTCTACGACCTGCACGCCTACGCCGACGACGGCGTCATCGGAGGCGCCGACGCCGTCTGTCGGCGGGCGGCCCACGACGGCGTCGCCGTCGTGCTCGGTGAATTCGGGCAGAGCTCGCGCGTCGACGACGATGCCCTCCAAGCGCGCGTCGCGTCGGCGTTCGTGCGCGCCGCGCGCTCGTCGTGTTTGCAAGGCGCGCTCGCGTGGCGCTACGACGCCCACGAGCGCTGGTGGGGCTTCGTACGCGCTGACGGGGACGCGCGCCCCGCGACGCAAGCGATGCGCGCGCTGGCTCCTTAGGAGCGCCCACTCACGCTCCCGTGCCTCGCTGCGCGGTCAAAGACGAGCTACTTGATGGCCGGAACGCAGCGGCCTTCGATGCACTGCTCACCGGAGGCGCATGCGCCCGGCCCGCCGCACGGCTGGCGCTCGACGCGTGTCACCCACTGGGCGATGTGGTTGCCGCTCGAGAGCTCCTGAAAGGGAACCCAGAACGCCGGGAGGCTCGGATCCGCCGCGCCCTTCTCTGGGTCGAAGGCCGCCATCCAGAGCTGCGTGTTGTCCCCGTCGTTCGTTCGAAGGCCGTAGGCGCGACGGCTCGAGAACGTGAACCACATGAGGCGCTTGCCCCGGTAGGTCTGCACCACGGGCGCCCACTTCGGCCACGAGTCGAAGGTGTCCTTGCCGGGCACGCTCGCCGCGTCGAGCCGCTTCGCCGGGCCGCCGGCAGCGGGAACGATCCACAATTGGCCGTCAGCGACCCCCGAAGGCGTGTTGCCGCCGGAGGAGTCGTCGCCCATGGAGTTCTTGCCCGACGGCGAGCGGTTGAAGAGGACCCACGCCGAGTCCGGCGAGAACGCCGGGTAATAGTTGTTCTCGGAGCCGGTGCGCGGCACGAGCACCGTCGCCGCGCTCCACGCAGAGCCGTTCAGAGAGATGACCTCGAGCGTGCCCTTGGAGATGGCCGGCGCGCCGATGATCATCGGATCCGTCGACTTCGCGTAGACGAGCTGCTTTCCGTCGGCCGACCAGTCGGGCATCGTTCCCTGCGCCACGACGGGCTCCTTGATGGGCGCTGCCGTTTGGGTCGTCCGCCAGACGATGTTCTGACCGTTCGACGTCATGATCTGGCTGCTGTCGGGCGAGAACGCGAATAACGACGCGCCCGGCAGCGCGAAGACCTGCTGACGGGTTCCGACGGTCAGCGTCTTCGACGCGGTGCCGGGGATGTCGAGGCCCACGGCGATGTATCGCCCGTCGCGGGAAATGGAGTGACAGCCCACGCAGAAGAGCGAGCCGGCGTTGGCGGGACTCAAGAAGGTCTCGGCCTTTTGCCCGCTGACGCCGAACTCGTAGCGCTTCGTTTGGCCGGCGCCGGCGTTCCAGTAGTAGACGCCGCCGGTGATGCTCTCGCGGCCAAAGCCGATGTGACGATCGGCGGAGCGGCCCACGGCGCCGCCGCCGGCCGACGTGGCGCGGAGTCGGTACGCCACCGGATCGACGTCGCGGCCGCTCGAGGCGATGAGGTTCCAAACGGTCTTGTCGGGCGAATACGTGCACCCTGCACCGAGCGTCTGACAGCCGACGTAGACCTTGAGGTCGAGGTAGGGCGATTCAAAGCCGAGCTCGAAGAGCGACTGGCCCGCTTTGGGCACGTAGTGAAACTCGATGTCGTTCATGTTCGGCGGCACGATGACGCCATCGGCCGGGTAGACGAGGCTCGGGGATGCCGACGGCGAGTCAGCGCCCGTGAACTTCGACGCCGCCGACGGGTCTGCACCGGCAGCCACGATGACCCGCTTCGCCTTGAGCGAGAGCGACGTCTTGCCTTCGAGGCGCTCGTCGAGGCGGGCGCGAATCATGGTGCGGCCGACGCGATCGCCGGCCGCCGTGAACGTAGCCCCCTTGAAGGTGCCCACCGTGAACCCGACGTCCGCGCCTTCCTCGGAGAAGACCACGCGATCGGTGACGTCGGTCCGTTCGCCGGTCTTCGCCACGAGCGAGACCTTGTAAGGGACGCTCACGGGCTGGGCGCCGCTCACGTCGATCTCTTTGTCGGCGGGGTCGAGCACGAGGGTGCCGTCGAAGGCTGCGTTGGGATCGGCGAAGCCGGCACCGGCACCGGGACCGGGAGCGCCCTTGCCGCTCAGATCGCGCGAGCCGTCGCCGCAGGCCGCGAGCGCGACGCCGAGCGTGACCGTTAAAAGTCCCAACGGGCCCCGTAAAAATCCCTTCAGCATGGCGTGCGCACCTTCTGCCAGGCGAAACAGACCCGTCAACGCTCCCCGACGTCTCATAGGAGCGAAATTTTTCACTCAGACGCGGCTTTTATCGATGTCCATCCCGAAGAGGCGCGCGATCGCGCCCTCGAGATCAGCGGGCACCGGCGCCGACACGAGGACCTCGCCGCTCCTCGCCGGAAGTCGAAGCGACGCGGCGTGCAGCGCGAGCCTCGGAAGGCCAACCTCGTCTCGCATGAAGCGGTTGAACCAGCCGGTCCCGTAGTTGGAGTCGCCACCGATGGGATGGCGCAGGTGCGCGAGGTGACGGCGCACTTGATGAAACCGCCCCGAACGGGGGAACGCTTCGACGAGCGACGCCCGTGACAGCGCGTCGACAGCGACGCGTCGAAAGTCGGTCACGGCGGGGGCGCGCGGCTTGCCTTCGCCCCGCGGAATGGGGTGATCGACGTGCACCTCGCCCGGGACGACGCCCCGCGCGATGGCGAGGTAGCGCTTCTCCACGAGGCCGACTTCGCAGGCCTCTTGCATGCGCGCCGCCACCTCAGCCGAGAGCGCAAACAGCAGCGCCCCGCTCGTCTGCCGGTCGAGTCGATGAACGGGCCATACGTGAACGCCGAGCGCGTCGCGCGCCTGCTGCACCGCCGCGTCGTCGGCAGGGCCAGACCACGTGCTCTTGTGCGTCAGGAGCCCCGAGGGCTTGTTCACGACGGCGAGCTCGTCGTCACGATAGAGGATGTCCACGACCGGGCCGCGCTCGAGGCGCGCGAGCTACTTCTTTTGGGCGACGACCTTGCCGCCCTTGCCCGGAGCGACGCCGCCGCCAGCTTCTTTGCTAAAGGCCGGGGGCTGGGGAGCCGGCTCCAAGACCTCGATCTTGCCGTAGGTCATGATGCCGTTGAGCGGGTCGGCCACGATGCCGTTTGAAGACTTGGAGAAGTTCACGCCGTACTTGCCGGTGACCTTCACCTTCGCCCCGACGGCCGGGAGCGGGTACGGGACGTCAACGGCCCAGAGCTCGTCTTTGTAGAGCTCCTTGGGCGCTTCCTTGAGGTTCTTGTACTTCTCCATCGCCTCAAAGACGTTGGCGAAGTTCGCGGCCCAACCCATGACGCGAATCCGCGGGGTCTTCGCGTCGGTCGGCTTCGCGTCTTTTGTGTCGGCGATGGTGAACGAAGGGATCGGGATGTTGAGGCAGTCTTCCGGATCCTTCTTGCCGGTCTTGTGGACCGCGCAGGGCGGGGCCGTCGAGATGTTCGACTCGATGATGTACCCCACGATGGCGATCTCTTTGCCGGTCACTTCGGCGCCGTGAATGCGGCTCCGCATGTGATGGACCGTGCCGTAAACCGTGTAGGCGTCGCCGGCCTTGATGGGCTGGCTCGGCAAGGGCGGCGGCGCAGGCACGTTGGCCTTGCGACCCGACCACGCCGGCGTTGCCTTGTAGGGTTCTTCGCTGCTGCCGCAGCCAAAGAGAACGGACACGGCGCCAAGGACGAAGAGCGAGCGCGGATTCATCGAGGAGCGTGTGTATCACGGTCCCCGGGCGGAATCTACGAGGGGATTTTTGCGGCTCAGACGAGGCGGAGGCGCCGCTCGGCCGCGTCGATGGGCGCGGGCAAACCGCAGGCTTCGATGTCTTCCGCCGAAACGATGGGCCCGCGGGCGACGGCGACGAGGCGGAGCACAATGGCCTGTAGCTCGGCCTCGTCGCCGACGATGCCATCGCCCACCCGCTCGACGATTCGGTGAAGGGCCCCATCGCTCAGGGCCAACGGCTCGCCGCGGGCGCGAAGCCCTTCCCTCGCCAACCGATCGGCCAGCAGCGCACGGAGATCCTCTGCCCGCTCCGCGAGCGTCGGCAGGTGGATCGGGTGCAGAAGCGCGTCGGCGAGGCGAGCCATGAGCCCCCCCTCCAGACGCTCCTTCAGCGCGTCCATCGGCAAGACGCTCGTCACCGCGAGCACCGTGTCGAGGGGCTCGCCGCTCTCCCAAGGGCCACGTTTCTCGGCCACAGCCTGCGCGACGACGCGTTGGACGTCGGCCGGGAGGAGCGCGCCGTCGACAAGGAGCAGGAGTCCCTTGTCGGCGAGCGCCAGCGGCGACGCCAGCGGGTCGACCCAGCGCGCGAGGTCGTGCTCACGCGCCGAGGTGCCGTCGACGACCACGAGCGCGCCCCGACGCCGCGCACCCGCCAGGTGAGCCCGCGCCACGAAGGGAACCGGATCGACTCCGCTTGCGTGAAAGACGACCGTCGGGGCGCCGAGCCGCGCGCGCGCCTCGAGCGCTTCGTAGGCGAGACGCGACGACGGAGCGTAGAGGCCGCTCTGCGCAGGACGCGCCAGACGGGCCGCGGCGCGTTCGTGGCGCGCTCGGTCTCGGGAGCGTTCGGCGTCCAGCGCGAGGACCTCCTCGTCTTTCGCTTCGAGCTTGGCGCGCAGCTCTTGCTCGCGGGAGAGGCCCCGTGCGATCGCCGCGCGCGATGCCAAGACCGACGCGAGGCGATCGGCGAGCCGCTTCTGCGCCGTGATCTCCTCGAGCGTCTCGACGTCGGAGAGGCCATCACGCATGCCGCTGGGCACGACCAAGAGCCCCACCATTTCGCCTGCGTCCATGATGAGCGTCGCGGAGAGCGAGCGCCTTTCAAGGAGCCAGCGCAGCGCGGGCCGCAGATCGGGCCGTCGCACCTCGAGCTGTTCGAGCACTGCCGTTCGTACCGTGGCGCAAGGCTCACTCGCCGCAACGGCCACGACATCGGCCGGATAGACACCAACCAGGTCGTGGGCGTAGCCCGCGGTGTCGATGCCGAGGACGCGCGCCTCGCCGCCGGCGCCCGTGTCGAAGAGCCAAAGCTCCGGCGACGGCGCCCCCTGGCCCAGCGGGCGCCGGAGCGTCGAGAGCGCCTCGCGCAGGCCGAGGTCGGCGCTCGTTTCAAGGAGCGACGCCTCGGCCCGGGCGAAGGCGTCGAGCCAGACGCCTTTGGCCGGGCGGAGGCCGTCGGCGACGCGCGGGGCGAGCGCCCCGAGCGCGAGGCACAGCGTGGAGCCGATGGCCGCCACGACGGCGCCATCGATACGCCCGCGAAGCGAGACGTCGAGCACCACGAGCACGACCACGCCGCCGAAGGCGATGAGCACCGCGAGGACGCGGCTGGCATGCAACACGGCTAGCTCGCGCGCCCGCTCGCTCATGAGGACCGCGACGAGCGCCGTCGGCGCGAGGGCCGCGCGCGTCACCACGTCAGTGAAGCCGCCCGCGGCGACGCGCGACGCGGCGGCGCAGAGGATCAGGCCCGCGAGCATCGTCGTCGCCCCGAGCGCCAGGCGAGCGCGGAGCCCCAGCTCGTAGCGGCGACGAACGCGTTCGAAGAGTGCGAAGAGCAAGGTGACGATGGCTGCCGCCACGAGCCCGGTGGCGGCCGCAGCTCGTGCATCTTGCATGAACCACGGAACGACAAAGGCGGCCGCAGAGAGCGCCGCCGTGACGGGCGTGGGTCTTGAGAGGAGCCCCGCCAGCGACGGTGGTCCACTTAGTCGAGCCAGCGAGAGATGCGCGAGAACGAGGGCGAGGGCAGCGGCGAGGTTGCCTCCGATATGAACGGAGAGAGGAGCCGCGGCGCCGCCGGCGGCGGATGCGGCGGCGATGGCCGCGAACAAGGACGCGCCCCCGGTCATCCGGGTCGGCGCGGTTCCAGCCCAAAATGCCGCCGCGGCGGCGAACGCGAGCAACGCAAAGCCCCAAAGGCCGACGGGCTCCGTCACCGCAGCGGCGGCCACGTAGACGACGACACCGAGCGTGAAGAAGCGACCGCGATGCTTTCGCACGACGCGCAATCGTGGCACAAAAGCCTCGAGGAAGCCCCTCGTGCTGCGTTTCACTTGGGACGACGGGTTGTTCGCCGTCCCAAGGCGGGGCAAGGGCCAGAGAACAACCCTCGATCGCCAGGGATCCAAACGTTCCCATGACAGGTTTGGTTTTCGGCCGCCCCGTCAGTTCGACGGAAACGGTGCACTAGCGCTCGCGATCACCGCTACCTTGCCTCCTTCGCGCGATGTCCCAACCGGCAAAACGGGAGCTCTTCTTGTTTCTCTTCCGGGCAACGGGGGCGCGCTTTGGCGTGCGAGCCGCGCTGCTCTTGGCGCTGCTCTTGTCGGTGACCCTCGCGATCGTTGCGGCGACGGCCGCCGCTCGCCGGGCGCAGCGCGGCGCTCGTGATCGTAGGACTCACCGCCGAGGTGCTCGCGTGGGGGCCCGGCATGCTCCTCGCGTTCACCGTTGGCTTGCGCGCCCTCGCCATCGATTCCGAGACCGGCCTTCTCTCGCTGCCGCTCTCGCGCGGCGTATCGCGAAGGGACTTCGTGCTGGCGCGAATCGCGGCGCTCGCGGCGTGGCTTGTCATCGCGACCGTTTTGGGCGCCTTCATCGTTATGGTGGCCGCCGCGTCCTCGGCGCGGGGCGCTGCGCTATCGCTGGAGCTTCTGCAGACGGGCCTAGCGGCATCTCTCCAGTGCCTCGCCTTTTCGGCGGTCATGGCCGCGCTCGTCTTCGCGACCCTGGCACCGCGGAGCCGCGGCCGTGGCTACCTGACGCTGGTGCTTGCCCTCGCGGGCCCCGAGCTACTCCGCGTGGCCCTGCTCGGTCTCGCCCCCGCCGAACCGCTGGCGCAAGCGATGGCGATCCCGTCGGCCTTTAGCGCGCTCCGCCGCGGCCTGTCGCCGGGCTCGGTGGACGTCGCGCTCGTGCTGACGGCGGCGGCGGCGCTGGGCGTCGTCGTTGTCGTCGCGATCACGGCGGCGCGGCATTCCGCCGGGACGGCGCTGCGCGTCTTTCGGGAGCCTCGACCTTGATTGTCCTCGACAACGCGCAGGTGCTGGGGGCCCGACGCCAGGTCGTCCTGGGCCCCGTGAACGCCAAGTTTGAGGCCGGCGTCCACGCACTCGTGGGCCCGCCACGCGCCGGTGCGCCGGAGCTGCTCGCCGTCCTGGCGGGCGCGGCTCGCGTGCACCGCGGCCTCGTGACCGTGCTCGGTGAAGCGCCCCGATCGCGCGCAGAGGTCACGTGGGTCAGGCTAACGGACGCAAGCGTGCCACCGGCGCTGACGGTCGGTGAGCTCTTCGCCGCCGCCGCCGCACTAAGGCGCGAGGCCCCGTCGCCGGCGGCGGGGCGTTTGGAACGTTTTGGTCTCACCAAGCTCATCGATCGTCAGCTCGCATCGCTCGATGCCATCGAGCGCCATACGGTGCTCTTGGTCGAAGCGCTCACGTCGACGGCGAAGATCCTCCTCTTGGACGAGCCCTTCACGCATCTCGACGCGAGGGCCGCGGGAGCCCTTGCGTCGGCGCTCGTGGAGCGCTCCCGCTCGGCGTGCGTCGTCGTCGCCACCGCTTCGCGACGCGACGCCGCGGTGCTTGGCGCGAGACGTTACGTCATGGGCGGCACCTCGTGGCTCGCATCGGAAGGCGCCACGTCGGTCTCGCCAGCGGGCGGTTATCGGCTCGTCGGACGGGGCCTTCGCGCGCTGGCGACGCGCCTTTCGAGCGACGCGTCGGCGAGCGCCATCTCATGGCACGACGACGCGCTCGTGGTTCGCAGCGAGGACCCTGAGGCGCTCGCTCTCGCCGTGGGAGCGGCCATCGCCGAGCTCGGCATCGACCTCGACCTCTTCGAGCCCGTGCCATGAAGATGCTCTCCATGCTGCTCGCGCGAGGCGCTGTTCGTCGGCGCAGCCATGTTTTGCTCGCCATCTTGTGGCTGACGCTCGCCGTCGCGACGGCCGTTGTCCGGCGCGGCAGCGGCGCCGACGCGGTCGTCATCCACACCTTGGGCGCCTTCGTCGTGCCGCTTACCGCCTTCGCCGTCACGAGCGCCGTCTTGGGTGGAGGCAGCCTCGCCGACGCCGTGGGTTGGCTCGTGCGATTCGGCGCCGAGCGGCGCTCAGCGAGCCTTGCCCCATTCGTCACGTGCGGCGCCGCTGCGACGACGCTGGTGGCGGGCGTCGCGCTCGCGGTGGTCTTCGTCGCACGGCCTCCGGGCGCTCCCCTCGGCGACGGCCCCACGACCGCGTGGATCGCGGCCCTCGGAGCCGCCGCGTACGTGAGCCTGTTTCTCGCCGGCGCGTCGTTCGGAAGGCGCGGCGGGGGCCGGCTCGTCGTCCTCGTCGTCGACGCGATGGTGGGGCAGAGCGCCGGCCTCGCGGGGGCCTTCACGGTTCGCGCAAACCTTAGGAATCTCCTCGGCGGCACGAGCCCACTCTCGTTGAGTCAGCGAACGAGCTCGGTGCTCCTCATCGCACTCGTGCTCGCTGGGGTCGTCATTGCCTCGCTTCGCCTTCGGCCCACGTTGGCGCGGGCCCAGAGCACGCGGTTTCACTAGGGCGCTGGACGGCGCTACTCAGGCTTTGCGGGCAGCGCCGCGCGGACCCGCTCCAAGAGCTCCCGCGTGATGTCGATGGGCCGGCCCTCGAGGCGGAACCTCTCGCCCTCGCGACGGCACGAATGAATCTTGAAGCGTACGGGCGATGACGCGCCTTCGCTGGCGCTGTCCTCGCTCAAGCGGAGCGTTCCGTCGATGCGCGAGCCCGGCGGTGAAGACCGCGTTGACACAAGGACGACACGACTCTCCGTGAGCACCTCGAGGTCGGCCTCACCGCCCTTCTCCCACGCGACTCTCATCGGCCCTTTTGCCTCCGTCCGAGCTCGGCGCGCGCCTCGCGTGCCGCGTCTTTTTTGGCGATGTCGGCGCGCTTGTCGAGCTTCTTTTTCCCCTTCGCGAGCCCGAGCTCGACCTTCGCGCGACCACCCTTCCAATAGAGGCGGAGGGGCACCGCGGTGAGCCCCTCGCGCGAAATCGCCTGAGCGATGCGCTCGATCTCATGGCGATGGAGGAGCACCTTCCGGTTGCGGCGGGGCTCGTGGGGGAACGCCTTCGCTTGCTCGAAGGGCGCGATGTACATCTGCTTGAGCCAGAGCTGGTTGCCCTCAACGGCGGCGTAGGCGTCGACGAGGTCGACCTTGCCGGCACGCATCGACTTGACCTCGCTACCGACGAGCGCGAGGCCTCCTTCGAAGGTCTCGCTGATCTCGTAGTCGAAGGTCGCGCGACGGTTCTTGACGATGAGCGCTTCACCGCTCTTGGGCTTGCTCATGGCGAAAACGGGGCGGCGCCGCTACGACGTCGCCCCTGCGCCAGACCATCCCATGGCTCGGAGCACGACGGAAGGCCCGCGGCGGTCGCCGGTGAAGGTGCCCCGGGCGGGCGGGAAAGGCTCAGAGGCGGCCCGGGGCCGGGGGTTCGACGCGCGGGCCGCTGCCACTTACGCAGAAGGCCGCCGCATCGGTCCCAAACCACGACCCCGCGAGCGCAACGGTGTTGGTGAACCAGTTGCCATCGCAGCTGAACGAGGCCTTCGCGACCGGTTCGGCCTCGGCTTCGTTTTGCGGGAGCAGGTACAAGCCGCCCTTTGAGCCGGGACACGTTGCGCGAGCGACCCATGCGGCTCCACCGGCCGCCGCCGTCGCCGGCGCCAGAAATCGAATCTCCTCGGGCGTCGGCAACCGCGCTCCCTTTGCCTGACACGCCTTCTCGGCCTCCGCGAAGGAGACTCGTTGCGGAAGGTCGGTGAAGCTGAGGCGAGCGATGCGCTGCTTGGAGTACTCAGCGATCTGGGCCACGGCGGCTGTGTAGGCCGGGTGGCTGGTAGGCGCTCCCTTGCAGGCCCCAAAGTCGGCGGCACGCACGCCCGCGAGGCACGTGTTGAGCGCCCCATCGACTGCAGGCGCCACCGAGGCTGGCCCTTCCTCGGCGAACTTCGGCGCCCACCGCTGAGCGAGCGCCCCCACCTTCATCGTGGAGGCGAGAGGGCTGGTGATCGCGTTGTAGCGATGCTGGTCGGTACCGGCGCGCAGGAACGAGCCGAGTTCGTCACGCACGCCGTCAATCTGCGAATCGAGGTCCGTGAACGAGCGCAGGAATTGCTCCGCCTCGAGGAGCGGCTGGCTGAGGCTGTTGAAGGCCGAGTTGGGGATCGAAGTCCCCCCGGCGCTCTCGTAGTCGGTGAGTTCGACGCGGGCGAGGTTGACCAACCGGCCCTGGGCCACGTCGGCATCGTAGCTCTGGAAGTCCTTCTCGCGGGCCGATTCCACCGAGTCGTTCAAGGCGGCGAGCAGCTGATCGACCTTGCTCAGCAGCTCGGGTCCCCCCTGAAAGGTCTCGAGCCCCGCACCGTTGACGGCCACCTTGCCGGCGGCGTTGAACCCGCTCGTGAAGAGCTTGACGGAGACGTTGCTCTCCGCCGCCGCCGTGGCCTGCGCCACCTTGCTCTTCAGATCGGCGCCCACTTGCGCGACGGCCACCTTCGGGATCTTCGCCGAGCCTTGTGCCTTCACCGCCGCTTGAATCTGCTTCGCTTGCTCTTGGGTCTTGGTGTCGAACGTAACGACGGCAACGAACTGGGCTTCGTAGCGAACGCCGGTGATCACCTTGGCGCCGCAGGTTCGGAGGAACTCGAGCGGCTTGTTGACCAAGAGGTCCTTCTGCTTGATGGCGAAGCCTCGCGTCGTGTTCACGCCGTACGACTTCGTCACGCGCACGACCATGCTGCTCGACGTCGACGAGCGCTTGAGGGTGTTCACGGCCTGGGCTGTCGCGTCGCCGCCCACCTTCGGGATGCGGAAGTTGAGCCCGATGTCCATGTTGAACTCTTTGGCGAGATCGCTCTTCGCGTTCGCGTGAGTGAGCTGGAACGTGTTCTCGACGCCGCCAACCTCGATGGCCGAGCGGTCGGCGAGCGACGGCGTGACGCAACTCTCGCGACTCAACTGGTCGATGAGAGGGTTGTAGCCCTGGAGCAGCCGTGCCGCCTTGAGCGACGTGGGGAGAGACTTCGCGTTCACCGTGCTGAGCGCGCTCTCTTCGCCGTCGGACTCTTCTTCTTGAGAGCCGGAGCAGCCCTGACCGAAGGCCAAGACGAGTGCGATCGAGGAACCGAGCAGCCAGGGGCGGAGAGCCATCGTAAATATCCTCCGCCCACCAACTCGCACACGTTATGCCACCTCGGCGACAGGCGATTCGCGCGCGATTCGGGGGCTTCGTGCCCGCTTTCGCCCGCGTTGGCGGATCGGATGGAGCCCGGCGACGGTCGAACCGGCCTCGAAACGAGCCACTTAGCGAGGGCGCCGCATGCGTAGGCGCCCGGCTTCGAGTGCGCTTAGCCCGCCTCGCGGGCGTCCGCGCCGTCCGCTGCCCCGTCCGTCGTCGCGACCTCGCCGCTGTCGGCCTTCGTTCGCCGCGCCGGCTCCGGCTGCGTCGGTTGGGACGGAACCTCGCGAGCCAAGAGGTCGCGCATGGCCGAGCGCAAGAAGACGCGGCCGTCGCCTACGCCGAGCGAGAGGCACGCGCGCCTTAGGTCGAAGGCGATTCGCGACGGCTCAGCGTAGCGATGCGCCGGCTCCACTTCGAGCGCGCGATGGAGAATCTCCGCCATTGGCTCACGCACCGGCGGCTCCATCAAACCGATGGGGATGGCGCCTTCTCGAGCTTGGTCGATCTTTTCGGAGTCCGTCATGTCCTGCGGAAAGCGCGGCCCGACGAGCAGCTGCCTGAGGATGATGCCCAACGAGAAGACGTCCGAGCGCGCGTCGCCGCGCTCTCCCGCGAGCACCTCTGGCGCCATCGTCGCGCAGCGCGCCGCAAGGTGCTGCAGGCTTCTAACACCCGAACCGGCGCGAAGCGCCGCCGTGACGCCGAAGTCGGTGATTCGCACCTCGCCGGCCCACGAGACCCGGACCTCGCGCGGCGAGAGGTCGTGGTGCCGCATGTTAAGCGTCGAGCCATCGGGCGTGCGAGCCTCTCTCGCGGCGACGAGGCCCTCGGCGATCTCGAGCGCGAGGAACAGGGCGAGGTCCGTCGGCACCTTGCGGTCGCGGCGGACGAACGCCTGATGCAGCTGCTCCAACGACGCGCCGTCGACGAGCTCGGAGATGATCACCGGTCGCTGATCCGCCACGGTGAACTCGATGGGCGCGACGACGTTCGGGTGGTGCACGCAACCGGTCTTGCGAACGGTGCGCGAGACCGCCTCGATGTAGTGGGCGGCTTCGTCCGAACCGGCCGGGTCGAAGAGCTTCACGGCCACGGCGCGGCGAATCTTGTACGGAAGCGTGAGCGACCCACGGTAGACGGTCGCGGCCTGGCCGCGCCCAATCAGCTCGCCAAGGCGGATGGTCCGACCATCCCCAAGGGAAATGACCGTGGGTGCTGCAGTTGCCATCGCCGGCAGAGTCATGGGCCGATTCCCTTCCTGCAACTGCCCGGCCACCGGCAAAGGGGTCTTTTCGCACAACTACGAGGAGCCGCGTGTCGCCATGGGTGCGGTTTGATCCATCCCCCGGATCCACGGGAACAACTGACTCGTCGTCCTCTCGAGCCCCGCTGGAACCAAACGGCGAAAGGCCCTATGGCCACAGCACCGTTTCAGCGACGGGAGGAGCCACCACCTGATCCCCTCGAACCTCAAGCCGCGAGTCCATCTCTTCGTTTGCACCAACCGTCGCCCGGACGACAGCCCGCTCGGCGCAGGGTGCGGCGGCGACGAGCTCTACGCCACCCTCAAGAAGGTCGCCCTGGCGCGAGGCCAAGCCGCGTCGGTTTGGGTCACGGCGACGGCTTGCCTGGGGCTCTGCCCGAAGGTCGGCTCCGCGGTAGCGATCTACCCATCGCAACGGCTCGTGACGAGCGTCGGCGTCGAGGACGCGCAGCGGCTCTACGATGAGGCCTTAGTTGGTTCAGGGGCCTAACGAGAACAATCCGACGCGGCGTCGCGTTCGGTGATGAACTGCGCGCACGCACCAGCGCTCGCCACCTCCTTCAAGCCCGCCATGTCGAAGAGCAAGAACAAGTCGAAAGTCCCGCCGGGCCCCTTCGCGTCGCTCCAAGCGCTCAAGGACGAGCTCGAAAAGGCAGAGGCCAGCAAGACCAAGGGCGCTGCGCCAACGAAACCCCGCCAGGACGCCGGCCGCGCGGCGGCGGCACCGAAGGGCGCGCCTCAAGGCGAGGCGGCCGATCTCGATTTCCATCGGCTCATGAGCGGCGTGACACCGCTCGACCAGTCGCGAGCGCGCGTCGCTAAGACCGGGGACCTCACCCCCGTCGCGCGGCCGCCACGGCGCGTCGTGCCGCCCGACGAGACCATGGATCACCTGCGCGCGCTCGTGACGGAAGGCTCGGCCTTCGAGGTCTCCGACGACGGGCGCCGCGTCGAGGGTCGTCGCGACGACGTGCCGCTGGAGTTCGTGCGGAGGCTTCGCCGCGGCGGCTTCCCGGTGGACGCCTCCTTGGACCTGCACGGCCTGTCGGCCGCCGACGCACGCGAACGCCTGCGCGCATTCCTTCACGACAAGCGCGCTCGTGGCGAGCGGTGCGTCCTCGTGATTCACGGCAAGGGCGAGGGCTCCCCGGGTAGCGTGGGCGTGCTCCGAGGCGAAATTTCAGCCTGGCTCTCGCAAGGCGCGGCGAGCGTTGAGGTGGCGGCCTTCGCGACCGCCAACAGCGCCGACGGCGGCGAGGGCGCCGTTTACGTCTTGCTGCGTCGCTGAAGCCGTGTCGACGCCCGGACGACGCCCTGACGATGATGGGGGCCTCGAAGAGCGAGAAACACGGACGGCCCTTTACGCGCCGAAGAAGGTCTGCCAGATAGGAAGGACTCGGAGCGGATCATGCTGGAAAAGCTTCAAAAAATCTGGATGGACGGCGAGCTGGTCGACTGGGACGCGGCGCAGGTGCACATCCTCACGCACTCGCTCCACTACGGCCTCGGCGCCTTCGAAGGCATTCGCGCCTACAAGCGGACCAACGGTCAGACCACCGTCTTCAGGCTCAAGGAGCACATCGACAGGCTCTTTGACAGCTGCAAGCTGACGCTCCTCGTGCCCAAGTTTACGAGAGATCAGGTTTCGCAGGCGTGCCTCGAAACCCTGCGAGCGAACTCCATGGCCGAAGGCTACTTGCGGCCGATGGTCTACGTCGGCGAGGGCGCGATGGGCATCTACGCGCCCAATAACCCCATCCGCACCACGGTCATCGCGTGGAAGTGGGGCGCATACCTCGGCGACGAAGCGCTCAAGAGCGGCATCCGCTGCAAGATCAGCTCGTACGCCCGCCACCACATCAACGTCTCGCTCGCGAAGGCGAAGATGATGGGGCAATACACAAACAGCGTCCTCGCGAAGCGCGAAGCCAAGCTCGCCGGCTACGACGAGGCGATCCTCCTCGATACGCAGGGGTACGTCTCGGAAGGCTCCGGCGAGAACCTCTTCATCGTGAAGAACGGGGTCTTGCATACGCCCGACCTCTCCTGCTCCATCCTCGCCGGCATCACACGCGACACGCTCCTCACGCTCGCACGCGAAGAGGGCGTCACGGTGAGCGAGGGCCGCATCACGCGCGATCAGCTCTGGCTCGCCGACGAAGCGTTCTTCACCGGCACGGCCGCTGAGGTGACGCCCATCCGCGAGGTCGACAACCGCACCATCGGTGAGGGCGCCCCGGGCCCCATCACCAAGCGCCTCCAGACGCGGTTCTTCGACGTCGTCAAAGGCTCCGACACCTCGCACCCCGAGTGGCTGACCAAGGTGTGACGCCGGAGCGCGCGCCGGCTCCGGCGACGCGCTCCCCTAGCGGCCCGCTCGCGCCGCGCATCGTCCATTGGCTCGGACTCCTCGTCGTCCTTGTGACGGCGGCGGTGGCCTTCGCAGGTATGCAGCCGCCCGCCGCGCGGGCCGTCGATGCGCCACCCGAGGCGTTCGCGGCAGCGCGGGCGATGGTTCACGTCCGGGAGCTTTGCCGCGCGCCGCATCCCGTTGGGTCCCGCGGCCACGACGACGTCCGCGCCCTCATCGAGCGCCGCCTCACGGAGCTCGGCCTCGAGCCTCAGGTGCAACGCACCGCGATCACGCACAAGTTCTTCGGGCGCACGTCGGGCGCTCGCGTCGAGAACGTCGTGGCTCGCATCAAGGGCCGCGGCAGCGATCACCGCGCGCTCCTCTTCGCGGCACACTACGACGCGGTGCCGCAAAGTCCCGGCGCCGGCGACGATGGCTCAGGCACGGCCGCGCTCCTCGAAGGCGCCCGCGCGCTCCAGAGCGGCCCGCCGCTCGACCGCGACGTGATCGTCCTTTTTACCGACGGCGAGGAGCTCGGACTCCTCGGCGCCGGGGCCTTCATGCAAGAGCACCCGTTCGCCAAGGACGTCGTCGCGGCCTTCAACTTCGATGCGCGAGGGAGCCACGGCAGCGTCGCGATGTTCGACACGTCACCGGAAAACGGCGCGCTCATCGCCGCGCTCGCGCACGTGCCGCGGCTCCAGGCGAGCTCGCTGGTGTCGGTGCTCGCGCGGCTCATGCCAAACGACACCGACGCGACAATCTTCAAGAAGGCCGGCGTCCCCACGATGAGCTTCGCCTTCGCCGACGGCATCGTGCACTACCATCGCGCCACCGACTCGCCTGACGAGCTCGACCCGCGCAGCCTGCAGCAGATGGGCGACACGATGGTCGCCCTCGCGCGGCACTTGGGCCGCGGTCCCGTTCAAGCGATGGAAGCCGAGGAGGTCTCCTACTTCACGTTCTTTGGCAGCGCGCTCGTCTCCTTCTCGAGGGCCACGAGCATCCTTGGCGCGGCGGCGGCGCTGCTCCTCTCGGTGCTCGCGGCCGCCTTCGCTGTGAAGCGCCGCGACCTCACAGCGCGGGCCATCGCCTGGGGCGGCGCATCGGCCCTCTTGGCGTTCGCGCTCGCCGTCGGTGCGGGAGCCTTCGCGCTTTTTCTAGCGGGCCGTGTCGCCTCCTACGACGCGCTGCTCGTGCGCGGCGGGGCCGTGGCCACGAGCGCCATCGCGCTCTCGACGCTCACGTGCTTCACGATCTTTCACCTGACGGCACGGCGCATTGGCGCCAGCGCGGCGACGCTCGGCTCGCTCGCCTTGCTCAGCCTCGCGGGCTTCGCCGTGGCGCTCCTCGCGCCGATGGCGAGCGTGCCCCTTCTTGTCACCAACACCGCGTGCGCGCTGGCGGCGCTCGTGACGGCTTGGTTCGTCGGGCGGGCCACGTTGCTTCGGCCGGCAGTGTTCTACGTCGCCATCGCCGTGGCCCTCACGGTCTGGCTCCCGACGCTCTACGCGCTCACGGTGGCCGCGGCCGCCAACGCAGGTCTCGTGGCCGCCGCGTTTGCAGCCCCGTTGAACCTCGTCGTGGCGCCGCTCGCAGCGGCCGGGAAGCGGCGCCGCTTGCTCGCGACCTTGGGCGGGCTCTTGGTCGTGGCGGGGCTCTCGTTCGGGCGACTCGCGTGGCCCCTTGGCGACGCCGTCGCCACGGGAACGACGCTCGCGTACGGCGTCGACGCCGACAAGAAGCAGGGCTTCTTCTTCGGCACGTCGCCGCACCCCTGGATGGCGCCGGCGCTGCGGCCCGAAGACGCCACCAAACGAGCCCTCCCAGAGCTCACGCTGAGCGAGGCGACGTGGTGGGTCGCCCCCTCTGAGGCCTCGGGCCTCGAGGGCGTAACGGTGACGTCCCACGAGCGCCGGAAGACGGCCGACGGCTTTGAGCTCCGCGCGATCCTCGCCCCCTCGAAGGACGCGCGCTGCCTCATCGCCACCGCCGATGAACAGCACGTCGATGACGCGCTTTCGGTGGCGGGAAAGCCGGTCCGGCACCTCATCCGTTTCTCCGCCGAAAAGGACCAGGAGCTCGCTCGGCGATTGCGCCTCGGGGGCTCACCGTCAGGCTTCTTCTTCCAGTTCTGCGCGCCCGGTGGCGAGCCGCTCGAAGTGGTCTTTCACACGCGAAGCGACGCGGAGGTCCCGCTCCGGCTGCTCGAGGTGCGCGACGGCCTCCCCACGGTGGTGCTGAAGCCCCGCCCTGCCGGGCAAATCGCCCGCGACGATAGCGATCGGACCGTCGTGGGGCGCACCGTGCGTTGGTGAGCCCGTGTGTTGGTAAGGCAGTGCGTTCTCCGTGATCCGTTCTGGGAACCAGTCACCAGCTCACCTGGATCGCCTCGCCACCGCCCAGGCGACAATGTGCGCAGAACGCGCGGAAATGCTCGCGCGAGCGCTGGCCCACGCTGTGCTTCGCCCGGGGCATGAGAACTTTCCTTATCGCCCTGGCAGCCACGAGCCTCCCCCTGATCACCGTCGCCTGCTCCTCCTCCGGCTCGGCCGATGAAGAGGAAGTGGTCGCCGACGAAGGTGCCCTCACCGTTTCGGACATCGCCGCGCGCGGAGAGTCGCAGATGCGCTTTCCCATTGCCGGCCGTCCCGACGAGCTTTGCATCATTCCCAAGAAGCCCGGTGGCGCGTATTCGCCCGACGACGTGAAGGACGAGAAGAAGCTCTGCAACTTCAACTTCGAATCAGAGACGCCCGGCGAGCCCGTCGCGCTCTGCCCGAAGACGTCCAGCACGAACCCCGGCATCTACGTCAACAAGCTCGACGGCAAGACCAAGGCTGAGGTCGAGGCGGGCGGTTGCCGCACGTCGAAGGTCGGGACGTTCAAGCAGAGCGTCACGTGCAGCTACACGGGTTCGATCATCGGCTACTACCACCTGTCGCGGCTCCTCGGCGGCATCGCCAGCGTGCCCGTCGCCGTGGGTCGCACGATGGACCTCGAGAAGCACAAGGCGATGGTCGAGCGCGGCATCGTCGCCGCCAAGCCCGTCGATGGCCCCGGCTGCGACGTCTACGACGGTTGGGTTCAGTTCAAGGCCTGGGACGCCAGGCCGCAGACGGCGCCGCGCACGGCGCAGGTCTACACGTCGGACTTCATGCAGATCTACGGCGCCTTCCAGGACAACGCGAAGGACAACGGCCGTCACCCTCTGTTGCGAACGGCCGGCGGCGCTGCGGGCCTCAACCAGTTCTTGGGTGGCAGCGCCTTCAAGGCGGTCTCTGAGAGCACGCCCCTCGCCCAGCGCTTTCGTGGCGGCGCCGAAGCGCAGCTTCGTTGCAAGGGCTCATCCTGGCAAAAGACGCGGCCGACATGGTCCTCATGGACGAGCTGCTCTCGCAGCAGGATCGCTACGGCAACATCGAGTCGCAGGCCTTCAAGGTGTTTGAGGAAGGCGGACGCCTGAAGAAGGTTCGCCTCGACCGCCAGGACGAGGACCAAGATCGCGCGGAAACGCCCATCGACCGACCCGACCTTCCCGGCGTCATCGTTCACGAGCTGCTCTTGCGCGACAACGACTGCGGCGTCTCGAAGACCAACATCAACGCGCAGGCCAACGGCGGCGCCGGCGTCGTGTCTCGCCTCGCGCACATGAGCTCGCGGACGTACAAGCACTTCCAGTGGCTCGCCGCGGAGATCGCGAAGCCCAACTCCGACGTTCAGAACGTCTTCGCCAAAGAGTCGTTCTTCACGCCGACGGACCTGACCAACGTCACCCAGCAGGCTCGGAAGCTCGCCAGCACGCTGAAGTCTCGCTGCGAGAGCGGCGCGTTGGCGCTCGACGCCGACCTCCGCGATCATGTGGCGGGGCGCATCCCGGGTCGCGAAGCCTGCGGCCTCGCGGAGCCGGCGCCGGCTCCCGAGCTGGGCGCCGAAGGCGGCATCATCGACGCCCACGGCATCGAGCGCGTCGAGCGCAAGAAGCCCCAGTGAGGAGCGCGCGCCCGCCGCGCACGCTCGGGAGTTCGGCAGCGCTGCGATAGGCCGCTCGAGCCAAGACGGCGCTACCCTGGCGCCATGAGTCTCGGCCCGGGCCCTTACGACCTCCTCATCGAAGGCGGCCTCGTGTTCGACGGGCGCGGCAACGCGCCGCGCCGTCTCTCCGTCGGCATTCGAGGCGGCCAGATCGCGGACCTCTTCGAGCCGTCCGCGGCGCACGAGCGGCCCGCGTCGCGCGAGGTCGTGAGCGCCCACGGCCAGTGGGTCATGCCGGGCTTCATCGACTTCCACACGCACTACGACGCGGAGGTGGAGGTCGCGCCCTCGCTCTCCGAATCGCTGCGTCACGGCGTCACGACGGTCTTCCTCGGCAGCTGCTCGCTCAGCCTGGCCGTCGGCTCGCCCGACGAGCTCGCGGACATGTACTGCCGCGTCGAAGCGCTGCCCGACGAAGTCGTGCGACCGCTCCTTCGGGCGGCGAAGACCTGGGAAGGTCACGCCGACTACTATCGACACCTGGACGCGCTCCCGCTGGGGCCGAACGTCGCGTCGTTCGTCGGGCACTCGGCGATTCGCGCGAACGTGATGGGCATCGAGCGGAGCCTCGAGCGCGGCGTCGTCCCGACGGCGCAGGAGCTCTCGCGCATGCGCGACCTGGTCGGGGAGGGCCTCGACGAAGGGTACGTCGGGCTGTCGATCCAGACCTTGCCGTGGGACAAGATGGGCGGCACCGAGCCGTACCGAAGCCGGCCGCTGCCTTCGACCTTTGCGCGTTGGTCCGAATACCGAGCGCTCCTTCAAGAGGTGCGCGCCCGCGACCGCGTGTTCCAAGGCGTCCCCAACGTCTCGACGAAGGTAAACGCCCTCTTGTTCATGCTGGAGAGCGTTCCGCTCTTCGATCGCAAGCCGCTCAAGACGACGATCATCTCGATGATGGATCTCGTCGGCGAGCGGGGGATTCACCGCGTCATCGGAGCGCTCGCGCGCTTCGTCAACAGCGTCATGGGCGGCGACTTTCGCTGGCAAGCGCTGCCCGAGCCTTTCGATCTCTGGGCCGATGGCCTCGATCTCGTGGTCTTCGAGGAGTTCGGCGCCGGCGCCGCGGCGCTCCACTTGGCCGACCCGGACCAACGCTCCGCGCTCTTGCGCGATCCGGAGTACCGAGCGCGCTTTCGTCGCGAGTGGCGGCATCCGATTTTGCCGCGGGCGTTTCACCGGAACCTCGCCTTGGCGCGCGTCCTTTCGTCGCCCGACGCGAGCCTCGCGGGAAAGACCTTCGCCGAGATCGCGAAAGACCGCGGGCGAGACGCCGTCGACGTGTTCCTCGACCTCGTCGCGACACACGGGACCCGACTGCGTTGGACGACGATGATGGCCAACGATCGCGAGGGCTCCCTCCTCGAGATCATCGGCCACCCGGACGTGCTCATCGGTTTCTCTGACGCGGGCGCGCACTTGCGGCAAATGGCTCACTACAGCTTCCCGCTGCGCATGTTGCGGCGCGTCCAGACCGCCCACCAAGCGGGTCGGCCGGCGATGAGCCTCGAGCGCGCCGTTCACCGCCTCACGGGCGAGATCGCATCCTGGTTTGGCATCGCCGCAGGGCACCTCGACGTGGGCGCGCGCGCCGACGTCGTCGTCGTCGACCCGGCGGGCCTGACGGACCGCCTCGAGGACGTTTGCGAGGCCGTCATCGAAGGCTTCGGCGCTCACACGCGCCTCGTGCGTAGAAGTGAAGACGCCACGACGCTGGTGGTGGTGGGCGGCCGCGTCGCCAGTCGGCGCGGCGTCGTGGACGCGGCCGTCGGGCACGAGCGCGGCTTCGGGCGCGTGCTCCGCGCGCTGTAAAGACGCGCGCCGCCAGCTGCGGCGCCAGCCCGGATCGGTGTCGCTCCACGCGTCTCGCTGCGGCGACGGCGCACAAACGAGCCCGATTACGCGCCACCGGGGAACGCACATCGCCGTACGTCACGGTGTGTATTGTTGCGATCGCAACGGTGGTGCGCGCCTTGCTCACTTGCTTGGTCATGACGCAAACCAAGCTGCTTCTCGGTGGACTCCTTCTCATGGTGGCCGGCACGACCCTCGCGGGCTGCAGCGGCGACATCGACGACGAAGGTGTTGCCGATGAGGCCGCCCTGACGAGCGGCGTGAGCGGCGAGCTCGCCGTGGGCACCGAGCTGACAACGACGGCGCGGGTCAACTTCCGAACCGGCCCGAGCACGTCGACGGCGGTCAAGCGCATCCTCGCCAAAGGCTCGACGGTGGTGACCGTGAATCGCACGAGGCCGAGCGGCGCCTTTTACAACGTGAAGAGCGGCAACGACGAAGGATGGGTCCACGGCGGCTACCCTCGCCAAGGCAGGGAGCGGCGCGACGGAGCCAACGCCCACGCCGACACCGACGCCCGGTGGCACCTGTGCCCCGCGCAAGCTCCGCTTCTCGGCGGACGAACTCCCGAGCTTGCCGGCGGCGGGCTCCGCGTACGTCTGGGGCGCCAACGCGACGGGCGGCGCATCGGCCCCCTACTCGAGCGAGTTCATCTCTTACGCGGCGCAGGCGCACCAGCGCGGCTTGCAAGTCTTCGCCTACCTCGAAGGGCCATGCGGCGACACGGGCGGCGTCGATGACGGCGAGCGCGCGCGCTGCTCCGGCATTCACCGCTCGTTCAACGCACAGAACGCGCCGGGCACGCCCAACACCGACAAGGCGCGATGGAAGCCGTTCACGATGCACCAGCTCAAGCGCTCGGCGCAGGTTGGCGCCGACTACTGCGAGATCGACAACCTCAGCAACAACGTGACGATTCCGCTGAATCCCCTCTTGCGCGAGATCAAGGCGCTCTACGACTCAGGGCAAGTCCATTGCCGCTTCGTGCTGAAGAACGTGGAGGCGGCCGACATCGATTCCATTCGGACAGAAGTGGCGCCGACGCCGGCGGCGGCGAACTTCATCGCGCCGTTCCACATCTTCGAAGCCGACGACACGGGGCAAAAGGGCCAGCTCGACGCCGCGATGGTTCGGCTCAAGGGGCCTGGCGCCAAGACCATCATCAGCACCGACACGAACCACTACGGCGGCGCCTTCACCCCGGACCAGTTCCTGGCTTGCAACTGACCTGGCCAAAGCCCCCGTCGAGCGCCTTCGACGCCGGGTCCTATTGCGTGCGATGCAAGACGACGTCGAGCGAGGGGCTCGCCGACGCTGACACGTGACTGCCGACGAAGCGAACTTCGGACGGAAGCCACAGCGACGGGCGACCGACGAAGGTGTGCGTCGATAGGCGCGTCACCCCCGAGCTGTTGTCGACCATGCTGCCGCGCGCCTGCGAGAGCAGCACGGTCGCCGGCACCTCGACGCGGCCCGGGATGCCGTAGCCGCGGGCGAGCTGCAGGTGGCCACCGGGCGGCAGCGCGACCGAGACGCCGTCGGTGGTCAGCGTGCCATCGCGGGTCTCGCTTGCGGGGGCCGCGGCGTTCAGGAGGTACGCGTGGCTCTCTTGGGCGTCGAGGTAGCCCGTGCCTGGCGCGTGTGTGTGGTTCGTCTCCGTGCTGCCAAGCATCGCGCCGCTCTCAGCGAAGACCCGCAGCGTCGTCTTGATGGTGTTCGACGCGCCGTCGAACCAGCGGTAGCAGAGAGGCTCGTTGGAGGCATGCGCCCAGCAGTCCACCTTCTGCGCGATCCGCGACGGCAACGTCGAGGCGACGTCGAGACGCACGAGGTACCGTGCGCCGTCCACCTCGACCACGCCGCTGTAGCGCGCCGCCAGGCCTGCGCGCAGTTCGTCGCTTTGCTCCCCGCTACCGGAGGCCTCCCCTTCGCGCGCGTCGATGGAGCAACCAAGCGTGGTCGCGAGGGTGAAGAGAGCGAGGGCACGGAAGAAGAGGCGCATGGGGTTTTTCCTTTGTTGACGCCGCCACCTGGCGAAGCAGTCACGCGGTCTTTGACTTCATCGACCGGCGCGCGCACGGGAAACGGCGGCAAGGCGGCCTTGCCCGCGCGGAAAGGCTCCCCTGCGAGACACCTCGCAGGCACGACCTCAAGTGTCGCGCGAGCCCGGACTTCGCGTCGTATCCGCTCCCGCGTCGAGCCACTCCTCCACGGGCGCGGTCTCGATCTCGAGCTCCTTGAGGCCTGGCACGATGAGCGTGCGGAGCGCGTCGACGAGGGCTCCGTGCAGGAGCTCCGCCGGCGGCGCGCCATGGCGCGCGAGGCCATCGGTGTGCCGTTCATCGACCGGCGTCTCGTAGCGCCACTGGCGCAAGTTGAGGAACGCCATCGGCAAGAGCCACGGAGAGACGGCGCGCCGCTCGTCGACCGGCAGGCTCGCCAGGTAGGCCCACCCGAGGCGGCCGTGCTCGATCTCGTCGCTCAAGAGTTCGCGAAGCGCGGCGCGGGCGAGCTCACCTTCGGCCACTTCAAGGCACGACTCCAAGAAGACGCCCGCGGTGGTCTCGTTGAGGACGCACTGCCCAACGACGTAGAGCGTGTCGCGGAGCGCGGGCGACGCGCCCTTGTGCCGGGGCGGTTCAAGCACGAGCCTCGGCGCCGGTGCGAGCGCACGGCCCGCGAAGTGCGACGCCACGAGGCGACTGAGCTCCGTGTGGCGAAGCTCGTCGTCGACGGCGCGATGCGCGAGCGCGCAAAGCGGTGCCGCGGCACCCCCTCCGGTCGCACGACGTCGCGTGAGCGCCGCGTGAATGATCGCGAAGGAGTCGCCGACGCGCCGCTCCATCCCGGAGCGCAAGAGCCAGATCTCGGCGAGGCGTCGCCGCTCCGCAGCCGTGAGCCGCTCGAGGCTCTCGTCGGCTTCCGGGAGCGGCTTTTGCGTGAGTCGACCGCCCCAGCGTCCGTCGGGACTGAACGCGGGCAACTCCGCGGGGAGCGGAGGCGTCGCGCGCTTCACCCCGAGTCCGCGAAGGCTGCGTCGGTGCCCTGGCCTGCGTCGGTGCTCGCGCCTGCATCGGGCAGGAGCCAGCCTCCGGTGGCGCACGTCGCACCGACGACGGGGGCGGGTCCAAAACACTTGCAGGTCTCCGCGCGCACGGTGCCCGGTTGGCATTGCCAATCGGTACCGACGCAGAGCGCCGACAGGTCGACAAAGCCGCAGGCGCCGCCGCCGAGGTCGGCGTAGCAGTGATGAGGCAATCCCTTCGGCGTGCACGCGCCTGTGGGGTCGACGCAAATCGACGGGAGCTCGCCGCCGTGCCCCTTCGTGGTGGGCCACGTGTTGTCGCAGAACGCATCGACGAGGACGTCCGCGCTGCCATCCACCTCGGAGACGCCCGCATCGGCCTCGGCGTCGGTGTTGGCGTCCGCTTCGGGCAACGCGGCTGCGGCGCCATCGGCCGACGTCGAGACGGTCGCCGCGGGCCCGGGCGTGCCGACGGCAGGGCTCGTCGGTCGCGCGACCTCCGGGTTCGATTCGTCGATGAAGCGACCGCAGGCGACGCTCGTCGCGCCTAGCGCGATGCCCGTCCCCACGATGGCTTTGAAGAGTCGCGACGACATGAGGACCTCACTATAGCGCGCTTCCGCAAGGACCGCCCCTGCACGGCGGCGCATCCGTTCGTGGTCGCTTCCTGCCTGCTACCGCGCCTGCTTCGGCGCGCTAAAACGGTCCCATGCCGACGCTATCCAATGTCATTGGCTTCGACGACGCGCCCTTCGAACCGCCCACCGGGGGACATTCTCGTCGTCGGGACCGTTTGCTCGCGGACGCGACTCGACGGCGTCGTCTCGTCTCGGATCCGACGTGACGGGCAAAACTCCACGGCGCGCATGATCGAGATGGTGCAGGGTTCGCAGTTCGCGCACCACGTGCAGGCGGTGCTGCTCCAGGGCATCGCCGTCGGCGGCTTCAACGTCGTCGACGTCCACGCGCTTCACGAAGCGCTCGACGCCCGTGCTCGTCGTCGCGCGCCGGCGCCCAAACTACGCCGCCATCAAACGCGCGCTCTTCGGAGGCGGGGCGCAGGCGGGGAGCCGCCACGAGCAGCGGCACCTCGCGCTGGCGTCCCGGCGCCGCGCGCAAGTGGCGCCTCATCGAGCGCGCGGGGCCCATGGAACCGCTCCGCGGCGTCTTCGTGCAGCGCGTGGGCCTCTCTCCGTCGGAGGCCGGTGAGCTCATCGCGGGGACGACGTTGCACGGCAACTTGCCCGAACCCTTGCGGCTCGCCCACCTCATCGCCGGCGGCGTCACGACGGGCGCGAGCCGAGGGCGCGCGTGAACGCGGCTTCCGGCGCCCGCGCCGCGCGCACAAGGCTCGCGCCGCCCTACCCTTCCCTCGGCCACCTGCCTGGCTCGCGCACGGGCCCGCGCGACCGCACGGTGAGCGCCGCGACGGCGCGCGCTTGCACGGTCGCGGGCGCCGCTCTTCCGGGCACGACGGTCACCGTGCAAGAGAAGCTCGACGGCTCGTGCGTGATGGTGGCGCGCCTCGATGGACGCGTCGTGGCCCTCGGACGCGACGGTGCGCGCGCCGACGACTCTCCCAACGCGGGTCGCCGAATGTTCGCGCGCTGGGTCGCAGCCGAGGCGCCTCGCTTCGACGCGCTCCTCGAAGACGGCGAGCGCGCCGCCGGCGAATGGCTGGCGTTGGTGCACGGCACCCGTTACGCGCTCACGCATGAGCCGTTCGTGCTCTTCGACCTATTGAGTTCATCGGCCTCGGAACGGACCGTGCGAAAGGCGTCACCGGTCGTCGAAGCGCGCGCGCGCGAGCACGGCTTTTCAACGCCGCACGTGGTGCATCGAGGCGCGCCCCTCTCCATCGCCGAGGCGCGGGCGCTCCTCGGCGACCGGGGGCGTCACGGCGCCGATGACAGGGCGGAAGGCGTCGTCTATCGCGTCGAGCGGGCCGACCGTGTTTTGATCGTGGCGAAACTCGTCGAAGCGGCGAAGATCGATGGCCGCTTCTTGCCAGAGAACACCGGCGCGCCAGCGCTATGGAACTTCCACGATGGCCTCGACCTCTAGCGTCATCTTCGTCACGCAAAACCGCGGCAAGGCCGACGAGATCGCGACCTTGCTCGGGGGCGTGCCGGTCCGGTGGGAGCGATTGCCGCTCGCGCACGTGCCCGGCGACGATCTCGAAGCGGCGGCCAGCGGTCGCGTGAGCGAAGCGTTTCGTCGCCTCGGCGCGCCGTGTTTCTTAGAGAACGCGGGTCTATGGGTGCACGAGCACGGCATCGACGAGCCGCCGGCCTTTGCGCCGCGCGCCTGGAAGCACGTCGTCGCCGAGCTCGGCGGCGAAGAGGCCTTCTGCTCGCGCTTCGGGGGCGCCGCCGTCCGCGCGCGCGTCGCCGTCGCTTACGCGAGCGACGAGGGCACGCCTCGCGTCTTCTCGGGCGAGCTGGTCGGACAGGTGGCAGCAAGACCCAAGGGCACCGGCGGCTACGGCTGGGACCGCGTCGTCGTTCCCGACGGCTATGCGCGGACGCTATCGGAGCTTCTGGCGACGAAATACCTCACCAACATGCGCCTGCTCCCGTACCTCGCGCTGGCGGGCGTGCTCCGCGGACGGTCCTACGACGGCGTCTTCGAGGCGCACGTAACGATCGCCGCCGAGGACGAAGCGACCGCGGCCCGCTTCGCGGCGACGTGCAACGAGTTCGGCGTGAAGTTCGTTCAGATCGAGCTCCCGCGGGGCGTCACCCGCTCGCAGCCCATGACGGCGTCCTACCACCGGGGGCGCCTCGAGACCGTGCACGCCGAGGTCCTCGCGCTCGGCAAGGAGCTCGTCCGCCGCGGCTTCTCCGTGACGCGCACGAAGATCGAGGCCGTCGGCGCGAGCCGCGACGTGCCCGAGACCGATGAGGAAGCCGAGACCCGGCCTCCGCAGAACTACTTCGAGTACCACGTGAAGGTCATTCTGCCGAAGGACGGTTCGGAGGACGCGCTCGCGGCACTCCGGTCTCTTTGCGAGCAACACGACGCGCACCTGTCCCGGCGCGCGCCGATCGAGCAGTCAGGACACGGCGAGCCAGGACACGGCGGGCGGGACACGGCGGGGCGCGACACGGCGGCTCGTGACACGGTCGCGCGTTTCGTCACGCGTTTCGTTACGCGGTTCGTTACACAGAGAGCCTATCGCTCGGGCCGGGTGACAAGCGCCGCGGCCTTCGACGCGCTCGTGGCGGCGCTCGACGCCGCAGGCTTCCGCACGAGCACGCGCCTCCGCGAATACACCGTCTACGACAGCAACATCGGCGTCGACGCCGGTTGGATGAACGGCGCGTAATGCGAGCGCTCTTGGACGCCTGGTTGCGGCGGCTCGCGCGCTCGCCGCTCCGCGAGCGGTGGATTCTTCGCGGCGGCCTTGTCACCTGCCACCACTGTCCGTCAAGGCCCGCGCCCGAAGACATCGACCTCGTCGGCCTCGGCCGCTTCGACGAGGCGGAGGCGCGGCGGGAGATGCGCGCGCTCGCCCTTGCGCCGGCGTCGAGCGACGAGAGCGTCTCCTTCCACTCGCCCGTGAGCGAGATCATCTGGGGCGACACGCCCTTTCCCGGGCTTCGGACCACGGTGGAGACGAAGGTGGAAGCGCGGCCCGGACCGCGCATTCAGATCGACCTGGGCTTCGGCGATCCCTTGGAGCCAGGCCCCGAGCCGCTCGTCGTTGGCGGCGCGTCGCTCCTGGCGGTGCGCGCCGAGACGATGGTTGCGTGGAAGCTGCACGGACTTGTGGAGCACGGCCGCGGCCGTTGGCGCGCCAAAGACCTCGCCGACGCGCTCCTGCTCTTTCGCGAAGCCTCGCTGGACGCCGGCGCGCTGGATGGCGCACTCGACCGAGCCCCTCGCCCTTGCCTTCGAGAGCCGGAGCACGCCGCTCAGCGCGACAAGGGCGTTTCTGGAGGAGCCGACCTGTGGCCAGAGCCGCGGAAGCCGCCGCCGCTGGGCAACCTTTCTCAAGCGACGGCCGTGCCCTTTGGATGGCGACGTAACGGTCGTGAGGGACGAACTGCGGCGGCACGCCGCGCCCTCATCGAGCGCGTGTCGGCCCTCGGTCTTGCCGGCTCACGCGAGCGCGACGGTACTCATGGAGAGCAGGGCCCGGCGGCGAAGCCGGCGTAGTTGCGAAGATCGGCGCCGCTGCCGGTGACGGCGGTGGACGAGATGTTGACGGCCCAGAGCTTCCCACCGGCGAAGTAGTGGTACTGCGCGACGTCGTCGCGCCACGTGAAGTCGTCAACGGGACAGTTGCCACCAATGGTCCCGCACATGTTGACGAGTCCGGGGATGGCCGTGAGGGGCGTCCCCGCCGCCGCGGTCGTCAGGGCGAGGGCGCCATCGAGGCGCCACGCTTTGCCGTCTCTCACCACGAAGAGCTCCTTGCTGTCGTCGCGCCACGCGAGCGCTTCGACGGCGCACGTCCCGGCGTCGATGCCGAGGCAAGGCCCCGCCGCCACGCCGGCCACGGTCTCGAGCAGGTTGCCCCCGGCCCCGCCGTCGCCGGCGTCGCCGAACGTGAAGGCGCCGTCCAGAACCCAGTAGCGCGAGCCATAGACTGCATAATACATCGCAATGTCGGGGCGCCACGTGAGCGCGTCCAGGTGACAGACCGAGGCTTGCGACCCGCAGGGGCCATCACGCAAGCCTGAGAAGGCGCGAAGGTCGGTGCCAATGGGGCTGCCGGTGAGCTGACGGTTGCCGTCGAGCGTCCACAGCTTTCCCTTGGCCACGACCTCATACTGGTTGTTTCGCCACGTGACGGCATCGAGGGCACACGGAGGCAAGGCCACGTCGGAGGTCACCGCCGTGTCAGGAACGAGGGCCGCGTCGACGGTCGCGCCATCGGAAGCCGTAGCGTCGGGCACGGGTCGGTGATGGCGGGCGAGCCTGGCCCTTCGGGTACCGCACCAAAGTCCGACACAGCTTCCTCGGGGCATGCCGCAACGGCGAACCCCATGGTCGCCAGGGCGACCAACGCAAACACCCGTCTCATTGTGACTACGCTATCGATGGGCCTTCCGGGACGCAACGCCACCGGAGCCGTGCCAGCGCTCTTCGCCGGCGTCCTTCATCCCCGACTGTAACGGGCCCTGCGACACGCTGGATCACGCACGTCGCGCGAGCCCGACGCCGCCGAGCGTTTTCCTTGGAAATCCTCGGGGGCGGCCTCTTTCGACGCGCGTCGCAGGCGTGGCTTGCTTCCTGCTGTCACCGAGGCATGCGTTCTCACCTCGCTCACCTCGCCGCTCTCGCCTCCGCGCTCTTTGCGTCCGCTTTCGTCGTCGGCTGCTCCGGCTCTCCCGAGACCGGTGGCTCGACGTCGCAGACGGTTCGTGGAGGCGCGCCCACGCCGGCGCCGTCCACGGGGCCTTCCGCCGTCGCGGCAACCGGCGACGCGGGAGCAGCTCCGGCCGCGAGCGGCGACGTCTGCGCCGCCGAGCCCGAGGACGACACGTGCTCCACCTGCGTGAAGCAGAAGTGCTGCGCCCCCGTGCGAACCTGCTTCGCCGACGCCCAATGCAGCGCCCCTCGACGGGTGCATGTCGAAGTGCTTTGACGGCGTGCAACAGCCGGGGGGCCAAGAGAGCAGTGCGTCACGGCATGCCAGGCCCAATACCCGCAGGGCGAGCCAAGGTGGACGCCATCGACGCCTGCGTCGAGCAGAGCTGCGCCGCGCAGTGCCAGTAACGCCGGCACCGTAGAGGCGGCCCGCTCTTGCCGGCCACGTCGCACCTCGCCGCCCCTTCCGGCCGGCCTTCGTTGAAAGGCGCGCCGTTTTCTGCCAACGTCCGCTCATGCGCACCTTCGTGTCTCGGCGCGAGGCCATGGTTTGGCTCGGCGGCCTCGTGGCCGTCGGGTGCGGCTCACAGGGCGCGAGCTCCACTACGGAGACGCCTCCACCGACGCCGCCGGCAACGGACGCGTCGGTGGGCGGCGCCGACGCGACCCTCGGCGAGCCACGCGACGCGGGCACCGCCAACGCGGCGGACACCGGGTCAGAAGACGCGGAAGACGCGGCGTTGCCAAAGACGGCTGAGGAGCTCTCTCGCGCATCGACGCCATCGTGGTCGTCATGATGGAGAACCGCTCGTTCGATCACTTCCTCGGCGCGCTTCGTTCAGACCCAAACCACCCACGCCGGCGGTGTCGAGGGGCTGACGGGCACCGAGACGAACCCCGGCCCCGACGGCGGCGCGATCAGCGCCTTCAAGATGACCAACTTCACGCCGGAGGACCCGCCTCACTCGTGGAACGCGAGCCACGCCCAGTGGAACAACGGCGCAAACGACGGCTTCGTGAAGGCTCACTCTCGGGAGCGACGCGAAGACGAGGTCATGGGCTACCACGACCGTTCGCAGCTCGAGTTCTACTACTTCCTCGCCGATCACTTCACCGTCTGCGATCACTGGTTCGCATCGGTCATGGGCCCCACGTGGCCCAACCGCTTCTACCTGCACGCCTGCACGTCGGGCGGCAAGAAGGACAACTCGGCGTACTTCGTCGGCGCGCCCACGACGCTGTGGAAGCGCCTTCAGAGCGCCGGCAAGACCTTCAAGAACTACGCGGCCGGCGCCGTCACTTGGTACACGGGCGCCTTCATCGGAGAGGTCTTGAACCTCAATCCGTCGAAGCCCATCGCCGAGTTCTTCGACGACGCGAAGAACGGCACCCTGCCGAACTTCTCGATCATCGACCCGGACTTCTTCGCCGCCGACGATCACCTGAGCCACGACATCCGGCTCGGGCAGGTCTTCGTCTCGAGCGTCTACCGCGCGCTCACCGAGAGCCCTCAGTGGAAGCGAACGCTCCTCGTCATCACCTACGACGAACACGGCGGCTTCTTCGATCACGTTCCGCCGCCCACGACCACCGATCCGATCCCCGAGTTTCAGCAGCTTGGTTTCGCGTTCTCACGTTCGTGGTGGGCGGCATGGTCAAGGCGGGCCACGTCGAAAAGACGGTGCTCGAGCACAGCTCGTGGGCGCGACCTGCGCGATCGTTTTGGCATTCCGAGCCTCGGCCCACGGATGGATGCGGCCGCATCGCTTGCGGTCTGCATCGATCCAGCGAAGGCGCTGTCCCCGTCGCCGCCTCCGCCCAATCCGCCGACGCCCAAGCTCGCGCTGGCGCGTGCCGTGAAAGGCCCAAGCGGCGCGTGGGTGACGAGCCAGCCGGAGCTGGCGCACATGGTCGACAGCGGCCAGATCCCTCGGGCCTTGGTCGATCAACGCCCCCACGCGGAGCGTCTCTCAGGCTGGCTGCGCGAAGCCGAGCGCTTAGGGGCCGTGCGGCTCGAGGGGTAAGGCCTTCTTCCGCTGCGGCGAGCCTGCCGAAGCCGCAGCTCCTCGGACTTTCGAGGAGGCGGGGGGAGGACTCCGCATCGCGCAGCGATGTGGAGGGGACCGGCTACGGTCCCACTAGCTAGACTTCGCCGCTCGCCGCGCCGTCAGCCCACCGCCTCACTCCCCGCGCAGCTTCGCTTCGAGCTCCGCCACTCGCGCCGTCAGCGCCTTGGCCTCGCGCTCAGCCTTGTCGCGCTCTTCCTCGGCCGTTGGCACGAGCGTGCCATCGCGCATCAACCGGAGGGCGGCGGGAAATTCGCCGAACGGCGCGACGGCCCACAGGACTGGTGCTCCGAGCACGCCTGACAGCGTGAGGCACGGCGTGGACTCTCCTTCGACGATGCGCTCGACGAGATCGCCTTCGATGAGATCCCAAACGCGAAGGCGCTCGCCGACGCGCCCATCCATGTTGAAGCAAACGAGCTCCCGCACTCCGAGCTCGTGGTAGCGCTCGAGCTCTTCTTCGAAGGTCCACCGCTCCGGCGTGTCAGACGGGCTCAAGATCTCCACCGCGAGTTCGGGGATCCCCTTCTCCCAGGTCTTCCACGAATTGAACGCCTCGTGCGCGACGCCCAACTTCACGAAGCCGTCGGGCGCGAGCTGCCTGCGGTTGGTCCGGGCGTTCCAGTAGACGAACTGATCGGCCCCGCACGAGTGCTCCGGTGCGACCAGGCGTTTCAAGAGGGCGAAGAGCAGGAAGCAGAGTTCCAGGTGCCGCTGCGACTGTCCAAGTGCTCCTCCCATGGCTCGGCCGACGGAAAGTCGGCGGGCCGCACGGGACGAACATGCGCGAGCTTGAGAGCAGGGCTGTCTGCCATGGGCTCTAGCTTAGTGCGCGCGTCGTAGCTTGGCTCGTGCGGCCGCATGCCCGACGACCGAGCACGCCTCGCGCCAGAGAGCGCGCGCGACATCTCACGCGATTTTCTGCGCGGATCCTGGCCGCGGACGGTTCTGGATGGCCACGGCCACGCGGCACGCTGTAGCCCGATCCAAGCTTGCGGTCGGCGACGTTGCGACGGCGAATCTGCTCGTGTTGCCCGTGGGGCGCGGCGATTAGCCTTCCGTCCGCCCCGGCAGCATTCAGGGGCAGACGGTATTCGTCCCCATCACAGATTGTTCGCGACGACCTTGTGGGTGCCGGTCCCGCCGTCGTAGATGCCGACGCTGGTGTTGCCGTACGTGTTGTTCCCGGTGATGACGTAGTGATTCGAGGGCGAGCCGCCGAGCACATTGATCCCGATGTTGTTGGGACCGCGACCCGCGGCGTTGCCTGCCCGATGGCCGGTGATCGTGAATCGACTGGTCCCGGCTTGCGCGGCGATCCCGGACGCGTTGCCCTCCGAGTGCCCGCCGGTCACTTGCCAATTGAGGACCTGGCTGCCCGACATGGTCAAGCCGTTCTGCTTGTTCCCCGGGAACTGACATCCCGTGAAGGCAACGCCGTCCACCAGTCCGGTCCCGTAGGTCGTGACCAAGCACCCAGAGCCTTGACGCGACAGCCCGAACCAATCGTTCGAAAATTGCGTGTTGTAGACCCCGCCGCCGGCGATGATCGCCGCTGAGGAAGGCGCCGAAACCGACGCCGTCGGCCCGCTGCTGTCGTAGCAATTGCTCGACGACACGAAGCTGTAGATGTTGAACCCTGGCGGCGTGTCAATCAGCAGCGCCTGTCCGTGGACGGTGATGTTGTTGTTCGAGACGAACGCGGTGTCCCCATTCTGAAAACGAAGCCCAAAGTCAGGCTGCGCGCCGGCCTCGGGGCCCGCGACCACACAGCCGGTGACTTGGGCATTGGAGAAATGCAGGAACTGAGCGGCGCCACCGCCCGAGTAGACCTGCGGGAATGCGAAGTTGCAGTCCCGAACCTGTGGATTGATGACGAACTGCGGGCCGGTGGGTCCGGAGAGCGCTCCAGCCGTGATGGCGATGTAGTAGTGATAGAAGGTGCAGCTGTCGATCACGACGCCGTTGCCGGCGACGACGACGCTGAAGCCCGCACTGCGAGTGTCCCCGCCATCGACTTTGAGGTTGCGCAGCGAGGACGCGTCGCTCAGCGTGACGATGGTCTCGCCGGTATTGCGACCGAGCAGCACCGTGGCGAAGGGGCCCGCGCCAACCAGGCTGACGCCGGGCGGGAGCGTCAGGTTCGACACGCGGTAGGTGCCGGGGCCGAGCATGAGCGTGCCCCCGTAGGGAATGGCCTGCAGGGCTGCTTGGATCGCAGCCGTACTCTCCGTCTCGAGATACGGCTGGATGTTGAACGCAGACCCGATGACGAAGGGAAGATTTTGGCTCTCCACCTGAACGGCGGCCGCCTTTTTGGCCGCCAATGTAACGACGCCGACCGCGCCGGCCGTGAAGACGGACCGAAGCAGGCCTCGGCGACTATCCAGGTATGAGGTCTCGAGATTCTTTGGTCGATGCCATGGGGTCTCCTTGTGTCGATTCGCGGCGCCGAGCGCCTTGCCGCATCGCGATGATGTTCGCGCTCGAACGACGGAGGCGTAGGTGCAGCATCCGTACCCGCGACCTGTGCCTAGGGCGGCGCGGAAAGACGCGGGCCTTCGCGCGCGAACCGATCGAGCAACAGGAAAAAAAGGGAGGCGATGTCCCGGGACAGGATGGGCGATGTCCTGGGACGCGGGACATCTCACTCGAGCTCGCGGCCGAGTTCGACGCGCGGGCGTCCAATTCATCGAGCGTTGGACGCAGAGACTGAGAGTAGCTGCCGGCAAACGACAACTACGGGAGTGGCAAGACCCAAGGTGCCACGCGTCGCCGGCCGTCACTCACGAAGGCGAGGACGGCGCCGCTGATCGGCTTGCTGGTTGATGACGGCAAGCTTCGCTTCGACGATCGCCTAGATCGGGTCATCGCGACCTCCAATGGAGTGAGGTCCGCATGGGAGATGACGAGAGGGAGCGCAGAAAGGCGTAACCTCAGCGAACCCGAAGGGACGCGCCAAGTGGATCGAACGCACGCACGACGTTGGCGACTCCGACGCTTTCGAGGCATGTCAATCGCCCGCGCGACGACCACCCACCTCCTCCTTGCGGTCAGCGCGATGTCCTGCGGAAATCGCTCAGCCGATCCTAGAGCGAGGACTCCATCAGTGTACTCCGCCGACGAAGTGGACCAGGCGCTGGCGGCATCGTGCAACACCGCGGGAGGCACCGGCGCGGCGACTGCTGGCGTAGTGGTCGGAGACCAACTCGTCTTGCTCAGAGCTGGCGGCAACCTCGTACGGGTCCGACGCGACGAGAACCCGAACTGCGCTCCCATCGTCAACCGATGCGTACGCGCGATCGCGCCATCGCGAGGGGGTGCCTTGCTCCTCGCGGAGGATGCCTTCTCGTACGAAAGCCAAGTCCTGCTCTACGACGGCAAGACGGTCCGCGCCGATGGCACGTTCCCTCACGCTCTTGATGCCCCGCCCCTTGGCGTGGTCGAGACGCCTCGCGGGGTGGCCGTACTAACGCGCGCGGGCCTCTACCTCCGCGAGCTGGGCGGTGCGTGGCGACTCGTTCGCTCATTTGATCTGCAGCCTCGCACCCGAGCCACGTTGGCGGCCACCGATCGCGCCGTCTTCGTTGGTGCGCGACCCGCGCCCGGAGAAACCGAGTCCGCAGCTCTAAGCAAGGTGTGCCTCACGACGCCGTGCGCGGAGATGCCCGACGAGTTCGGAGCCATTGGGCAACTGGTGGTGGACCCGGCGCACGCCGGCTGTGTGCTCGCGACCTTTCAAGTCGGCGCGTCCTGGAACGCGAAGGCCACCTTCCACGCAGTGCGGTATTGCGAGACCTCGCAGCAGTGGCTCCTCAGGAACGGCAGGTTGAACGAAACGGCCGAGAGCCTCGGCACGACCGCCTTGGGCCTGGTCGGTATCTCGCCCGATGCTGCCGTCGTCGCGACGGAAGCGGGCACATTCCAGGTCGCAAGCGGCACAACAACCAAGCTCGCGGGCGCGCACGAGACGCTCTGCGGCCATGAGATCGACTGGCTCGGCGACATCGCACGTGTCGACGGACTTCTACTCAGGATCAAGGATTCGGGAGGACTTCAATGAAGCACGGTGACTGGTCTCGCGAGCGCTGGCGTAGTGGCGGGCGCGTAACCGCGTCGTAGTATTCGCGAACGTCATGGCTGACCCGGAAGACAGAGCGGGTGCGTCGCCGAACCGTGAGGGCCACGGTTCGCACGCAGGCGACGCTGGTGCCGAAGAGAAGCGCGTCGCCGCGGGGGAGGACGTTCCGGCGCGGCCGCCATCGCGAAGGCGGTGGCGATGGCTGTGGGTGGCGTGCGCGGCGGCGGTCGCGACGATGGCGGCGAGCGTCGCCGGCGGCTTCGTGTGGCGCGCGCGCGCGGCGAGAGCGATCGGCGAGGACGCGCCTCGACAGCGCGACTATCGCTTCACGTTTCTAAACGATCCGGCGTCTCAAGATCGATGGTTCGACGCACCGGACGAGACGCCGCCGAAGTTCAGGCCGGAGCGCGATCCTGAGTCCCCCAACGGCTATCGCCTTCCGAGGACCGTCGACGAGGCGGCGAAGATGTTTGTGCGCGCGACGGACGCGAAATACCGCGCCGTCTACGAGAAGTCGCACTGGACTGACTACCGCTTCATCTGGGCGGCACGCCGTGGCAACCCAGCCTTCGAAGGACGGGCGCTTCAGTATTGGTTGGAACGAAACTGGCTCATGGAGGGCGCGCCGCTCCGCACACAGTTCGCGCAGCACGCGATTCACAAGGTCGACGAGATGGCGCGAATCCTCGTGCTCCGCCTCCTCTGCGAGATCACCGACAAGCCTTTCGACTGGGAATGGGCTCGCGCCACCGCCCAAGACGGGCTGTGGGTTCGCCAGACCACGCTGCCGCCGGGGAGTCCAGAGAGGCTCACGGCCTACCGCTTCGGCTACAAGGAGCAACCCGATGGGAGCCGATGACGCGAAGTTCTGGCCTCTCACCAAGGCGGGCCGCGGCGCACGCCTCAAAGTCGGCACGCGCGTGAACATTCGAAGCGTCGCCTGGGCCACGTTCCTTGTGGGGTGTCCCGCCCGAACGCCAAGTCCTGACCCTGGGCCCGCGTCCCTATCGCCATCCGTGGCTCGGTCCGACAGCGGCGCCGACCTCACGGTCCCACGACCAATGACTGAGCCCTTCGACGGCGCGGTCCTGCGCGAAGTCATCGCGCCGAGGGTCGTAGCCGTCGTTCCACCAAGCGCCACTCCGGACACGAGCGACGACCCGCTGGGCTTTGAGCCGGTCCCACTGATCAACGACGCCGATGCGCGCGGGCGCGTTCCCACCGAAGTGGCGAGCCTCCTGCGCGAGGGCCACCTCGAGCAGTGTCTTCCTGGCGGGGTGGCGAGCGCTTCGCTGCGCGTGCTCGTGCAACCGAGCAGGCTTCTTGTCAAAGTCTTGAGATTTTGGTCAACAGCGCACGATTCGCTGCGCACCGATCCCGCGGCGTTTGTCGCTTGCGCAGAAGCACGCCTGCACGTTGACGCGAGCAGCGTTCAGCGAGGGTCGGCCACAGTGCACTACTGGCCGCTCGCGAGGTGAATCATGGCAAGGAACTCCGATGCCGACGCGAAGGCCAGCCGCCCCTCCCCGCGCGCTGCGCTCGGGTTCACACTCGCGCTCGCGAGCGTGGCGGCCTGCGCCGCAGGTTCGCAAACAGCTCACCCTCCCGCTCCCGCAGCCGAAGAGGCAGAGGCCGCGCCCAAGGCGAGCTCGCTGGGTCCAAGCGACGGCGGAACGGAGGCGAGCCATCGAATCGATCCCGCCGTCGGGCGCGCTCTCGCGCAAACCGGCGTGCAAAGGCACTGGGCGGTCGCGGAGGACTACGACATTCCGTGCACCCCGGAACGCGCGGAGAAGGCGCGCGAAGACAACCGCAACTTGTGGGCAATGCGCGCGGAAGCCGGAGCCGCGCCTCCCCTCGCGGGAGGCACAACGACAGCGCCAGGGAGAAGGCGTGCCCCAAGCCTCGATGGCGCGACGGCTCTGCACCCACCGGCAAAGTGGACCCTCGTCCCGGATGCGACGAGTCCGACGGGCTACCGCATCCCACACAACGTTGGGGAGGCTGTTCAGCTTCTTGACCGCGCGCTCGACAAGCGCTTCTCAGCAAGCTTCCGCGGCGAGCGGTGGGAAGACGGCGACTGGCACGACGTCACAAGGTATTCGGGCCTCGCGCCAGAACTCATCAGGGCGTGGGCGTTGGATGACGAGACGACACCGCTGGCGATTGCCATGACAAAGCTTGGGCTCTCGCGGCCGGCTCGGCGCGCCGAGCTGATTCTCAGGCTCATGCTTCACCGCATTAATGGTCGCGCGGTTGGTCCCGCAGCAGAGGCGCGCCGCGTGTTGCCCGTGGAGCAACCGTGCCCCGTTCGATAGTGAACAAGTGACGACGGACCATGACATCCCGCGCGGCTAGTATCTGCGAAGCGTGGCAAGCGAGCCGCACGAGAGCGTGAATCGAACGGTCGTGTCCTGCGAACGCCAACGAGCCCCACCGTGAACCCCATCGCCGCCGTAGTCTTCATCCTTCGCCACGCCGACCACTTTGCGTTGGGACTTGCGGAGCAGCCGCTCGTGGTCTGCTCGGTCATCATCGGAGTCGTGTTCGTGGACGCGATTCTGCCGCTTGCGCTCGCCCCATGCACCGCCATGCTCTTCGCTATCGGAGCTGAGGCGAGCCGATCGGGGATGTCGCCTGTTCGGTTCGGAGTGTGCGCGTTCGGGGCGTTGCTCGCCGCGGACTATGCGAACCGCGCCCTAGGACGTGCCCTACGTCGCGCAGTCCATCCCAAGCCGGTGCCGCTCGGCAGTCCGCTCGTGAAATGGGGCGAGCCACGGGTGGTTCACGTGCTGGTGGCGTCAGCGCTGCTCCCGCTCCGTGGTCTAGGCGCGCTCATGGCAGGCGCCGCGAACGTGCCGAAGCGGTCGTTCTTCGTCGCGTCGGCTGCGGGCGCCGCGGCTTGGGTCACGATCTCCCTGGCCGCCGGTGCGGCTGCGGCAGCCGGGAGTGGCCGCGCCCACCATCATGGGCTGATTCAAGGCCTGCTAGCAGCCTTCATCATTCTCGTTGGACCAGTCCTGTGGCCACCGCGAGCCGCAAAGAGCTGAGCACCCCCTTCGGAGTGCCTTCTCTCCGAACGAGACATCGAGACCGCGACCCACCGAGCAACACGGGACTCGGTAGGCCGCTTCCGTGCGCTACCCTCTCCCGATGCGGCGCGTCGTCCTCGCGGCTCTGTTCCTTGGTGGTGCCGCATGCCTGCACTTCGCGTGCGGGAACGATGGCGACGCGGCGGCGCCCGCGCCCGACGCGGCGACGGCCGAGACGTCTCCGGCGCCCAGCGGCGGCGACGCGGCCGACCCTCGCTGCGGAACGCAAGCGACGCTCCTAGGGACCCACCCGCACGCGAGCCTGCAGCCGACGCCGCTCGGCAAGACGCTCGGCGACACGCGCGGCTGGAAGGGCCTGCTCTACTTCGGCTACGGCGACTTCGAGGCGAACACGGGCCCGATTCACATCACGACCTTCGAGCCGAAGACGAAGGTGTGGCAAGACCGGCCCGTCGGCTACTTCGAGAGCGGCACGGGCGCGGCGAAGACGACGCCGGCCTTTGCGACGCACGCCATCGAGCGCTTCACCCCCATCGGCGACAGCCTCTACACGACCGCCGCCCAGCCGATCGCGGCGACGCCCTTCGACGGAACGACAGCGCCCGAATACGCGGTCGCGACGGGCGGCCACGACTGGAAGCAGATCGACATCGCGCCGCGAACGCTCCACATCACGAGCGCCATCGAGCGCGCGCCCGGCGACATCTACCTGACGGGCAGCGCCATCATGTCGACCGACGCGGCCGTCGGCGCTGCGGCGAACGGGCGGCCCGGCGGGCACATCTGGCGCTCCGTCGACGGCGGCCCCTTCTTCCAGCTCTTCCCCGACTTCGACGCGTCGACGCCCGAGTCCCAGTACTACGACATCACCGGCGGCTGGATCTTCGGCGCGGCGCTGGGCGGCGTCGCGTACATGAGCGAGTCGGGCTTCATCTACAAGCACGACGGCGGCGCCTGGGACTTCTGGGAAGAGTTCGGACAGTTCCTCGCGCCGGCTCCCTTCGCGGGTCACATCGTCTTCGCCGATCTCGGACAGTTTTTCGCGTTCGACGGCGCGAAGCGGAAGAACCTCGACTTCCGCTTCTTCGAGTCGCCGGGTCGCTACCAAACGAAGAAGGAGCCGCTCGCGCTCTTTCAAGTGACCGAGGGTCGCTTGCTCGCCGTGAAACACACGGGCGACGTCATGATGACGACCGACTTGGGGACCTGGAGCTGCATCGGAAAGGCGCCCGCCGACGCGACGTCGATCGGATCGCTCGACGGCGTCGTCTACTTCGGCTCGGTGAACAGCGCCGTGTACGGGTTCCCGACGAAGTCGTGGTGAGCCCGCGCGGAGCGGCGCGCGGGGCACGCGCGATCGCGTTGCGGCGAAGTCGATGCGCATTGCGGTCAAGTCGCACAATGAACACACCTGCCTACATTATACAATCTGTTGTCTGTTAGCACCTTTTGCTTGTCGGACTACGCATGATGCCTGTCGTTCGTTCAACATCCATTGTCTTTAGTATGGATTGATCTGACATTCGACAGACAAGAGATTCGATCTCGCCGACTCGCATGATGTGGCGACAGACAATAATGATGTAGCTCCCGACACCGCTTGAACTAGCCTACTATTGTCATAGTGATATCGCGTAATTGACCATATAGGACTGACATGTGTCGGCAATGGCTATGAAACGGTCGCCGATGCCCAAACAAGACCGTGTCATAAGTCCACATACGTAAATATCTCACAGACATACGCCGAGCCGCCGGCGCGGGGGCCGAGGCCTTAACACTTTGCATGCTAAGTGTTCGGGGACCGATGGCCGGCCCCGCCGACCGCCACGCGTGCCCCTTCGCCGGCCTGGCTGCCGCCCCGACCCGCTCAACGCCCGCGCGGGAGGCCAATTTCCTCGCCCCTGCCGGTTCGCGCCATGGTCAACTTCGCCAGTCGATCACCGCAAGGCGACGGCAGCGCCGCGTAAAAGGGGCTCCGGTGGCCGGGGTAGAAAAGGCACGTACGTTGCGTAGTGCGAAACGAGCCATGGAAGAGCGTGGACCGCGCAAAAGTTGGACGGGCGCCCTTCGCCTGCCCGCGTACGCGCCCTACGCGCCCCTCCTGGCCATCGCGCTGACGGCTCTTTCCACGACCGCGCACGTCGGCTGCGCCGGCGGCCGTGACGACGACACGCTCTCCGAAGACGCGCTCTACGGCTATGGCTACGGCTACGTGCCGGAGGTCGCAGCGTCCGCGGAGCCTCCGCCTTGCGGGCCCGTGCCGTTCCTAGCGCCTCCCCCCTTCCGGCCGCCAACGACGGCGCACCAACGGGCGTGCTCGCGCGAGCAACTCGACGCGCTCGTGCCCTGTTTGCTGAGCGGCTCGTGCCCCGCCATCGCGACGGCCGACGAAGCGTGCGTCGCGTGCCTCATGCCGGGCGATGGCGCCACCGCCGGCGGCGTCCTCACACGCGCGCGCCGACGAGCCCGTCCGCTACAGCCGCGGCGCTTGCGCATCGCTCATGATGAACGACCTCACGAGCGCGAGCTGCGGCGCGAAGGTCGAGACGCTCGAGGCGTGCGCCGCGGAGAGCTGCCGCGCCTGCGACGGCTCGGAAAAATCGCGCTGCGTACGCGACGCTGCGCGCGGCGTCTGCGAACCCTACACCGCGGAGGGCGCCTGCTTCCGCGGCCTCGATCCACGGGTGCAGCGCACCTGCCGCGATCCTTTGACCGCGGCCTCGTTCGTCTGCGGCAACTGAGCCGAGGATTCGTCCGGCCGGATCGAAACGCCGTCGTCGGCGGTTGAACTAGGGCGCGATCACGTCGGAAAACAGCTTCGCGATGACCTCGTGGCCCTTCGGCGTCGGGTGAATGCACGTGAGGTCGAACCAAAGCTCGGCGTTGGCGCCGCGGTAACACTGGAGCGTGGCGTCGTTGCGGCGATAGCCGTGACCGCAGAACGATTCGAGCAAGAAGACGATGTCCGACTTCGTGTCGACGGCGATGCGCATGTACTCCTCTTGGAGGTGCACCACCGCGGCCGTACCTTCGGTCCACGTGCCGCTCGTGCCGTCGAGGGCGGCCTGCGGGCACGAGAGCAAGTCGCCGCTCGTGTCTGTGTACTCGTAGACGTTGGCGAAGACGACGAAGCTGCCGTTCGGGAAGTGCGTGGGCGACTTGAGCCAGGTCACCGCGTCGCGAAGCTTCGCCGCGCTGTCGTCGGCGGCCTTCAAGGCATCCACGGCCGAGAGCTTGTCCTTCATCCACGCGTGGATGTCGTTGCCGCCCATGGTCATCACCACGAGGGTCTTCTTGGCTTCAACGCCCGTCGGGAAGCACTTCTCGATCTGCTTTCCGCCTTCTAGGAAGTCGTCGTTGCGAGCGCCCCACTTGGAGCAATCGGACACCGCCACGGCGGAGCCGAACTTCGCCTTCACCGACGCCTCCACGCGCGCGCGGTAATACTCCCACGGCATCGTCGGCGGCGTGCCCGTCGTCACCGAGTCGCCGAGGAAGACGAGCCGCTCCACACCAGCGATGGCTTGGTGCTTGGTGCCCGCGCAGTTCTTCCCCATGACCGGCGCGAACTTGTCGTAGTTCGGCCCCACGATGGCGCCTTCGAGCGCTTGAAAACACTCCTTCGCGGTCGTCGGGCTCGGCTTCGGCGTGGCGTCGGGCACCGACGCGTCACGCTCCACGACCGTCGACGGGCCCGTCGATGAGGCGGCCGGCGTCGTCGTCGACGACGGCGTGTATTCGTCACGCCCAATGACGGTGCGGTCGCCCCCGCTCGCGCCAGTGGGCCCCGCCGGCGGAGCGTCGGCGGAACAGCCAAAGGCCAACGCGGCGAAAAAGGCCGTCGCGCGGAGGAGCGTGTTTCCCATGCTCCGTGAGCGGTAGCGCCCTCCAGCGAAAGCGCCAACATAAAAACGACGTCGTTCCTATGTCTCGCGGGCGTCTCTACCAGCCGGCGCATGAAAGAGAGAGCGCGTTGACGGTCGCGCCGCCATAAAGAACCCAGGCGCCCCCTTCTGCGAGGGCAGCACCTAACACCAGCCCATCGGCCACAAGCTCGCTCCGCTGGCCGGCGGCATCTTCGAGCGTTTCCGTCGAGGACCCGAAATGCGTCGTAGCCCGCTCGGCGTCGGTCCACACGAGGAGGAGACGGTCGCCCTTCGCCGCGACGGCGAACGAGGACGGCGAGCCCAGCGGGAGCGTGCGGCGCGGCCCGAAGTCCGCGGCCCCCTGCGGAAGGCGCCGGTAGTGGAGGCTCCGGGTCTCGCCTTCACGCTGATTCCACACGACGAAAAGCTCATCCCCTCGGGCGATCACCGCCGAGTCGCTGATGGTCCCCGTCGCGAGCTCGATGAGCGGTGGCACCACCTCGGCCACGAGCGGCGGCACCACCGATGCGTAGAGCTTGCTCCCAGCCACGAACGTGATGGCGGAGCGGCTGCGCCCTGAGGCACCGGCGACCTGGCGCGGCAGCGCGGCAGGCGAATCTGCGTCACTGGCAAAGAGAGCAACCTCGGCGTTCTTGCCGTAGAGCGATGCGAGGCGCACCTCATCGCGGAGCGGAGCGTCCTTCTCGCCCAAGACGGTCCCCGCCGAGACGACGATCAGCTGCGTGGTGGTCGAAGCGACCGCGTGCTCCCGCAAGCGATAGCGAGCGCTGTTGCGCCCTCCCCGAGGAACGTACGGCCGTCGCTCGAGGTCCCGGAAGAAGAGTGAGACGAACGACGACTCCTCGCCACGCATCGCCGAGGTCCGCGCTCCGACGACGGCGACGTCGCCTTGAGTGACCGCGGGCACGAGCCGCACGTTGGGCGCCTCGGCCACGCCGGGGAAGACGAAGGCGATTGGCGCACCGCTATCGCCGATGGGCATGGTGAGGTTTGCGAACCACCACGCGTCCTCGCTCCCCGTCCTTCCGAAGCCCGTGATGAGCGCCTCCGGGTGACCGGAAGCGATCTGCGGTCGGCGGAAGAGTTGGCCGCTTGGATAGGAGCGCCGGCCAGAAACCACGCATCCCTTAGGCGGGCTCGAGGCGGTAGCAGCGGCAGGGCTCGGTGCCGCCGTTCGGTTGCGAAGGCCAACGCCAAGGGCCGCAGCGGCGCCAACGGCGAGCGTCCCCAGCAGCAAGAGCGGCAGCGAGCGGTCGCCCGCGGCGGACGCCAGCCTGGAGCGCGGCGCCGTCGTGCGGTCGCGGCCTCCGCTCTCTTCCGGTGAGGCGGGCATGGTCGCGGCCCGCGAGTCCGGCGGGGCGTCGCCGCCCTCATGCTCGCGCGCGCCGAGCAGCGCGAGCGGGGCGTCTTCGGCGAACGGCTGAAGATCGCGTACCAGGTGGCTCACGCTCGCGTAGCGCTCCGTCAGATCTTTCCGAAGACACCGGAGCACCACCGCTTCGAGCTCCTCCGGCAGGTCTTCGCGCAAGCTCCGCGGGCGCCGCGGCTCTTCGTTGACGATCATTACCGAGAGCGCCGTCAACGTGGGCGCCGAGAACGGCGGCTCACCGGTCACAAGCTCGTAGAGCACGGCCCCGAGCGCCCACACGTCTGTGCGAGCGTCGACTCCCTTCATGCTCTTGATCTGCTCCGGTGACATGTAGAGCGGAGAGCCCAGCGCATCGGTCGTCGCCGTTAGCGAGGGGCTCGCGGCCTCCGGCGCCTTGGAGATGCCGAAGTCGAGGACCACGACGCGCTCGGCACCGTCGAAGCGACGGGAGACAAAGAGGTTCGACGGCTTGACGTCGCGATGCACGATGCCGCGCCGGTGCGCTTCCACAAGGGCGTGGCACGCGTCGAGGATGCAGCGCACGGCCGCCGGCACGGGGAGAGGGCCCACGATCCGGAGCACCTGCGCCAGGTCTGTGCCGACGAGCCGCTCCATCGCGATGTACGGCGCGCCGTCGTCGAGGGTCCCGACGTCGAGCACGCGCACCGCGTGCTCGCTCTCGAGCGCCGCCGCCGATTGAGCCTCCCGCAGAAAGCGCGCGCGCGCGCCGGTGCTCGCGAGGGCATCCTCGTTCATCAACTTGATGGCGACGCTTTTGCCGAGCTCGAGGTGCCACGCCGCGAAAACGACGCCCATGCCGCCTTCGCCGAGGAGCCGCTCGATGCGGTACTTGCCAGCGATGACGTCGCCGCTCTTGGGTCGGTTCCCGTCCGCGCCGCCGCCGTCGCCGCTGCCGACACGCATTGGACGAGGGTACGTCAAAGATGCGGAAAGTGCGCGCGGAGCTCGCGCTCGAGGGCGTCGAACTCGGGACGATCCTCGACGTTCGGCTGGTAGGCGAGCCCGAGGGCCACCAGGTCGATGGTGCGTTGGACCCGCGCGCCGGGCTCGAAGGCGTCGTCCTTGCGGTCGCGTCCGAGGATGAAGATTGTGTCGCTCACGATCATCGCCGCGCGAATGTCGTGGGTGACAAGGACGACGGTGTTCTCGTCGTCAAGGTTCGCCGTCTGTTGAATGAGCCGACTGACGTCACCGAGGGCCGCCGGGTCGAGGCCGCTGAAGGGTTCGTCCATGAGCAGGAACGTCCGCGGCGCCACGAGCTGCTGGGCGATCGATGCTCGCTGCCGCTGCCCGCCGGAGAGCTCCTTCGGGTAGGCCTTGCGCCGGTCCTCCAACCTAAAATGCACGACGAGCTCGTTCACGCGCTTCTCAGCGGCAGCGGGCGTCATGCCCGCGAGCTTGCCGGCGAGGAGGAGATTCGACTCGACGCTGCGATGCTCGAGGAGCGGATAGTCCTGAAAGACGTAACCGACGCGCGAGACATCGAGCGGCCCACCGCCATGCCCCGCGATCACGCCCTTGTCGGGTTGATCGAGGCCGGCGATAAGCCGCAAGAGGCGCGTCTTGCCGATGCCCGACGGTCCCAACAGCGCCACCACTTGCCCCGTGACGGCGCCGTCGCGCTTCCGGTCGAGCATCTCCAGCGACAGGTCGCGCAAGACGAGCTTGTCGCCCAGCGTGAGCGAGACGTCCTTGACCGACAGAAGGACGTCGCCCTCTTTGATCTCCTTGATCTCCTCGGCCTTCTTGGTCTCGTTGGTCTCGCTCACCGCGCGACCTTTCCGAGCGAAGCCCAGGGGCAGACGACACGCTCCAAGAGTCCCATCGCGAAATCGATGGCGAGGCCCACCACGAGGATGACGAGCAAGATCGCGTAGACCTCGGGCAACAAGAAGTGCTTGTTCTCGTTCAGGAGCATGGCGCCGAGGCCGCCTTCGGCGCGACTGATCCCTTCGACCATCGTGATCATCGACCAGCCCATGGCGACGTTCTGCCTCGTGACGTCGAGCGCTTGCTCGAGCGTCCCGCGAACAACGACCTCCCAGACGGTGCGCAGCTCACCGGCGCCGAGCACCTTCATGTGCTCGAAGCGCGCGCGCGGGATGTCCGCGACGATGCGCTCCATCGCCGTCACGAAGAACGTGCTCATGCCAAAGACCAAGAGCGCCACCTTGAGTCCGTAGCCGCCGCCGGTCATCAGCGTGAACGGGAAGACGAGGCCCGTAAGGCCCAAAAACCGAAGCTTCGCGACGCCCGCCACGACGGGACGAATGACCGGCACCACGCTCGCGTAGGCGAGCAAGAGCGACACCACGGTCGTGATGAGCGTCGCGTGCAGGATGAGCCGGAGCGTGACGAAGAGCTCGGGCCCCATGCCGCGCTGCCACCACAGCGCGCCGAGCGCGTGCCAGACCTCAAAGGGCTTGGGGAGACTCTGCCAAGGACTCGCGAGCCAGAGGGCCAGCGCGACGACGATCCAAACGGCGACGATGAGCCCCGTGGTGGAGGCGCGCAGCACTCGGTTGGGAAGGAAGCCGCTCCACATGGTGTCGCTCGCTACACGCGCTCTCTGCCGCGCGTCTAGGCGCCGGTGCCGAGCACGATGACGACGCGGCGGTTCTTGGCGCGACCTTCGTTGGTGGTGTTGGGCGCCACCGGCTCGGTCTGCCCCTTCGCGAAGACCTTCACACGACCTTCGGGGAAGTTCGTCGCGCTCTGCTTCTCGAGCCACGTCTTGACGGCGAATGCGCGCTGCTCGGAGAGCTTCATGTTGCCGTCGGGCGAGCCCTGATCGTCGGTGTGGCCGTGGATCTCGACGAGCGTTCCGCTGGCGACCACGAGATCGCCGAGCAGCGTCTTCAAGGTCTCCTGCGTCTGCCCCGTGAACTCGGCGCTGCCGGTGGCGAACTGAATGTCCCAAGCCTTGCGACTCACCACCGAGGTGATCTTCTGCGTCGCCGTGAAGCTCGGGTTGTCGGCCGGCGTCGCGGGCGCGGCCGCGTCGGCGAGGGCCTTGATGTACGCGGTGTCGGTGACCTTCTCGGCCGGGTAAATCGAGGGCACGAGATCGGGGTATTGCGATTTGACGATGTTGCCGAAGACCGTGTACGTCGCGGCGAAGGCGTTCACCGAACCGGGCGCCATGCCGAAGAGCTGGAGGTTGTCAGCGAGGTTGTTGACCGACGAACCGCCGAGCTCCACGACGAGCCCCTGCTTGTCCTTCTGCTCGACGACCTTGAAGTACTTGTGCCAGTAGGCCGCGTCCTTCTCCTTGTAGACGTGAGCGCTGATGGCCGCCGCCTTGCGGAGGGCTTCGTCGGATTGCTTGAGCTTGTCGCCGGCGTCGAAGATCGCGCCAAGCATGCTGCTGACGGTCTTCGCGTTCTTCGTCATCCACTTCTTGTTGCCGATGATGACGTTGGGCATCTGCGAGCGGTACTCCTTCGTGGAGACGATGGAGACGAGGCCGCCCTTCTGCTCCGCCACGGTGACGTCACCGGGCGTCCACGTGACGACGCCGTTGACGCACTTCTTCTCCTTCTGGCCGGTCTTGATGTTCTTCAAGTCGACGCAGAAGCCGCTTACGTATTTCTGCCCCGCGTCGATGTAGTCCGACGCGTTGACCCAGTTGAGCGCGTCAGGATCGTAGGTCGTCTCGCTGGGGTTGTTGGGGATCTTGTTGTCGCCGAGCCACTTGAGGGCGATGTTCCAGTCGCCGTCGCGGAGGTAGCCAGCCACGAGCCCGCCGCGCGCCGCCTGCGGGTTTTGCTTCCACGCCGGGGGCCCCATGAACTTGTCTTCGCCGCGGCTGTAGCCGGCCGAGCCGACGACCTGCGCGATGGAGTCGGGGCTGATCTTCTCCAAGCGATCGTTTAGCGCCTTCAAGAACGTCGCCGAGCCGTCGCCCATGATGGCCACGAAGTGAGCGCCGCCGGCGGGGTTGGCTTCGCCCTTCTTGAGCCCTTCGGCGAACGTCGCCAAGAGGTTCTGCATGTTGTCGGTGTTGTCCTCGCGGATGAGCTTGAGGTTCACGCCTCGCTCACACATGAGGCTGCCGGCGACGGCTTGCTTGCCGCCGGTCGCGTACATGAGGCCCATCTGCGCGTTCCACGCCCAGTGGTAGAAGCGGACCTCGGGCAGGTTCGCACAACCGGCCGGCGCATCGCCGACGGTCGGGAAGCTGCCGCTCCCCTCCCCCGGCAACTGCGCTTGGGGCGGTACGTTCGAAGATGGCACGAGCCCCGACGCGGCCGGCGGCGCGACTTGGCCGAGCCACTGCGGGTTCTTGTAAACGACGAAGCCCCCCGTGGCTGCGACGACGACCGCAATGAAAACCTTCGCCTGCGTGGTGAGCCTGAAACGAGCCACGGTTCCCTCTCCTTCGCGTGACGAGCCTCGCGGCCTCCTCGCGCTGGCGGGGAGGATATCGGACGCGGGCCGAAACACGCTCTTTTGTGACGACAAGGCGCTGGCGACGCCAGGCCCTTCCGAACGGAGAAGAAGCTGGGGCCGGCCCAAGGCGGCGCAAGCTCCAATCGGCACAATCGGATTGGCACGCACGTTTCCACGCCGAAGCGATCGACGCCACACGGCCTCCTCTTAAGAGGAGGGACACAGAGGCTCGCCGATGCGCTCTTGCCTAGGGTGCCTAGCGCGACGCGCGGCGCGCGGGCTCCTCCGCGGCGTCCTCAAGCTCGGCGTAGACAGCGTCCATGTCTTGCGTCGTCTCGCGAATCGTCGCGACGCCCAGGCGAAGCTCATCGACACGCGACGACAGCTCCCCCGGCGCTGTCATGGCGACGATCTCGTCGCCGAGCAAGCGCACCGTGTTGTCGAGGAGGTCCATCTGGCCGCGCGCGCCGGCGATGGTCTGCGCGAGGTCGTCGAAGCGACGACGACGCTCGCCCAAGACCTCGAGGTTCTTCTCCGCAACCTCGCGCCGCTGGTCTCGCTCGGGGAACGCCTTCGCTTGGTCCTGATAGCGCCGCCAGAGCGCGTTCAGGTGCTCGAAGTTCACCATGCGGAGGTGCGCCTCGCCCTTGCTGGCCATGATGGCGAGATCGAGGAAGTCGTCGTAGAGGCCATCGAGCTTGACGAGCTCGGCGCGCACCAGCTCGGCCGTCATCGACGGGTTCTCGAGGGCGAGCTTGCGAATGCGAGCGACGGCGTCGAAGAAGACTTGCGCGCGCGCCTGATCGGCGTCGGGGAGCGAACGGTACTTGTCGTCGCGCACCCTCGTGATGCCGGCGAGGCGTTCTTGTTCGTGGACCTTGTCGAACCACACGTTCTGCAGCGCCGCCGAGTCGGGCGCGAAGAGCATCCACACCGTCTCGGCGACGAGCGCGCCGACGCCGATCCACCAGTGCCCCGTCGCCGCAGACGCCACCGATGCGCCCGCCAAGAGCGAGAGGTTGTAAGGATTCAGGAAGGCGTACTTGGCGTAAGGCGGATCGTCCGCGCTCTTCTTCTTCTTCACAGTCGGGCTCGGTTTCGCCGGGGGCGCGAAAGGTGACCGACCGATGGTACCATCGCCTTCGCGCGCGCGATTCATCACGTTTGGATTCGCGTCGCAGCGGGAGGCTTCTCGTGGCGAAGAAGAGTTTGGGCGAGTCGGTGCTGGGTTGGTTCGTCGTCCGCGAAGACGACGAAGAGGCGAGTCCCGCAGAACTCATCGAGGAATACGCGGCGAAGCCGGCCGCCCAGCCGCCCGCGCCCGACGCGCCCAAGTCGCTCCGCCTCGACGGCGAGGTGCCGATGGTGACCGCGGGCCGGCACCTCGACGCCGCGATCCTCGAGAAGGTCTACCAGGCCGCGAAGATCTCCCCGGAGGAGCAGGAGCGCGTGAAGAAGGCCCAGGCGCTCGTCGACAGCCTGCCGGCGGAGACGCCGCAAGACGTGAAGCGACAAATCGTGGAGGCTTCGCTCAAGGCCTTTCAGATCCCCATCGAGGACATCGTCGAGGGCGCGGTGGAGCAGATTCAGGCGCTCGAGGCTTACATCCAGCACGGCGCGCGGCACACGCAGAGCGTGCTGGGCGACGCGCAAAAGCGCATCGAGAAGCTGCAAGCGGAGATCTTGGAGATCAAGAAGCTGATGGAGCTTCAGGTTTCCACGCAGCAAGGCCTCGCGCGGAGCTGCAACGACGAGAAGGTCAAAGTCCAAAAAGTCCTCGAGTTCTTCGGTCAAGAAATTGTCGCGAAGGTTGTCCGCGACTCGCCAAAGCTCGTGGAGCCGTAGCGCGGAGCCCTAGGCTGCGGGGCGGGCGCCGTAGCTGTCTGGCTGGCGACGCCTCCTTTCGGCTAACCTCCGCCGATGCGTTCGCCCGTCGCGCGCTATCGCATCGAGGCGCCGCTCCGGCAGACGAGCGCCGGCGACCTCTTTCGCGCGATCGACTCGGACACGGGCCGCCCCATCGCGCTCAAGCTCCAGCGCCCTGACGACGGCGCCTCCCCGGCGGAGCGCCTCCGCGGCGCACGGGCCTGCGCCGCGGTGCACCACGCGAGCCTGCCGACGATCTACGAAGTCGGCGAGGCCGATGGGACCGTGTTCGTCGCCCTGGAGCTGGTGACGGGGCCGACGATGCGAGAGCGCGTCGCCAGCGATGCGATCCCGACGTCGACCAAGCTCGAATGGCTCCAAGACCTCGCCGGCGCGCTCGAGGTCATGCACCAAGGGGGCCTCGTTCATCGCGACCTGACCCCCGACCATGTCGTCGTGGATCGCGACGGCAAGGCTCGCTTCATGGACTTTGGTCTCGCCGAAGGCAAGCTCTCAAACGATGGCGCACACGCCGCGATGGCGCTCGCGGGGACGCCGCGGTACATGGCGCCCGAGCAGCGGCTCGGCCTCGCGACGGCTGCGAGCGATCAGCACGCGTGGGGCACGTTGGCCTACGAGGTCGTCGCGGGTCACCATCCCGACGAACGCGCGGCGACGGCCCCGCGCCTCTCGGAGCTTGCGCCAGGCCTTCCCGACGAGTGGGAGTCGGTGATCACGCGGGCGCGGAGCGAGGATGCGGCGCGGCGCTTTGCGACGATGACCGATCTCCGAAGCGCCCTTGGCCTCGTGGCCGAAAGCCTCACGACGATCGCGACGCCGGCAAAGTTCGACGAAGCCGCGGATCTCGTCACAGAGATTAGGCTCCCCGGGGAAGGAAAGCCCGACGCGCCGGATGCCGACGACGAAGCGGCGACGCTCGAGCCCGTGGTCGCGCCGGCCCTTGCGGCTCCTCTCGCGCCATCTGTCGCTGGCGCGTCCCCGTCGAAGGCGCCGGTGCAAGCGTCGCCCCTGCGTGTTCGCGGGCGGGGCGAAGTGCCCCAGGTTGGCGAGATCCTCGACGGCCGCTATCAGCTCACCGGCGTCTTGGGCCGCGGCACGATGGGAGAGGTCTTCGCGGGCGAACACCTCCTCCTCAAGCGCCCCGTCGCCATCAAGTTCTTGCGGTCCACGGGCGCCGAGGCGGTCCACGATCGCTTCGCCCGCGAGGCGCTCGTCACCTCCGAGCTCTCGAGCCGACACGCGACACGCGTCTTCGACGTGGCGACGCCGAAGAACCGGGCGCCGTACATCGTCATGGAGCTGCTCACGGGACAAGATCTCGAGGCCGTTCTCCAGCAGCGCGGACCGCTCCCGCTGCGCGAAGCCGTTCATCACGTGCTCGAGGCGTGCGACGCGCTCGCCGAGGCCCACGCGCTCGGCGTAGTCCACCGCGATCTGAAACCCGGCAACATCTTCCTCGCCACGGCGGCCGATGGCTCACGCTTCGCCAAGGTCGTCGACTTCGGCCTTTCGAAGATCACCGACGAACGGCGCATCGCCGTCGGCTCGGACATCTCGCAGACGAACATGATCATGGGCTCGCCGGCGTACATGTCGCCGGAGCAGATTCGAAGCACGAAGAAGGTCGACGCGCGAACCGACGTTTGGTCTCTCGGCGTCGTGCTCTACGAGCTTCTCACGGCAGCGCTGCCCTTCGACGGCGCTACGCCCGCGACGGTGTTCTTGGCCGTGACGACGGAGGCCTACGTGCCCATCCGCACGCGCAACCCGGGACTGCCCGAGGAGCTCGACGCGCTCTTCGCGCGCTGTTTCGCCAAGGACCTGACCGAGCGGCTCCCGAGCATCCAGGAGTTCGCGTTGGCGCTCCGCGCCTTCGTCGGCCCGGAGGAAGCGCCTCTTCTGGAATCCATCGCGTCGCGCGGCAAACCGGCTGCCTTGCCGACCATGCCGTCCACGCCCCCGACGTCGCGGGTCGATCGGCCGCGGCCTCCGGCGCACGGCGGCGCCTCGCGTGGGCCCGCGGCTCGTGCGTCTCGTGCCAAAGCACCGAGGCGAACGCCCAAGCCGGGCGACAAAGGTTCGCGGGCGGAGGCCCTGGTGCAGTCGTTGCGACGGCTTCCGCCGCGCGTGCTCGCGGTGGTCGGCGCCGGCGCGCTCGTGGTGCTCCTCGCGCTCTTCTTTGCCCTTCGGCCATCGCGCGAGGTCGTGCCGCCGGCCACAAGCGACGACGCGCCCGCCTCGACCAAGCCAACGGCGCCGCCGCCGCCGACTGCGCCTCCGACGGCGACGTTCCCAACACCACCCGCGACGGCGCCCACGTCGGCGGTGGCGATTCCGCCCGTCGTTGCGCCCAGCGTTCCGCCGGTCACGTCGTCGCCCGCGCCGAACGCGCCCGGCGAGGTCCGTGGCACAGCACCGGCGCGCCCCAAAGTGCAACGGCCGCGTCCTACAGCGTTGCCCAATCGACCGTGACGCGCGCGGCCTTCGTTTACTCGGTGGCCCAGCGGTAGCGAACGCCGAGCTCGGTGAAGTCGCCGCCGGAGAGACCGAGCCGATCGGGACTCCACACGGTCAAGACGAAGCTGCCGCGCACCTCGAAGTGACGCGACAGCACCACGCGAAAGACGGGCCCAGCGCGCACGGTGGTGTCGGACTCGCGCCGGGGAACGTTGAGGACATCGGCCACAAAGCCAACGGAGTGCTGGTTGTAGGCACCAAGCCGCAAGAGATAACCGCCGCGCAGGCGCCAGACGAGCGGCGGGTTCACCACCACCTTCAGCGTCTCCTCGAAGACGTAGGCGCCGTTCGGCACGTTGGCGACGTACGAGCCGCTGGCGAGCGCGAGGACTTCACCGGGCCCGACAGGCACGGTCCCGTCGAGCTCGACCTCGTGAGTCACGATCCGCGCCCGATCGAGCGCGGCGTTTTCGAGATCAAGGCGACCGTAGTTGTCTTTGACGGGCAAGTAGGAGTGCTGGAACGCCGAGAAGTAGCGCGAGCCCACGCGCACATCGAAGTGCGGCAAAGACAGGCGCAAGCCGCCGTAGGCCGCGAGGCCGGCGCCCGTCGCCACGGGGTTTACGTCCACGCCAAACCACCGCGTAAACGGCAAGCCGTAGCCAAAGGACGCGCGCGGCCTGACGTAGAGGTACCCACCGTCGACGGTCGTCGCGAAGAAGAGGCGGTCCTTCCCTTCCCACCAGGAGCGCCGCATGGTCGGATCCACGAGCGCGTCGCTCGACTTCGCGTCGGTCGCGTCGGCCGGGGCCGGGGCGGCGGGCGGCCCGACGGGCGGCGAGGTCGACGCCACGGGCGCCGGCTCCGCGACGGGAGCGGTCTCGGCGCGAGCGTCGGCCGGCGCGTCGACGGGGGCGTTGACCGGTACGTTGGCTGGCGCTTCGTCGCCGAGAGCCGCCGGCGACCAAGCGAACGACAGGGCCGCAAGACCAAGACCAAAGCCAAGGCGGCGCGTCAAAACGAGCCTCCCAACGAGAGGCCCATGCCCATGGGGACAAGGCGCACGCGGAGCCCCTCGCGCTCGCGCGCCCCCTTCGTCGTATCCGTCCCGTGGAGTAGCGGAATCGTCACCCCGAGTGCGCTGCCCACGAGCGCGCCCGTCAGGACATCGGTTGCATAGTGCATGTCGCCGACGATGCGAAAGGTGCCCGTCGTGGCCGCCACGCCCAAGGCGATGACGCAGGTGGCGGCGTCGCGGCCGTCGCCCAAGAGGCCCATCTTCATGTGGTTGACGCAGAGCACCGCCGCCGACGCGAACGATTGGGCCGAGTGACCGCTGAAGAAGCTGCGAAAGCGAACCTGCTTGTCGCAATCGACGCCGCTCTCGGGAATGCTGCCACCGCAGTCGTTGCCAAAAGGCCTCTGCCTACCGACGAGCGTCGTCGTCATGCCTTGCGCGGCAGCCACCACCGCAAGCACCTCCGCGTCGACGATGGCGATCTGCTTGGCGACCTCCGAGTTGCCGCGGTACCACCAGGCGCTGATGAGCGAGTCGACGAGGATCGGCCAGGTCGTGAGGAGCGACACGCCGACGTCGCTCGCGTCGCGGATTCGGTAGCGCTGGTCGACAGACTTGAGGCGCAACGCGCCGCGGACGTCGTCGTCGAACCACAGACCGTGGCGGAGCTCGCCGGCCCTCGGCGGAACCACGGCGGCGCCCACGGCCACGCCTACGGCCAGGCCCGTCACGACGAAATCCGCGAGGCCCGTCTCGTAGCGGAACGTGGGCTGCCACGCCTCGGTGGCTCCGCCCACCACGGCGCCTTGCTGGACGCCCGGCGGCAACGACTGACGCCGAACGGTCGGTTCGTCCGAAGCCGGCTTCGCCGCCGCGGGACCCGTGGCCGCCGGTGCAGCCGCCGGCGAGACCGGAGCCTCCACCGAGTCGGCCGTCTGCGCCGTCTGCGCCATGGCCGCGGGAGCGCCGAAAAGAGCGGCGACGGCCACGAGAACGCGCGCCGCGGAAGCGCGAAAAGACGGCGATGGGCCCAACGAACCGACGATACAACAACGGTCCCCAGGGCGGGGAACAACGCCGTCTCTTGGCCGCGGGGCGCGAGCGGCCTGAAGCCGAACGCGACGCCCGAACGCTAGGCCAGAACGCTGGCCCGAACGCTAGGCCCGAGAGCTCGGCGGGCCCTCCAAGAGCGCCGCCTCGAGCGCGGAGATCGAGAAGGGCTTCTCGATGCGACGGTTCGGCACGCTCGCGAGAAACTGAACCGTGTCATCGAGGAAGCTCCCGCCCGACATGAAGACGATGCGATCCTCAAGGCCCGGGCGCTCCCGCGCAACGCGCGTGAAGACGTCGACGCCGCTCACGCCGGGCATTTGCACATCGCAGAGGACCACGTCGGGCGGGGCGTCTCCCGTCAGTCGATGAATGGCTTGGTCGCCAGAGGTGGCCACCTCCACTTGGAAACGATCCGACAAGAGCGCCTGAACCGTTCGGAGGAGCGCCGGCTCGTCGTCTACGACCAGCACCGAGCGCCGGGCGGGAGCGCTGACGCGCTCGCTCCGAGGCGCGGCGAGGATCGCGTCGACGTCGTCGGCGGAGGCGAGCTCGAGCCGCGCCGTGGTGCCACCGCCGAGGCGGCTCTCGAGTGTGAGCTTGCCGCCGAGCTTCTCGACGATGGTGTGGCAGATCCAGAGACCGAGGCCGCTGCCGGAGCCGGCCTTCGTCGTAAAGAATGGATCGAAGGCCCGCGCGAGGACGTCGCTCGCCATGCCTTCACCGTTGTCGCGCACGGTCACGACGACGCGGCCGGATCGCTCGCAGTCCGCCGAGAGCGCGATGAGGTTCTCGGGGGCCGGCCGCGCGAAGGACTGCGCCGCGTTCACGATGAGGTTCACGAGGACCTGCTCGATGCGGAGCGCGTCGCCGCGAACACGCGGGAGCTCACCAACCTCGACCGCGAGCCGAGCGCGCGGCTCGACCTCGTGAGCGACGAGGCGACGAACGTCGCCGACCACCGTCGCGAGGTTCGCGCTTCCGCTGCGACCGTCACCGTCGCGAGCGAAGGCGCGAAGGTCGCGGACGATGGCGGCCACGCGATCGAGGCCACCGCGCACGTCGGAGAGGATTCCCTCGACTTGGCGACGCCCGTCTTCATCGGCCTCGCCGGTCGCGACGCGACGGAGGCGATCGAGACTCAAGAGCGCAAAGGCCAGCGGATTGTTGATCTCGTGCGCGAGGCCCGTCGCCAACGTCCCCACCGAGGCGAGGCGTTCGGCGCGCGCCAACTCGGCCTCAAGGCGGGCGCGCTCGGTCACGTCGCGTGCAAAGGCGATGACCGCCGGGCCGCCTTCCCAGGGTAGCGGCAGCGAGGTGATCTCGGCGGCGACCTCGCCGCCATCTTTGCGCTTCGCGCGATACGTACGAGGACCGAGGCTTTCGCCGCCGCGGCTCGCCATGATGCGCTCTTGCATCACGCGCATGTCGTCGGGCGAAAGAAACTCCCCCATCGAGCGGCCGACGAGGTCGGAGGGCTCTTGGCAACCCAGCAGCCGCAACGCCGCGGCGTTCGCGAAGAGGACGACCCCCCGACGCGAGACGACGACGCCATCGGGCGCCGCCTCCACGAGGGCCCGAAAATGCACGTCGTCCGCGCGTTCGTCTTCGTCCGTCATAGGCCCCCGCCGCCGCCTCCCCGGGGGGGAGCATACGCGCCCTCGGACGCCGCGGCGAGGCCCTGAAATGCGAAGCGGCTCGCTCGTCGGCCCGATCTTTGGCAAAGTCTGCCGATGCGAGTCCTTCCGCTGAGCGGGTTTTTGACGTTCGCCGCCCTCGCGACGGCATCCTGCGATGGCGGCGAAGGGCATCGCCATCGCCGCCATGCTCGGCCACCTGTGTGCACAGTGCACCCAACTTGCGGGGAGTGCACGCCGGTCTTGGGCTGCGGGTGGTGCTTCGGTGGGACCGGCGGTGGCGTCTGCGTGGCGAGCGAGAACGCCTGCCCTCGCGGCTCGGCGGGCTTCACCTGGGACCCGCCTGGTTGCTTTGCCAACGTGTCCGTCGACGCGTCCGCCGACGGGCGGGCGCTCGCCTCGCCCCTCGCCGACAACGACGCGGCGACGAGCCTGGGAGAGCAGGACGGCGGGAGCGACGGCGCCTCCAGCTCCGACGACGCAAGCGGCAGCGACGCCGGTGGCGCCGATGCCAACGTCGACTGAGTCCGAGTCACCCCGCGGCGGCGCCCCAGTCGTCGACGAAGACCCGAGACCGCACCGCGGGCGGAATTGTGCGGCCCGACTGCGGCGCTTTGTCGCACCCTGGATTTCCCGTAGCCTGGCTTGTTGAGCTGCCACGAGGATGGGGCTCGTTGAGGGAGGATCTTCATGCGATTGACTTCGATTGCGACGCGACGATTGACGGGCTTGCTTGTGCTGGGCGTAAGCGTGGCGGCCGCGCTCTACGGTTGCTCGAGCGACGAGACCACGGCGAAGCCGACGACCTCGACCACGACCGACGGCGGCGGCGGCAGCGATGCCACGTCGAGCACCGACTCGGGTGGAACCAAGGACACCGGCACGACGACCACCCCGGACACCGGCACCGTCGTCGACGCGGGCCCGAAGACGGCTTTGGCGAGCATTCAACCGACGACCGTGGGCGGCACCGCCAGCGGCAGCGCGACGTTCGTCGAGAACGCGGGCGGCGGCGCGACGGTGACCATCACCATCGCCGGCGCTTCGCCCGGGCCGCACGGCATCCACATTCACGCCAACGGCGATTGCTCGACGGGCGACGCCGGCACGCCTGACGGCGCTGCGCCCGCTCCCGGCACCGGCGCCGGTCCACACTGGAACTCGCTCGACGCGAGCCACGGCTACCCCGACGCGGCCGTCCACCACATCGGCGACATGGGCAACATCGAGATCGGGGCCGGCGGCAGCGGCACGTTGGTTCTCACGAATCCGAACTGGACCGTCACGGCGGGCCCGAACTCGGTCGTCGGTCACGCGATCATCTTCCACAACGGCGTCGACGACGGCGTCAGCCAGCCTGCCGGCGATGCCGGCTCGCGCGGGTCTTGCGGCATCATCGCCGCCAACTGAGCCCCGACGCGAAGCGTGACACTGGGCTGCGTGCTCGCGCGCGCGGCCCAGTTTCATTTTCGAGACATGCGGTGACTCGGAGAGCCCAGTAGAGGTCGTCACTCTCGCCGGAGTCGCTGGAGTCGCTGGAGTCGCTGGAGGCGAGCTTCGGCTGCGAGGCGGCTACCCAAGGGGCGCGAAAAGGCTGATCACCGCGCCGTCGGGATCCTGCACCATCGCATAACGTTGGCCCCAGAAGGCATCCCACGGCGCCTTGAGCCCCTCGTGCCCGGCCTCCACGACCGCCCTAAAGGTCGCGTCGACATGCGCCGGCGAGTCGCAGCGAAAGGCTAGCGTGACCCGCTGCCCTCTCGGCGGTTCCCAGTTTGGCGTCAGCGACTTGTCGAGCTCCTGCGAGTTGAGCGAAATGCGGTAGCCGTTGTCCGTCGTCACCTGGACGAAGTCTTCGCCGGGAGCAACGTCGGGGAAGGCCAAACCAATCAGGCGATAGAACCGAATGGCGCGGGGCAAGTCCGCCACAACGATACCGATCATGTCCGGGACAATGGGCATGTGAACTCCTTCGTAGCCAGCGGGTCCGCCGCCCGGCGCGCCTGATCTAGCCAGCCGCCATCGCTCGCGTCTTGAACAAATCGGTCAGGACGCGGTGGCGAGCTCCGAGGCCAGCCGGCGCGGCGTCGTTCCCGCAAGCTCTCTCGCCTCGCGCGTGAAGTGCGCCTGATCGGCGTAGCCGGCAGCGGCCCCCGCTTCCGTCAGCGAGGCGCCCGACGCAAGGTCGGCCGCGGCGCGACGCAGCCGCGCGACGCGGGCGAAGACTTTCGGTGCGATGCCCACACGCGCGGTGAAGCGCCGCGCAAGCTGACGCTCCGAGAGGCCGACCTCCGCGGCGGTGAAGCGCACCGATTCGCCGGCGGAGAGGTGCGCGACCGCGGCGCGAACGCGAAGGTCGACGGCGCGCCCTTTCAGCGCCAGCCGTCGCCGCAAGAGCCCGACCAACTCGTCAGCCCAGCGACCACCGACGGCGAAGGCCCCGTCAAGGTCCTGCCCCGCCGTCCCCCAAAGGTCCGAGAGCATCACCGCGGTGTCCGTGAACGACGCGTCGGCTTCCGGAATGAAGCGCGCCGCCTCGCCGGGTCGAAAGCGTGCCCCGATCGCGATCGCGCCCGGCGGTGGGGCGACGACGATGGCGCTCGTCATGGTCCCCACCACCCGCGCCTCGACCGCACGCGCCTCCAAAGGAGCAGCCTCCCCCTGTTCGACCCCCGCGTCGCAGGACAGCAGGATGTCGATGCACCCGTCGGGCAAGACGCGGTGCGGGCGCCCCGTACCTTCGAGGCGCCAGAAGCACTCGATGGCGCTGGCGAGGTCGGGCGGAGGCGGACACTCGACGTAGGGCACGGCGTGGCTCTAGCACGAGCCCGTCACGCGTCGACCGTTAGGCGCGGAGCCACCGGCTCAGGGGTCCGGGTCGAAGCCGCCGAAGGGATCGCCAGGGTCCGAGGGATCGGACGGGTCGAACGGATCGAACGGATCGGGCGGTCCGAATGGATCGGTCGGATCGGGCGGGCCAAACGGATCGGTCGGATCGGGCGGGCCAAAGGGGTCCGGCGGCCCAACGAAGTCCGGATCACCGGCGAAGGGATCGGTCGACGGCTCTTGGCACTCGAAATTGTTGGGAAACTGCACGCATGGATCCGAGTCGTAGGCTCCGGCTCCGCCTGTCGTGACGTCCGTGCAGACCTCGTCGCTTGGGTACGACGCACAGTAATCCTCGAGCGTCACGTCCGCCTCGCTGTCGGGGTCGACGAAGTCGGGCGTCCCGTCGCCGTCATCGTCCTGGGTCCCGCCGCTGGAGCCGCCGGTGGGCAGCGAGAAGGGCGAGTGCCCGCATCCGAGGAGCTGGTAGCCGATGACGGCCGTGGCGCAGGTGCTCGGTTTGCCCCCGTAGGCGACGGCCATGCAAGCGGCCTTCTCGATGGTGCTCTTGATCTTGGAGCAGCAACGGCCGAGATCACCGCACGCCTGTTGCGCCGGCGGCACTTGGGGCCGACCGCCATCCGGCTTCATGGCGACGGCGGCGTCGCGCGCGGCGCCGGCATCGGCCGCGACGACGGCGGTCGGAGGCGTGGCGTACACGGTGATCGGCGCGCCGGCCTCGACGAAGCTTCCCGTGGCGGCGTTCTTCGGTCGACACGCGGCCGCGTTGGGGAACTTCTCGCAGGGACTCGGCTGCGCATCGCCGCAGGCGACGGCCACGAGAGGAACGAGCATGAAGACCGCGGGCAGGCCGCGGAGCAAGCGAACGGAGCGGAGGGACAATCGCATGGTGTTGCCCCTCCACTGCAGCGGGCGTGCCGGCACCGCACCGTGAATCGCCGTGAAACGCCCCGAAATTCACCGAGAATGTCGCGTGGATCGGCGGATCCAACGAACTTGAAGTGCAAGGTCGTCAAGTGCACCGCGCCTGCACAACCGCGCCGCGCGCGCGGCGGAGCGAACACGTTCCGCTTCGCGGGGAGGCATGGTACGTCGTGATCCTTCGATGCGCGCGCTTCACCTCTCGCTGCTGCTCCTCATCGCCGCCGGGTGTGGCGCATCCCCGGGCCCGGTTCCCGCGTCCGGCAAGCCCGGCGACGCCAGCGCGCGCGGCGCGGACGCGTGGGGCACGTTCCACTCGACGCGCTTCGGCCTGACCCTGCGGCTCCCCGGCGGCCGTGAGTGGCGCATCGACGATCGCTCGAAAGCGGAACTCGTGGCGTTGCACCCGACCACGAACGCCAAGCTTGTCGCGCTTCGTTGGTACGAAGCCGATGTCCAAACGAGGGCCGGCTGCGAGGCGAAGGCGCGCGATCGTCGCCTCGTGCCCCCGGCAAGCGCCGTCGCCGTCGATGAGACCGCGGGGATCCGTCCCGGCGGCGACGACGTCCGCACCTGGGTTGCCCTCGAACCGGGCGCGACGCCCGAGGCGCCCATCCGCGGTCACGTCACCCTCGTCGCCGCACGCCTCAAGCGCTGCGTCGCCGTCCATTACGAGACGACGGTGCCCTCCGCGAAACACGATCAAGAGCTCTCTCTGCGCCTCGCGACGCTCCGCGAAGGGACGCTCGAGCGACTGACCATCGATGACGCGCTCGAAGGCCCGGTGACGCGAGAGCGCGCCCGGTAGCGCTCTGCCTCGTGGCTCGCTACTTCGCCGGGCTCGTGCCCGCGCGCATGACGGTGGCGCGGAGGCGTTCGAGGTAGATCGACCGCGAGTGCTCGACGTGCCACGGGGGCGTGCCGCCGGCGACGCCCTCCAAGCCGGTCCATAGGCTGAGGTCGCATTGCGCGAGCCGACCGTCAGCGTCGCAGCCGACGGTGGGGCGGAAGGTGACCTGGCCATCCTTGTGAAGGAGAACCGCGAAGGCCTTCTCGTCGCCCGCTTCGCCGAGATGTCGGAATGGCTCGACCACGGCGACGGGGGCGTAACGCGGCAACATCGAAACCTGATCGCCGACGTTGACGAAGCGGAAGAACTTGGTCCCCGTCTCCTTCGCGCGCGCAACCATCATCTCGACGAACTCTTGGTTGCCGGTTCGCGGCGAGCCGAAGGTGTAGAGCGCCGCGACCGGCACGTAGTTCTGCTCGCACAGGCCGGCGACGTCGATGCGCGCCATGGTGCTGTTTAGGCACTCATCGAAGAGCAACTGGTGCACCGCGAGCGTCGCGATGGCGCCGCCCAAGCTGTGGCCCATGACGTAGAGCGGCAGGCGGCGGTCACCGTGACGGCGGACGAGCTTCTCACGGAGCGGCTTCCATACGGAATCGAGCGCTGTGTGGAAGCCAAGGTGAACCTGTCCCGCGGACGCTCGCGTGAGCGAATAGCGAGCCTCGACCTGGAGCGCGACCGCGTCGGTGATGGCGTCGTTGGTCTTGCCGTCTTCGGAGCCGCGAAACACGAGGAACCCGGCGCCGCTCGCCCTCACGTAAATGCCGCTGGTGCCTGAGTGCCGAGCCAGCGGGTTCTTGGAGTCCCCTTCCGAGGCGTGGAACACGAAGGCTTCCTCGAAGGGCACCCCTGCCGCGCGAAGGCCGGTCTGAAGGCTCGCGTCGGTGTCGTGCTCGTAGGAAATGGCGGCGAGGCGAGCGGCCCAATATGAGTTTCGCTCGTCGAGCTCACCCGCTCGCTCGAGCCGCGACCGGACGTCGAAGTCGAACTCGCGCGGCTCCGAGAGCGCGCTCTCGTCGGTCGGCGATTCGCCCGTCGGAGAGGCGCAGCCGAGCGCGGCGGCGGCGGTGAGACCCAAGGCGGAGAGGAGTGGGCGGAGGCTCATGGCTTCCCCAGCGCAGCAAACGACGTGCCGCGCGCAAGTGCGGAAAATTCTGCGCTGCCGCCCCACCGCCGGTGTCGCGCGCGGGAGAAACGCCGACCCGCACGAACCATGCGATGCGCAAGATCACGGCCGACCCGGGAAGAGCGGGCTACGCCCTTGGTGCCCGCCCCAAGGCCCTCACCTCGCGTATCATCGGCCGCCTTGGACCTCATCGACACCGACGTCGCCATCGAGACGCCGGAGCACATCGTGTTCCGCTACCGGCTCGCGGGGCCCGGAAGGCGCGCTTTGGCGCACCTCGTCGATCAGGTCGTGTGCTTCTTGGTGCTTGTGGTGGGCATGGTGGCGACGTTGCTCGTCGCGGCGGCGCTCGGTCACAGCATGGGCGCGATGGACCTCTTGGGACTGGCGCAAGGCCTCTTGCTCGTTCTCTTGTTCGCCGTCGAGTGGGGCTACTTCGTGTACTTCGAGGCGACGCGCGGCGCGAGCCTCGGCAAACTCGCGCTCGGCATGAAGGTGGTCACAACGACGGGCCAACCCATCGGCTTCTCGCACGCCGCGTTGCGAAACCTGCTGCGAGCCGCCGACGCCATGCCGCTCGCCTATTCGGCCGGCCTGCTCTCGCTCTTCAGCCACGCCCTCGCGCTGCTCTACCCGGCGGGCCTCGTGGCCATGTTGATCACCAAGCGCCTGCAGCGCATTGGTGACGTGGTCGCCGGCACCGTCGTTGTCATCGTCGAACGCACCGATCGCGCCGAGCCCATTCAGATCGCACCGCCTTCACCGGCGGAGCAGGCCGAGCTGCCGCCCTCCCTCGCCATCGATGCAGAAGAGCGCTCCGCGCTCGAGCTCTTCTTGCGCCGTCGGAAGCTCGGCGAGGCTCGCGAACAGGAGTTGGCGCAAATGATCGCGCCCACGTTCGCCGAGCGGCACGGTCTCCGCTACACGAACCCGGTTCGCGTCCTCGCGTTGCTCTACGATCGCGCGCGCTCGTCGGGCCGCGGCGAGGGCCCGCCTTCGTCGCGGGGAGGTGCGGGATGGCTCTGACCTCTCACGTCGCGGAGCCGGCCTTCGTCCGGCGTCGCAACGGCGCCTGGGTCGAGCTCGAGACGCTCGTCACCAAGGCCAAGAACGGACGCCTCCGCGCCCTTCCCGAGGTCGACGTCGCGAGGCTCCCGCTCCTCTACAGCGACGCGTGCTGCGATCTCGCCGCCGCGCAAGCCGCTCGCTACAGCGCGCCCTTGGTGGACTACCTCTCGGCGCTGACCGCTGAGAGTCACGCCCTCGTCTACAGCCGCGCGCCGCTAAGGGCCGACCTGCCCTTTGGCATGACGCCGGGCTCGGCGCGTTCGGCGCTCCTCGCGTTCCCACGGGCCGTGCGCAGCCGATGGAAGGCGATGCTCTTGGCCTTCGCCCTCTTCTTCGTGCCCTTCGCCGTGGGCCTCATCTGGGCGACGGTCGATCCGTCGTTCACGTTTCGCGTGGTCCCCGAGCCCATGCTCAAGCAGCTCGCGGAGGGCTACAAGGAGGGCTTTGGCGCCGGGCGCGGCGAGGGGCAAGACGCCGGCATGGCGGGTTTCTACGTGTACAACAACGTCGGCATCGCCCTCCGGTGCTTCGCAACCGGCATCTTCGCCGGCGTCGGCTCGGCGCTCTACCTCGTGATGAACGGCCTCTTCACGGGAGCCATCTTTGGCTACGTCGCCGCGCAAGGTGCGGGCCACAACATCCTCACGTTCGTCGTTAGCCACAGCGGCCTCGAACTCGGGGCCATCGTGATCGCCGGCGGCGCCGGCATGTCGCTCGGTTGGTCGATGGTGGTGCCGGGGCCCTTTCCTCGGGTGATCGCGCTGCAGCGCGCCGCCAAGGAGATCATCGTCATCGTCGCCGGCGCCGCCGTCATGTTGCTCTTGGCCGCCGGCATCGAGGGTTTCTGGTCGTCGTCGTCGTTGCCCGACGTCGTCAAGCACGTCTTCGGGGCGGGGATGCTCTTGTTGCTCGTGGCCTACTTCGTCTTCGCCGGGCGCGAGGTGGCGCGTGACTGAAGCCGCCTTCGCCACGTCCCGCGTTCGGCTCCGCGACCGAACGTTCGTCGACGTCCTCGACCTCTCCTTTCCGTTCACGCGCGCGGCCTTCGGGCCCCTCGCGAGGCTGAGCCTCATCGCGCTGCCGCTGCCGGTGTTCGTGACCATCGCCCTCGGCAAGACAGCCGGATGGGCTTGGGCTTGGCTCTTCGCGTTGGCCGCGAGCGGCCTCGTGACGGCTCCCTTCACGGTGCTCGTCGGCCAATTCGTCTTTGAGCAAGATCCGTCGGTGCGCGCCGCGCTGTCGCGCTCCGCGAAGAGGGCCATCACGCTGCTCGGCGTCCGCACGCTGCTGCTAACGATGACGATGGCCGGAGCGTTCTTCTTTGTGCTGCCAGGGGTCTGGGTCTCGGCGGCGTGCATCTTCGCCCCCGAGGCGCTGCTGCTCGAGCGAGCGCGCGTCATGGATGCGATCCAGCGCTCGACCCGCCTCGCGGGGCTCGCGACGGGCGACGCGTTGCTCGGCTGGCTGGCGACGACGCTGGTGCTCGTCGCCGCGCCCTTCCTGGTCGACAAGGTAGGGCGCGTCTTCTTGGAGAGCGTGCTCAGCATTCAACCCGGCGGCGAACTGCTCGAAGACGGGGGCAGCGCGCTCGCGGTCTTGGGCTTCTGGCTCGCAGTGCCCTACGCGGCACTGGTTCGATTCCTCCTCTACATCAACATTCGCACGCGCGCGGAGGGCTGGGACATCCAGACGGTCTTCGCGCGCCTTGGTCGGACCGAGAGCGAGCCGCGCTCGAGCCTGCTGCCGGAGCGCCCGTGAGGCTCCCCTTTGCAGGCACGCTGACGCTCGTGCTCATCGTCGCGACCCACGCGCGCGCGGCGCCGGCGTCGAGCGTGCACACCGACGCCAATCGCGCCGACGAAGACGTGCGCGCGCTGCGCCAGGAGCTCAATGGCTTCTGCGAGCGGCCGAAGCCGCTGCCGAGCGGCGACGCCATCCGCATGTGCGGGCTCGCAGGAGAGGTGCCGAACTGCGCCGGCTTTAAGAAGCAATGCGACAACCTCCTTAAGCCAAGGGACGCGCCCTCGCCGTTCTGGGAAGCGCTCGCTCGCTTCCTAGGATCCATCGCGCCGGCCCTCGGCTGGACGGTCCTCGCGCTCGGCCTGGGCTCGTTGCTCTACGTCCTGGTCCGAAGCCTCTTGTCCCGCCTGCGGGCGCCGCGCGAAGAGGAGTTGCCGGAGCAGGCCCCCGACGCGGCGACGGTCGTGACGCGCGAAGCGGTGCCGCTCCCACCGGGCGCGCCTGAGTCGCTCCTCGAGCGAGCCGAGGCGGCGCTCGGCCGCGGCGATCTTCGAGAGGCGCTCCACGGCTTCTTGCACGCTGCGCTCCGCGCCCTCGACGTCCGCGGCGCAATTCGCATCACGCGCGATCGCACGAACGGCGAATACGTCCGCACCTGCGCCGAGGAGACGGCCCGGCCCGAGCTCCGAGCCATCGTCCGCGAGGTCGACGTCGTGCATTTTGGCGGTCGAGACCCCGACCCGGCGCAGGTGGCGGAGGTCGGCCGGCGCGCGACGCTGCTCGTCCGCGGCGCCGTCATGACGCTCGCTCTCTTGCTTGTGGGGGGATGCCAGAACAGCGTCGTGCCAAAGGCCCCCGATCCGGCGGGCTTCGACATCGCCAAGGCGCTGTTGGAGCGGCAGGGCTTCAAGCTCGCGCGCCCCAAGCAGCCGCTAGCCCGCCTCGAAGCGCCGAAGCCCGGGGCGCCAGCGCCCGCCATTTTGATTCACGGTTCAAAGGCGCACCTCGACGACGAAGCCACCGCGGGGCTCGACCGCTTCGTGCGTGGCGGCGGAAAGGTCGCGCTCTTCGGTCCCCAGTGGGGGTGGCCGAAGGTCTGGAGCGCTCGCGACGTCCCGACGCGCTCGCGTGACGTCGTCGTCGGGGCGCCCGTCGAGTTCGACTGCAACGGAATCGACGAGGACGCCTGCGAAGAGAAGGCCGCGAGCGCCCTCGAGGTGGCCCAAGCGACGTCGCCACGCAAGGCGCGGCTCGCCCACGGCTCGGCGTTTCGCTGGGACGGACAGGAGGGGCGCGCCGTCGCCTCCCACGAAGACGGCAGCGGCGCCTACGCGAGCGTCGGCGAGTTCGGCAGCGGCTCGGTCCTCGGCGTCGCCGGAGCGGATCTGATGACGAACGTCGGCCTGTCGCGAGAGGGAAACGCGAGCGCCTTCATCGTGCTCGTGTCCCATCTCGGCACCAAGGACCTCGTCGTCATCGACGAGCTCGGCGGCATCACGCCGTCTTCCGATCCGCTCTCGTCGCTCATCCGCGCCGGCCTCGGCCTTCCGCTTGGGCACGCGCTCTTCTTCGCGCTCGTCTTGGCGGTAGCCGTCGGCGCTCGCTCGCGTGCCCCGCGCAAGGCTCCACCGGAGGCGCGCCGGGCCTTCGCCGAACACGTCCACGCGACCGCGTCCCTCTACGCGCACGCCCAGGCGACGCCCCACGCGCTGGCGTGCTACGGCCGCTTCGTGGTCGGCCGACTTCGAATGCGCGGCGGGCGAGGCGCCGACGCGGCGACAGTGCTGTCGCAGCGCAGCCTCGCGCCGAAGGACGAGTGCCAGCGCCTCTTGGACCGCGTCGTCCACGTGAAGGCCGGCGACGGGAAGCGGGGCGACGAGCTCGCCACCCTTCGGGAGCTCTGCGACCTCTTCGCGAAGGCGGAAGCGCCGGCGCGCGAACCTCACACCTCGAAACGGCGAACGTGACTCAGCAGCGAATGAACGGCCCGCGCGCGGAGCCGCGCAACGGAAGGACATGATGGATACGAAAAGTTTCGCGGACCTCTTCGACGCCATGCAGCGGCAGATCGGCTCCGTGGTCATTGGGCAAGACGAGCTTCTCACGGGCGCACTAGCGGCGCTGTTTGCGCAGGGTCACGTGCTCGTTGAGGGCGCGCCGGGCCTCGGCAAGACGCTCGCGCTCCGCGCCCTCGCCAGCGTCGCCGGTTGCGGATTCAAGCGCATTCAGTTCACGCCCGACCTCATGCCGAGCGACATCACCGGCTCGTCGGTCTTGGACCGCGCCACGAGCACCTTCACCTTCGTGCCCGGTCCGCTCTTCGCGCAGCTCGTGCTCGCCGACGAGATCAACCGCGCGCCGGCCAAGACCCAATCGGCGCTCCTTGAGGCGATGCAAGATCGGCAGATCACCGTCGACGGCGTCTCGCGAAAGCTCGAGGCCCCCTTCATGGTGCTCGCCACGCAGAACCCCATCGAATCACAGGGCACCTACCCGCTCCCGGAAGCGCAGCTCGATCGCTTCCTCATGAAGCTGCTCGTTCAAAACCCGAGTCGCGACGCCGAGACGACGATCGTCAAGAACCACGCGGCGGGCTTCGACCCGGCCGATCTGTCGACGCTTCGCTCCATCGCCACCGCGACCCAAGTCGTCGAGATGCAAGCGTGCGCCGCGCGCGTGCGAGTGGGCGACGAGATCGTCGCCTACATGGTCGACCTCGTACGGCGCACGCGCGAGGACCGGGCCATCGAGCTCGGCGCCTCACCGCGTGCATCGCTGGCGCTGCTCCGCGTGTCACAGGTCATGGCGGCGAGCCAAGGCCGTGACTTCGTCACGCCCGACGACGTCAAGCCGCTCGCCGCGACGGTGCTTCGGCACCGCATCTTGTTGCACCCCGACGCTCAGATCCAGGGGACGACCCCCGACGATCGCATCGCTGACATCGTGCGCGCCACGCCGGTGCCGCGCGTCTCCTCCTGAGGCTTTGAGACGGTGCTCCTCCCCACCCGACGCCTCGCGGCGCTCTTCGCACTGACGGCCGCGCTCTCGGCGCTGGCGGTCGTGTCGCGCGAGCTGCGCGCGCCGCTCTTCGCGCTCGACGGCCTCTTCGCCGTGATCGCGCTCGTCGACGTCGCGTCGCTGGTCGGACGGCGGCGCTTCTCCGCAGAGCGAAGCGCGCCGGCCATCTTCTCTGTGGGCCGCTACAACACCGTCTCGCTCACGTTGCGCAGCAACAGCCGGCTGAAGCTTCGCGGCACCATCGCCGACGATCCGCTCGCCGACGCCGAGGATCGCGGCCTGCCGGCGCCCTTCGTTGCCCCGCCGCACGGCAACCTCATCGCTCGCTACGAGGTCCGGCCAACGCGTCGCGGCTCGCGAAGCTTCGGCGCCGTGACGGTCCGCTACGACGGTCCCTTGGGGCTCGTGGGGCGTCGTGAACGGATCGCCGTCGCCGGCACCGTGGACGTCTACCCGGACGTGCACGCGGCACGCGCGCTCGAGCTCCTTCGGCGGCAAGGCCGACAAGACGCGCGACTCGGCTCGCTCCGCGTGCGCGGTGGTGACACCGAGTTCGAGCGCCTCCGCCCGTACCAGCGGGGCGACGAGATTCGCCACGTTGACTGGCGCGCAAGCGCGCGACGTGACGATCTCACGGTGAGGCAGTTTCAGGCCGAATCGAACCAGAACGTCGTCTTCGCGCTCGATGTCGGCCGCGCGATGCGCGCCGAGTGGCAGGGTCTTACGGCCATCGATCATGCGCTCAACGCGTCGCTCCTCGCCGCCGACGCGGCGCTCCGCAGCGGCGACAAGGCCGGTCTCTTCGTCTTTGACGCGCTGCCCCGCGCGTTTCTTCCGCCGTCGAGCGGCCGCACCGGCGCGCGCAAACTGACGCAGGCCGCTTACGCGCTCGAAGCGTCGCTCGAGGCGACGGATTTTCGCGCCGCCATCGCCTTCTTGCGCAGCCAGGTCAAGGCGCGCTCGCTCTTCGTCGTCTTGACGAACGTGCTCGATCCTCACTCGTCCAAGGAGCTCGCCAGCGCCCTCCGCTCGCTGCTCCCCAAACACCTCCCCCTGTGCGTGCTCCTTCGCGACACCGACGTGGAAGCCCTCGCCACGGAGCCTGCCCGCGAGCGACGCGACCTGTTCGTTCGGGCCGCGGCGGCCGAGGCCCTCGCGGCGCGCGACGAGCTCGTGCGAACGCTCCGGAACGCCGGCGTGCTCGTCATCGACGCGCGCCCCGACGACGTGACGCCGGAGCTCGTGAAGAGCTACCTCGACATCAAGGCACGACGCCTCCTCTGAGGCGGCCGCGCCAAGGTGCCCGAGAAGTGCGGCGTCGCGCGATCGCTAGGCCTGTGCGTCGGTGACTCGGCGCCGCTACTTCGGCGGCGTCTTCTTCGCGAGCAAGTCGGCGAAGGTGCCGAACTTGGCCTCACGCTTCACCTGCTGCCGGTACGCCTGGTAGGCGTTGCGCTCGGTCTCTTGCTGCATCGCGCGGACCGACAGCTTCACCTCGCCGCGCCGCGGATCGCGCTCCAAGACCTTCGCCTCGAGAATGTGCCCCGGCGGGAAGTGTTTGCGCAGCTCGGTGCCACGCGGCGTTCCTGTTGCCGACGCGGGGATAAAGCCGCGGGCGCTCCGGCCCGTTGCGCCGAGGACGCGAATGATGAGGCCGCCCGGGTCGATGGCGACGACCTGCACCTTGAGCGTCTTGCCGACCTCGACCTTCTGCGGGACTTCGTCGGCCATCGCACCGGTGAGGGCCGGGTGAAGGCCAATCTTGTGGTGTCCCGAATCGAGCGAGGCCACGACGACCTCGATGTCGTCGCCGACCTTGACGACGTCTTCCGGCTTGTCGATGCGCTTGAGCGAGAGGTCGGCGAGGTGAATGAGGCCGTCGATGCCCGACTCGAGCTCGACGAAGACGCCGAAGGGTTGAATGCGCGCGACCTTGCCCGAGTGTTTGGTGCCGAGCGCGTATTTCTTCGCGGCTTCCCCCCACGGGTCGGGGAGCACGGCCTTTCGCGAGAGCCAAATCTTGCCGCGGTCGTCGATCTTCTGGACGAGCACTTCGATGGACTCGCCAGCCTTGAAGACGTCGCTGGGACGGTCTCCGCGGTTGTGGCTCATCTCCATGAGGGGCACGAGGCCCTCGACGCCGCCGATGTCGATGAAGGCGCCGAACTGAACGACGCTCCGGACGACGCCCGTCGCGACTTGACCCGCGGCGATACGGCTGAGGGCCGCTTCGCGGAGGGCCTTCGCCTCCGACTCGAGCATCGCACGGCGCGAGACGATGACGTCGCGGCCGCGCTTTGCGTAGTGCGAGACGTGGAACGGCAAGCGCTTGCCGACGAGCTTTCGGAGGTCGGCGCCGAAGCGCAGATCCATTTGAGAGCCCGGAGCGAAGCCGCGAACGCCGTCGAGATCGACCTCGACGCCACCCTTGATGACGCCCGTCACGAGGCCCAAGATCTCCGACCGCTTCTTGAAGGCCGCCGCGACGAAGGGCTTGGATTTGGAGGCGCGGTGCGGATGGTGCGTGAGCACCACGTGCCCGCCGCGGACGCCGTCGTTGCGAACGACGCCCACGAAGGGTGCGCCAGGCTCGAGAACCACGCGCGGGAGCTGCAGCACCGAGCCGCTCTTCGCGTCCCCGTCGGCTTCGGTAGAGGCCGCCTGCTCGCGAGGCGCGTCGGCATCCGATTCGTCGGGAGCCGCTGCGGCGGGCGCTTCGAGCTCGGTGGCCGCAGCACCGTCTACGACGGCGTCCGGGTTTGCGTCGGCCGGCGCCGCAGCGCTGGCGTCGGTCGAACCCTCGGCGGCACCTTCCCCGTTGGCGGGAGCCGGGGCCGCCGGCTGGGCGCTCTCGCTCGAAGCGCGCACGATGCGGATGATCTTGCCACGGGCGCCTTCGTCGGCGGCTGCCGGGGCGGGAGCCGGCTCGGCGGCGGCGTCGACGGGCGCCGCTTCGAGGGCGGCGGCAGGTGCGAGAACGACGTCCGGATCGATGGTGCCGGCGACGATGGATTCAGCAAGCTCCTCGGCGTGCCGCGCCTCGTCCTCGACGTCGATGGAGTCTTCCGGCAGCACCAACTCGAGCTTGTCGAAGATGGCGTTGGCTTTGCCGGAGAGGTCGATGAAGATCGCGTCGTCGTTCACTTCGACGATCTTGCCGAAGACGACGTCCGACACGTTGAACGCAGGTCGCTCACGCGCCGGGCCTTCGCCTCGCTTCTTCTTCTTGCGCTTTTTTTTGCCGTCGCCTTTGGCGTCGCCCTTGGGCGCGCCGGCGTCGTCGGCGCGGCCATCGGCCGCCGCCTCGCCGGGAGCATCGCCTTCCGCGTCGCCCTCGGCATCGTCGTCCTTTTCGTCGCCTTGCGGCGCTTGCGCGCCATCGGCAGCCACGCCGGCCTCGCCGGGTCCCTTCTTCTTGCGACGACGACGACGGCGGCGCTTCTTCTCGCCTCCCTCGCCGTGCGGAGCGGCGCCCTCTGCGGCAGCGGCGGCAGTGGACGCACCACCGGCTCCTTCTTGGGGAGCATCAGCGGCAGCGCCGGCGCCAACGCCAGCAGCGTCGCCAGATGGCCCGCTCGTTTCAGTGGAAGGAGACGGGGCTGGCGCGGGTGCCGCCACGGGCTCGACGCCAGCCGGCGTCGAGGGCGACTCGGAGGATTCTTGGGTGCTCATCGGAAAGGGGGAGGACCATACCCTAGTGTTCCGGGTCAGCCAACCGTCACGCCCCGAAGACCGCCGCCGTCACCGGACCGGCCCGCGAGGGCGTCATGTCGGGCGCCAAGCCGTGAGCCACGAGCCGGTTCTGGTAGTAGAGCAAGAGCCGCGGGTCGGAGAGCACGACCTGATCACCACGCGGCACCAAGACTGAGCTCGAGTGATAGCCGGCGAAGGCGTGGAGCGCGTCTTCCACGATCTTTTCCGGGGAAGCCCCCTCGACGCGGGGGCCCAAGACCAGCTCGCCGCGATCGGCGATCTGACGAAGGCGGTCACGGAGCTCGCCGGTTCTGTGGACCAAATCGCGGCGCGCCATGAGGGGCGGCTCACCTTGCCGGAGCAGCGCGAAGACATCGGCGCGCGGCGGCGCGATCTTGGTCAGGTGCTCGAAGGCCACCTGCGCGACGAGGTGCGTCGCCATGAGGACCGTGTCCTTCTTGTACAACTCGCAAATGCGCTCGCCCAACTCGCGGGTGTATTGCGCGTCGCGCGCGGCATCGCGACGAGGCACGTCCTCGGTGCCGTAGAGGTACGTCTTCGGGTCGACGAGGCGATCGTGCGCGTCGTAGCTTCGGCCGCGCTCATCGACCTTGTTTCCGAAGCAGTCGATGGGCGCCGAGAACCGAACAACGACGCTCCCGTCGAGACCGAGGAGTTTGTTCATGAAGGCCACGACCCGCGCGATGCGCGTCGATTCGTCGTCTTCGATGATGTAGCGATGCTTGCCTTCCTCGAGCAGAAAGTCGTCGATGAGCGTCTCCGCCTCGAGCGTCAGCAAGTAGTTGATGGTCGCGGGCACGAAGAAGACGTGTTGCGGGCGGCCCCGCTCGGTGGTCCGCGCGAAGGCCTCTACGCCGGTGCCGGCCAGGCCGAGCTTGAGGCGACGCTCCACCGCGCCCGAACGGGAGCGCGTCCCGCCGGGGAAGAAGAGGCTGTGATACCCGCGCTCGATGAGCACGGAGGAGTAGGCCTTGAGGACGTCCTTGTAGAGGGCGAAGCGGAGCCGTCGGTCGACGCGGTAGGCGCCGAGGTTGTGCATGAAGAACGACAGCACCGGGTTGGTGAAGAGATTTTTCCCGGCGCCGTAGGTCGCCGGCGGCAAGTCGGAGCGCTCCAAGGCGAAGCCGAAGACCACCGAGTCGAGGTTTGACAGGTGCGTCGGCACGAAGACAAGCGTGCCGAGTGATGCGAGCGCGCGCAGGTGCGCGACGGGGCCTTGGACGATGACGCGATCGTCGAGCGACGCCAGATCGCCAACGTGGGTGAGCTTCTTGAGCGCGTGGCGCGGCTTGAGTAGGGCGCCAATGAGCGGCGCCGCGGCGCGCGACACGGTCTTGTACACGCGCGGGTCGAAGTTCCCGGCCACGTCCCACGCGTAGTGGCGCGCGTAGTGTTCGAGCTTCTGCCTCAGCTCGTGCGCGTCCATGCGGCCGATGCCGTGGGCGAGCGCGCGCCACTCGGCGAGCTCGCCCTTGCCGCTCCCCTCGAGGCGGCGCGCCTCCAAGAAGGCCGCCTCGCTGAGCGCCATGAGCGGCTCTCTGGTCGACGACACAACGCGCTCAACGACCTCGTCAACGATGAGGGGCCGAGCGGCGTTGAAGCCGAAGAGCGGCGTGCGCATCAGCGGCGACGACGCGCGCGACGAGCGGCGAAGCCCAGCGCAAAGACCGACGCCCAGAACGCCGCGCCGCTGCCGCCGCGCCGTTCTTCGACGACGGCGCAGTTCGCCTTCGGATCACACTGCGGCGTGCAACCGAGGCCGTTGCACTCCATCGAGCAGGAGCCGCCGTTGCCTCCGCCTAGGACGTAAGAGCCGGACAACGGGTCGCCCGTTGCGACGGTCGCGAAACCGCCGCCATCGGCTTGAATGACGGTGATGGCGGGCAGGCCGCCGTCGAGGACGAGCTTCGGGCCGCTGTCGCCGACGCCGGCGTCATCGAGACCGAAGCCCGCGTCGTACCCGACCGGCGCGGGAGCCATACCGTTCCACGCGAGGCGCGTTCCGCCGGCGATGTAGCGTGGCCCGTAGTTGGCGAGACGGGGAAGCGGCCCGAGCGGCGCCGGCGCACGAGAGCCGTCGAGCGGCACCGTGTACAGGACGCCGCCCTGCTTGATCTCGAGGTTGCCGGCGTCCTTCGGCGGACCGCCGGCGTTGTGGACGTACGCCACGTTCTTGCCGTCGGGGGAGATGGCGAAGTCGCGAGCGTAGGCGCCGTCGAAGGTCAAATCCGTGAGCTTCTTGGCGACCTGACACGAACCTGCGGCGTTGCGCGACAGGATCACCAGGTTTTCGGCGCCGCGTCGCGACGCGGCCACGGTCGTGAGGATGTTGCCGTCGCGCAGGAAGTTGAAGAGCAACGGCGCCGCGCCGCTCGTGCAGGTGAGGTACCGGCTCGGCGTCGCCGACGGGATGTCCGTCGCGACCATGATCTCCCAGCCAATGCTCGTCTCTGAGAGTTCGGTCGTGGAGCGCATCCACCCAACATGGGTCTCGTCGAGCCACTGCGGGCGTCGCGGAAAGAGGTACTGCTTGAAGCACTCTTTGCCGCCGTCAGGGCAGATCGACGCGATGGTTCGCGAGTCAGAGCCGTCGATGGCCGTCGTCACGAGGACGGCCTTGTCGTCTCGAACCTCGACGAAGGCGATGCGGCGTCCGTCGGGCGAAAACTTCGGCTGGAAGACGCCGTCGCCACCGTGGCCGAAGAACGAGCGCGCGGCGAAGGGCGGGTTCTGGCAACTGTTGTCCTGCGTCGCCACGAAGAGCGAGACCTTGCTCGTGGCCGCGTCGGTGGCGGCGTCTTTGCCGGCGTCGTTGCCGATGGGCGTGAAGTCTTGGAAGGCGGCGCGCGACGGCTGGCCCGCGGGGGCCTCCCACCAGTCGAGCGCTTGGTCCGCGAAGAACGAGAGGTACAGGTAGTTGACCATGCCGAGCTGGCCGACGCCGCTGTCGCCGGCGTCGCCGAAATCGACGAGGCCACCATCGCCAACGAACTCCGATGGCACCTGCGAGAAGGTCGCTTGCCGGCAGGCGACCGCGTGGTCGTCGGTGCCATCCATCGCCACGTGGTGCATCTCGTAGCCGAGGTCGTCGATGTGCGTTCCGGTCGTCGTGCGCACGTAGAAGATGGGCGCGTTGACGGACTTGACGGTGACGTCCTTGGTGGTCGTGATGGCCCCCGTCGTGGCGGTGACCGTGATGACGTAGTCGCCGGCGAGGTCCGGCGTGAAGGAGACCAGCTCGTTCGAGCCCTGAATCGACGACGTCGTGATGGCACTGCCTTGCGGGACGGTCTTAATCTGCCAACCGAAGTTCAGGCCCGAGCCGTCGGAGGCCTTGCTCTGCGTCGCGATGAGCTGCGCGAGCTGTCCTGCGTAGACGGTGGCCGATGCGACCACGATGTCGATGGTGACGGGCGCGACGACGGCGGAATCGTCGCCAGCGCCGCCCTCGGCGGCCGTCGTGGCCCCATCGGCGCCGGGTGCCGCGGCACCGGCGGGCGATTCGCTTTCGCCGCAACCGGACGCTCCCGCGCCGAGTCCTGCCGCCACTGCGATGAGCGAACAAGCAAGCACGCCAATACGGCTTGCACGACGACCGAGCACCATCGAGTCCTCCCTCTGTCGGGCGCCAGCCTACTGCATCGAGTCGCCGCAAAGGACTGGAAATCCTGGGGGGGCGCCGACCGCGCCGCGGGGCCTTGGAACCACGGAATTTGCGATATGCTTCGCGGTCATGGGCTTTCGACACCGAGACTTCTCGCGGGGCTTCCTTTTTCTCTCCACGCTGCCGGTCCTCCTCACCGCCACCGGCGGCTGCACGTCGCTCCTCGGGACCTTCGAGGTCGCTGAGTCGAAGGCCGACGCCGGGGCTACGACTGACGCGGGCGCCGAGCCCGATACGGGCGGCGCCGTCGACAGCGCTGTTCCGCCAACGGACGGCGGCGACGCCGGGCCGCCGCCGGTGTTCGTCGCATCCTACGTGGCCGCGGGCCTCAACCACACGTGCGCCGTGAAGCCGCCGGGGCACGTGTACTGTTGGGGCAACAACGACCACGGTCAGCTGGGCGTGCCACCCGCGCTCACGCCTGGGACGAAGTCGAACAAGCCCATCAAGGTGCCCAACTTCGGCGCCGGCGTCGGCAGCGGCAAGCCCATCACGAAGGTCTTCGTCGGCGCCGCCCACACCTGCGCGCTCGACGAAATTGGCGCACTCTTCTGCTGGGGCAGCAACGATTCGAAGCAACTCGGCACCGGCGATCCCCCCGACGCGGTGGCCCATGACAATCCGCGCCGCGTGAAGGGCGTCGTCGGCGTCACGCTCGACGGCGTCGCGTCGGCTTCCTTGGGCGCGAAGCACTCGTGCGCCGTCTTGTCGACCGGCGACGTGGCCTGCTGGGGCAGCAACGCCGACGGACAGATCGGCGTCACGGGAACGTTGCCGGTCGACCCAACGAAGGTGCCGACCGTCAACAAGGCCACGCTCGTCACGGTCGGCGCGCGCCATAGTTGCGCCCTCGCCGCGGCGACAGCGCAAGTGTGGTGTTGGGGCATCAGCAAGACGGGACAGCTAGGCATCGGTTCCATGGCCGCGCCGGTCGCGCCCACGCCCGTCAACTTTGGCACCGAGAGCCCGAACTTCCTGGGCGCCGGCGGCGAGGGGCACTCGTGCGCCACGGTCGGCGCGCCACCGCGCCTTCAGTGTTTCGGGGCCAACGACGTCGGACAACTCGGGGCCCCTGGCACAATCGACAATCCAGTGCCGACGAACGTGGCGGTCCCCGTGGGCGCACCGTCGTTCGACGAAGTCCAAACGGGCGGCAAGTTCAGCTGCGCGAAGAGCATCGCCACCGGGGGGCCCAACAGCGCCGCGCTCGGCTGCTGGGGTGCGAACAACCACGGCCAGTTGGGGCTCGGCACGGTCGACCCGGGGCGCCACGACATCATCACGTCGGTGCCCGGCCAGATCGCGACGGTGCTCAACTACAGCGTCGGCGCGGAGCACGCATGCGCCATCATCAAGACGCCCGCCGACCCGAAGTCGGGTCCGGTGTTCTGTTGGGGCGGCGGCGCCTTCGGCAAGCTCGGCGTCGACCTTGGCGGGACCAGCGATCAGCCGAACCCGCGCGCCGTGCTCGTCGAGTAGCGCCGGCGCGAGGCGCCCTGAGCGTCGCCGGCGTCTAGCTCTCCGGTCGGGAGGCGAGCGCTTCGCTCACCTCGGCGACGATCATCGCCACGTGCTTCTCGTAAAGCGCCTCGCCCTCCTCGCGCGTCGCGTGGGCCGGCGAGCCGGTGTACGCGTCGTGCATGCCCATGGCGAGGAACGTCGAGAGGCCGCCCGCAATGCCCTTCGAGAGCGACACGTCGAGGTCGGGTAGCGCGGCGATGTCGAAGGCGACGCGATCGCCTGAGGCGAGGACGAGCGACGTTTCGTAGCGGCCCGCGTGGCACGCGCCGCTCTTGTATTCGTCGGAGAGCAAACGGCCCCAGCGACGCGAGAGCGGCGAAGCGACCGACACGCGTCCCTTTTCGTGTCCATCGGCGCCAGCGCGAACCGCCGCGTCGTGCGCCGGTTCGAGGTGATGGCTGACGAAGCACACGTGGGCGAAGCCCTCGGCCAAGAGCGCCCGCGCGAGGGTCGCGACGAGGCTCGTGACAAGCGACGCGTCGATGCCAACGGCACCGGGAAAGCCGCGAGCAAAGTCGGTCACGCCGTAGGGAATCGCGGGCGCCACGAGCGTGGTCGTGCCGGCGTCGGTCAAGCGACGCGCGGCGCGGTTGGCCGACTCTTCACCGAGCGTCGTGTCGGTTCCGAGCGGCAGGTGCGGGCCGTGGGGCTCGACGCTCCCCACCGGCACGAGCACGGCGACGGGGCCACGCGCGACGAGCGCGCCGAGCTCGACGCTCGTCAGCCGACGCAGCTCGAGGCTACCCCCGAAGGTAGGAGGGGCGTCGCTCACGAGACCCCCGTCGCACGAAGGGCCTTCTTGTCGACCTTGCCGCGATCGTTCTTCGGCAGATCCGCCGTGAATTCTACGAGACGCGGGTACTTGTGCTTCGAGAGGCGCGCCTTCACGTGCTCCTTGAGTTCTTCCGCGAGCCCCTCACCGGCCGCGACGCCATCGCGGAGCACCACGAAGGCCTTGGTCTTCGTGAGACCTTCGTGTTCGACGCCCACCACAGCGACTTGGGAAACGGCGGCGTGCGTGAGGAGGCACTCTTCAACCTCGAGCGGCGCGACCCAGAGGCCGCTCACCTTGATGAGATCATCGGCGCGACCGGCGAAGGTCAAATACCCGCGCTCGTCGATGCTGAAGAGATCGCCCGTGCGGCACCACTCGCCGAAGAACGTGCGGAAGGACTTGTCGCGATCGAGCCAGTAGCCCATCGAAGCGCTGTCACCGCGCACCCACAAGACGCCGATCTCCGTTGGCGCGCACGGCGTCGCTCCAGGCCCCGTCGCATCCTCCGGCAGGACGCGAAGCTCGTAGCCATCGACGGCGCGCCCGAGCGTACCTGGCACCACATCGCCGGGACGGTTCGATGCGTAGATGTGAAACATCTCCGCGGAGCCGATCCCGTCGTAGACCTCGCTGCCGAAACGAGCGAGCCAGCGCCGCAGGAGCGGCTCCGGGAGCGCTTCGCCCGCGGAGAGCGAGAAGCGCACGCTCGAGAGGTCGAGGCCGGCGCCGCCTTTGGCCCGCAGGGCCGCGTCATGCTCGAGGAGCTTGCCGAGCATGGTCGGGACGTTCGTGATGATTGTCGGGCGATAGCGCGCGATGGCGTCCATGAGCGATTCCGGCGTGGGCCGTTCGCTGAAGAGGGCCGCAGTGGCGCCCACGGCGAAGGGGAACATGAGGTTCGTGCCCGTCGCGTAGCCGAAGTAGAGGCGCGGGACGCTCACGGTGACGTCGCCGGCGCGGTAGCCAACGGTGCCCTTCGCGTAGACCTCGGTGTTGTAGGCAAAGTCGCGGTGCGCGTGGACGTTGGCCTTCGGCTCGCCGGTGGAGCCGCTGGTGAAGAGCCAGATGGCGGGTTCGTCGCGATGGATCGCTGGGACCTTCTCGAGGGGCGCTTCCGCCCGGAGCTCCACCGCGAGCGAACCAAAGAGCGAAGACGCCGGGAGCGCGGGCGCGACATCGGCGTCACCGCCGGTTGGGACGTCGGCGACGACCCAAACGCGACGAACCTCGTGGTCTGGCGCGTCAGCGAGGTAGCGAGCGAGGGGCTCGGCGACCTTCGGCACCGTCACGACAGCGGTTGCGCGAGTGTAGCGAACGAGCGCGGCGAGCTGGTCGAACGGCGTGTCGGGGTTGCCCATGGCCACGACGGCACCGCGAAGCAGCGTTCCAAAGAAGACCCACGCAAACGGCGGGGTGTCGGGCAAGATCATGAGCACGCGCTCGCCGCGGCGCACGTCAACGCGGACGAGCAGACCGGCAAAGCGTCGGGCGCGGTCGGCGACCGCGTCGTAGGAGAAGACGTGCGAGCCAAAGAGAACCGCGGGCCGCGTACCAAGCCCTTCCCGAAGTCGATCAAACAGGTAGTAGTCGGCGAGGTTCAGGCGCTCGGGAAAGGTTGGGCGTGTCACCGGCCCTCCTTATCGCAAAGGGCGGCGCGCTTCGAGCCGGGCGGCCGACGCGCGAAGGGCCTCGGGGGCGGCGTCGCCGGGGGCGGGGAGCGGGAGGAGCGGGAGCTCGCCAATTAGCATGCTAATTGGCGCCCTTCTCGCCGGGGCCCCGGCCCCCGCAGGCGCACCGCGGAGCGTGGCGCCGCCGGTGCCGCGCCAGCTCTAGCCGCGGCCTCGCGTTGGCAAGGAGCGCTTGTTCAGGATGCACAAAGGCCGACAAATCAAAGCATCTTGCATATTTGCAACGCGCGGACGGCTCGCGGCGACGCGAACGAGACTTTCCGCTGCGCTGCCGCGTTCTAAGTTGCCGGCGAACCGAAGAGCTGGTCAGATCCGGCGCCGCTTTCGGGGGGTTGAGAGGTCGTTGCCCATGCGAAATTTCCTGGCGTTGCCCGTGCTTCTCTCGCTTGCAGCTGCCTGTTCGGCGTCGCCCGATGGCGATCGAACGGAGCTAGGCCAAGCGAAGAGCGCCATCATCGGGGGCAAAGCCTCGACGGCAGAGCAGGACGCGGTCGTCCTCCTCATTCACACGGATCGGCAGACCTCGTTCGCCTCGTGCACGGGCACGCTCATCGCGCCCAACCTGGTCCTCACCGCCCGGCATTGCGTTGCCAACGTGGCGGACCAGCCCTTCGGCTGCGACGTCGATGGCAAGCCCCAGGGTGGCGGCGGCGTCCCCGGCTCGACGCTTCGCGCCAACGAGTTCTACGTCTTCAAGGGCGCCCAGCGCCCCCGCTTCGGCGGCAACACCAAGGCCGACGGTCGCGGCGCCAAGGTCTTCCACGACAACGCCAAGACGCTCTGCGGTCACGACCTCGCGCTCGTCCTCCTTCAAGAGGACGTCGCCGACGCGCCGATCATGCCGCTCCGCCTCGAAGAGCTTCCGACCGCTGGTGAGTCGATGACCGCCGTGGGTTGGGGTGTCACCGACTCGAGCCCCTACCCGTCCAAGCGCATGCAGCGCACGGGCATCAAGGTCGACAAGGTCGGTCCCTTCAAGGGCAGCGGCTTCGAAGCGCCCGTCCCGCTCAACGACTTCCGCATTGGCGAAGCCATTTGCTCCGGCGACAGCGGCGGCCCCGGCATCGCCGAGTCGGGTGCGATCATCGGCGTCGTTTCCCGCGGCGGCAACGGCAACTTCGACGAGCAGAACCCCGCTGCCGGCTGCAAGGGCTCGGGCACGCAAAACGAGTACACGTCCGTGGCCCCCTTCAAGGACGTGATCCTCGAGGCCTTCGCTGAGTCGGGCCACGAGCCGTGGCTCGAAGGGCAGCCCGATCCGCGCCTCGCCAAGTTCAGCGATCCCTGCGAGAGCGCCGAGGCCTGCCGGTCCGGCGTCTGCGTCGCAGGTGCGTGTACGCAGTCGTGCACCGCCAACACCGACTGCCCCACGGGCTTCGAGTGCGCCGCGAACGGCAATTCAACGGTGTGCAAGGCTCCTGCTGCCGCCGCGACCAGCTCGTCCTCGAGCTCCGGCGGCTGCGTGGCCGGCGCCGCAGGCCCTGTGGGTCCCGTCGTCCCGTGGCTCTTCGCAGCGGGCCTCGGCCTCATGTCTCGTCGTCGTCGCCGAGCCTGAGCGCACGGCCTCGTGTCTCGCCGGGCCGGAGCGCCCGGCTCCGGCCAGCCGGCCTTCGACGCAACGCGATCGGCGCGAGCGCTACGCTCGTCGATCGCCCGTGCACGCGTCGAGCAACGCAGCGTCGACGGCCCGCGCGTCGCCCGCTGGCTGACCGTCACCGTCGCCGTCGCGCACGGTGGCGCTCACGGTCGCGCTCATGGGTCCGCGGTTGCCCGCGAGATCGTACGGCCGCACCGCGTAGCGGTACGGCACGCCTCCCGCCACGCGCGCGTCCTCGAAGCGCTGCGAGACGCCGCGCACCGATGCATAGTGCACCAAGATCCCGTCGCCCTCGGCGCGCAGGACCTCGTAGCCGTAGACGGCCTGGTTGTCGGCCGCCGGCTGCCAGCGAAGGAGCACCCGCCCCTTCTCGGCGGAGCACGATAGCCCCGCGCCGACAGGCCACGTGGGCGCCTCCACGTCGTCGCTCTCGGGCGCTTGCCCAAGCTTCTTCGGCCACAGCGTGCAGTCTACGCGGCGAAAGTTCTCGTCGAGCGTCTTGCAGACATTGCCGTAGACGCAGCGCACCACGGTGTCCTCGCGGTTGTCGCGCCACTTTCGCGGCAGATCGGGATCGGCGAGCAGCGCGCGGGCCATGCCCACGAGATCACCCTGCCCTTTCGCGAGCACCGCGTCGGCGAGCGCGCGCGTTCCGATCTTCCCCGCCGCCACGACCGGCGTTTCGAGCCCTGACTCGCGAAGGGCCGCGCGCACCGCCTCGGGGATAGGCAGGTTCGTGCCGTCGGCATACGCGGCGCCGGGCATGCAACGATCGCCCGAATAGCCCGTGTAGGGATAAAGCGGCTCACCTTCGATGACGCGCGCGTCCTCAAACTTTCCGCCCGCCGACAGCGAGATGACGTCGGCGCCGGCCCGCGCCAAGCGCACGGCCATCACGCGCGCATCGGGCGTCGAATAGCCGCCGCGAATGCACTCGTCGCCGACGAAGCGCACGCCCACGGGAAAGTCGTGGCCCACCACCGAGCGAACGCGCTCGAGGACCCGCACCGGAAGGCGCATGCGATTCTCGAGCGACCCTCCGTAGGCGTCGCGCCGCGGGTTCATGCGCGAGAGAAACGAGCTCAGCGTGTACGCGTGCGCCATGTGAAGCTCAACGCCGTCGAAGCCCGCGGTTCGTGCCCGCGCCGCAGCCGCTCCGTAGGCCTCGACGATGGCGTCCAGGTCTTCCAAGGAGAGGGTGTCGACGGTCTGACGCCAGCCGGAGCGTGAGATCTTCAGGAAGTGAATGATCTGCGGGAAGACGGCGCCGGGCCCCGCGTCGTGGCATGCGCCCGCGAGATCCTTGAGGCCCGGCAAGAATTCGTCGCCCGAGATGCGAAGCAGCGGACCGCTCTTCGCCGAGTGGACCGCCATCGCCTCTACCACTACGAGACCGGCGCCGCCCTTCGCGAAGCGCGCGTAGCGCGCTCGCACGTCGTCGTTGACTCGTCCGTCTTCGCCTGAGAGTCGCGTCACCATGGCCGGGAGCACGATGCGGTTCGGCAACGTCGCCGTTCGAATCGTGAGCGGCGAAAAGAGCATGCTCGTCAGCCGCCCTGCGAAACCAGCTCGCCGCCGATGATGAGCTTTTGAATCTCGGTCGTGCCTTCGTAGATGCGGAGGGGCCGCACGTCGCGCAAGAGCTCGGCAACGACGCTCGACGCGACGACGCCGCTCCCGCCGAAGAGCTGCACCGCCCGATCGATGATGCGGGACGCGGCCTCCGTGGCGAACATCTTCGCCATGGCGACCGACGTCTTCGAGGCCTGCGAGCCGCCGGCCTGATCTTTCTGATCCTTCTCCCACGCGGCGCGGTAGACGAGCAGCCGCGCCGCATCGAGCTCCGTCGCCATGTCGGCCAGCGCAGCCTGCGTGAGTTGAAACTCGGCCAGAGGCTTGCCGAACTGAACGCGCTTTCGCACGTGGGCGATGGATTCGTCGAGGGCGCGGCGCGCCATGCCAACGGCGGCGGCGCCAACGGACGTACGAAACACGTCGAGCGTGCCGAGCGCGAGGCGCATGCCGCCGCCGATCTCGCCGATGAGCGCACCCTGCGAGAGCCGGCACGCCTTCATGCGCAGCGCGCCGAGTGGATGATCGCCGCCGCCGGAGAGCGCGATGGGCAGAAGCTCGAGGCCGGGAGCGTCCTTCGGCACCCAGAACGCGCTGATGGCCTTTCCGTTGGACGGCGCCGGCTCCACGCGGGCAAAGACCGTGAAGTAGTCCGCGATGCCGACGTTGGAGATGAAGATCTTCTCGCCGTCCAACAGCCACGAGTCGCCGTCGCGGCGCGCCGTCGTGCGAAGCGACGCGACGTCGCTGCCGGCCTCCGGCTCCGTGAGCGCGAAGCCGAGCGTGATGCGGCCCTGCCGCGCCTCCGCCAAGAGCTCGTTCCGATGCGGAAACTGCGGCGTGCGCACGAGCGCCTGCGCGCCGAGTCCTTGCACGGCAAAGATGGCATCAACAAACGGCGACGCTTGCCCCAGCGCTTCACGAACGAGACACAACGACCGAACGTCGGGATGCGCCCCCGACACCGCGTGATCGAGGAGCCCCAAGCCACCGAGCCAAGGGATGACCGCCTCGCGATGCGGCGCTTGCCTTCGAAGCTCGGCCGCCGAGTGCGCAAGCGTGGTTGCGAGCTCTGCGTGGCTCGCGGAGAAAAACATGGGGAGGTCGGTCGTTGAAAGCGTGATCATGTGACCTCTCTCGGGCTCGAGTGGAGCGTTTGCGTCAGAACCTCACTTGGCTTGAAACGGTCCGCTCGCGCCTTGGAAGACGAGCGGCTTCTTGCCGACGTTAGCCTCGTAGGCAGCGCGAAAATCGGGGTGCGCCATGCAGATGGCCTGGGCCTGCGCCTCGGCCTCGATGGCCGCCTCGAGGGGCATCGTGTGCTCGCTCTCGAGCATCTGCTTGGTCATCGCGTGCGCAAAGGCAGGGCCCGATGCGAGGCGGGTCGCGAGCGCCGTGGCCGCCTTGAGGCACTCGGCGGCCGGGACGACGCGCGTCGCGAGGCCGATGCGCAAGGCCTCCTCGGCGCCGATGACGTCACCGAGGAACAAGAGCTCGCTGGCGCGGCCGAGGCCGACGACGCGCGGGAGCAGGTACGCCGCGCCCATGTCGGCGCCACACAGGCCGACGCGCGGAAAGATGAAGCCGAACTTCGCGGTGTCGGCGGCGACGCGGAAGTCGCACGCGAGAGCCATGACGGCGCCGGCGCCGACGGCGACGCCGTTGATGGCGGCGACGACGGGCTTCCGAACGCGTCGGATGCTCGCGATGAGATCGCCGGTCATGCGCGTGAAAGCGACGAGGCCCGCCATGTCGCGCGAGAAGAGCTCGCCGATGATGTCCTCGACGTCGCCGCCGGAGCAGAAGCCGCGCCCTTCGCCCGTGAGGACCACGGCGCGCACTTCGTCGTGCTGGTTGAGCTCCTTCATGAAGGACGCGAGCTCGCCGTAGACCTCGAAGGTCAACGCGTTGAGACGCTCAGGGCGATCGAGCGTGACGGTGCCCACGCCGCCCTCGAGCGTGAAGCGAAACGACTTGGGCGAGAGTGCCGCCATCACGAACCGCCCTTGAGCATGGCCACGGCCTCGATCTCCACGAAGGCGCCGGGCTCGAGGAGGCCGGCGACTTTGACCAAGCTCATGGCCGGGTAGTACTTGCCGAAGCGCGTCCGCCAGCCTTCGCCGATGCCCGCCGTGGCGGCGCGGTATTGCTCGAGGTCGGTGACGAAGATGAGCAACTTGACGATGTTCTCGACGCCGCCACCGGCCTCGCGCACGACGGCAATGACGTTGTCGAGGGCCTTCAGGAACTGCGTCGTGAAGTCTGGTGACACGATGTGCGCGTTTTCGTCCCAGGCGATTTGCCCCGAGACGTGGACCATCTTTCCTTCGGCCACGATGCCGTTGGAGTAGCCGCGCGGACGCGCAAAATTCGGAGGGCTTACGATGCGCTTGTCGAGCATGATCACTCGTTTCCGTGAGGATAGTGCTCGCGAAGTACCCTACGCCTGGGCGCGCCGCAACCGATCCCGGACCGCGAGCCAGGCGTCGTCGTCGGGCACCGCTTCGACGAGCAGCACGTCGGCGCCCGCCGCGTCGGCGTCGTGGAGCGCGCCAAAAAGTGCCGCTGCGTAGCCAACCGCGTCGTCGGGCATGGCCACGACGGTGGCGCCGCGAACGGAGGCCGGCGGCGCCCCGCGCGTGAGGACGACGAGGCGAGCCCCCTCGTCGCGAAGCAACTCCACGGCGGCCCACACCTGTTCGGGCGCCAGCACACCGAGCCGCGCCCTCGGCGCGTAGTGCCGCGCGTCCATGCCCGGAGACGCACGCGTCCCCTCGCCGGCCACAACGGACTCTTCGACCACGAGCTCGGCCAGCACGGTCCGCAGTTCGAGGACCGAGAGCGCGCCGGGGCGCAAGAGCCGCGGCGGCGATGAGGTGAGGTCCACCACGGTCGATTCAATCCCGTGCCGCGTGGTGCCTGCGTCGAGCACCAAGTCGACGCGCTCGCCGAGCGAACGAACAACGTGCGCCGCAGAGGTTGGCGATGGCGTTTGGTAGCGATTGGCACTCGGCGCCGCCAACGGCTCGCCGACAGCCGCGAGCAGCGCACGCGCCACGGCGTGATCGGGCGAGCGAACCGCCACGGTCGCGCCGCCTCCCGTCAGCTCGAGCGGGACGTGGTCGGCGCGCGAGACGACGAGCGTCAAGGGACCGGGGAAGAAGCGAGACGCGAGCGCGGTGGCGTGGTCGGGCCAGTCACGCGCCAGCGCCGCGGCACCGCGCGCGTCGGCGACGTGCGCAATGAGGGGGTGCGTGGCCGGTCGCCCCTTCGCTTCGAAGATCTTCGCGAGGGCTCGGGCATCGAGCGCGCGGGCCGCGAGGCCGTAAACGGTCTCGGTGGGCATGGCGACGAGGCCACCGGCGCGAAGGATCGCGGCGGCCTCTTCGATGACGCTGGCGTCGGGCGCCTCGGGGTCGACGCGAATCACGCGGGGCATGGGCTGACCGCGTACCACGGGACCGACGCCACCGGCGTGCCGGTGCGCATCGAAGTCGTCGCCCCGAAGGCCTGAGCGCGACTACCCATACCGGTCGACGCCGCCTTGGGTGTACGGTCGGGCGGTGAGTCGAGCCGCGTCGCTGTCGTTCTTGTTTCCCCTCCTTGCTTCGTGCGGCGCGCCAACTGCGGCGGCCCCCTCCTCCACGACGCCTGCGGTTGCCGGCGCCGGCGCCGGCGCGACCGCGACCGCGACCGCGACCACAAAGCCTGCGGCGCCTCTCGGAGACGCAGACGCTTCGCTCCCCGCCGCACGAACCGTCGCCCCGTCTGCGCTCGGGTCAAAAGTTGGCTCGGTGCGGGGCCGTGATGCGACACGACTCGGTGATCCGGCGCCCGCGGCGTGCGTGCAAGGTGTTGGCGCGATGGCGCCCGCCCCGCGTGCCGCGGCCCTCGCGAAAGCGTGCGCGCCTGGTGCCGCTGCCGGCGCCCCCGCCGCGTCGCTTGCGCTAGGAGACTCGGCCGCCGCGGCGGCCGTGCCCTTCGCCGCCGAAGCGGGCGCTTGTTACCGCTTCGCCGTCGCCGCCGAGCCGAAGGTCGAAGGCTTCGTGCTCGTCGTCATGGATGCCAACGGAGGAGTCGCGCTCGAGGCAAAGACCGACGACGCGCTCTTGTTCGCGCCGGCCGACGGCCCGCTCTGCTTCTCGTCCTCGAGCGCGAGTCGCGTCCTCGTGAGCGCGCGGCGCGGTGCGGGCACCGGCGCGCTGCAAGTCGTCCGCGTACGCGACTGACGAGCGACAAAATAGGCGAAGCGGACACTCCCTCCGCAAAGAGCGCCCGCTTCTGAACAAATCGATTGCGAAGGACGAGTTACGAGAACTCGGCGGAGTGGTGTTCCGCGCTTTCGCGGGGAGCCACCGTGTCGGTCATGGTTTGTCTATCTGCACACCGCGGGCCACCGAACCGCACCGCACATTTCTCGATAATTGGCAGGTATTTCGTATTCCAATGTGCGCCATTGGGGCCGGGGTGATCCACGCCGGTGAGGCGAGGAGACACCGCTCGCGAGAGCGAGCCGCGGTTCGCCAACGGCCCGCGTGGCTCGCGCACCTGAAAGCGCCGCGCCCATGCCCGTCATCCGGGACGTCAAGGCGCGCCTCAGGCGCGCCTCACTCGTAACGAAGGGCGACGATGGGATCGAGCTTCGAGGCCCGGTGCGCCGGGAAGAAGCCGAAGACGACGCCGATGCCGCCGCTCACCGCGAGGGCGGCTCCCAGCGCGACGGGGCTCGCCGACATCGCCCAACCGAGCGCTGACGCGATGCCGAACACCGCAGCCCAGCCGAGCGCCGTACCGAAGAGGCCGCCGAGCGCCGAGAGCACCACGGCCTCCACGAGAAACTGGCGGCGAATGTCGGCGGCGCGCGCGCCTACGGCCATGCGAATGCCGATCTCGCGCGTCCGTTCGGTGACGCTCACGAGCATGATGTTCATGACGCCGATGCCGCCAACGACGAGGCTGATGGCGGCGATGGTCACGAGGAGCACCGTCAAGACGACGAAGACGCCGCGCTGAATCTCTTGAAACTGCTTCTGCGTACGGACAAGGAAGTCCGGCTCCTTGTCCGGGTCGATGCGATGCCGCTGCCGGAGCACCGACTCGACTTGCGCGACGGCGCGATCCGTCGTGTCGATGGAGGCCGCAGAAGCGACCATCCAGTGGATCTGCCCCGCGGGCATCCGAAGGTGCCTCGCGCGGAGCGAGGCGATGGGCATGATCACCGAGTCGTCTTGATCGCTGCCGAAGCTCGAGCCTTTGCCGGCCAAGAGACCGACGACGCGGTAGGGGTATTTGCCGATGCGGATGACGCGCCCAACGGGGTCTTCGCTCCCGAAGAGCCGCTCGCGCACCGTCTGACCGATGACGCACACCTTCGCCTTGGTGGCTTCGTCGTTCTCCGTCCACCGCTCGCCGCGCTCGAAGCTCCACGAGTGCGCGTCAAAATAGGGCAGCTTCGCGCCGAGGACCGCTGTCGTGTGCGTTTGCACGCCGGCCGAGAGCTGCGCGCGGACTTGGAGCATCGGGCTCACGTGCTTGAGGCTCACCGACTCGCGCACGACGGCCTTCGCGTCCTCCTCCGAGAGCTTCACGGCAGCGCGGCCGCGCGCGCCCGACGCGGCGACGTCTTGCGGAATGATGAAGATGAGGTTCGAGCCGATGGAGTCGATCTGCCGCGCCACGACGTCGCGAGCCCCGGTGCCGAGGGCCGTCACGATGACGACGGCGGCGACGCCGATGAGGATGCCGAGGATCGTGAGGCCGGCGCGGAGCGCGCTTCGCTGGAGCGCACGAAGCGCGAGGCGCACGGCCATGGCGGTGGAGCGGAGGCCGTCCGACATCACTCGGTCCTCAGAGCTTCGATGGGATCGAGCGTGGAGGCGCGGCGCGCCGGCAAGAACCCGAAGGTGATGCCGATGGCGGCGCTGGTGCCGAGGGCCACGAGCATCGACGTGAGCGTCGGCACGACGGGCCAGTCGAGGGCGAAGCCGAGGCCCAGCGCACAGGCCGTTCCGAGCAGGAGCCCCAAGACGCCGCCCCCGAGGCTCAGCACCACAGCCTCCACAAGGAACTGCGAGAGGATGTCGTCGCGGCGCGCGCCGATGGACATGCGGATGCCGATCTCGCGGGTGCGCTCCGAGACGCTGACGAGCATGATGTTCATGACGCCAACGCCGCCGACGATGAGGCTCACGGCGGCGACGCCGAGGAGGAGCGCGGAGAGCGCCCCCGAGATGCCGCGCTCGGCTCGGCGAAGTTCCGCCTGTGAGCCCACCTTGAAGTCGTCGTCGGCGCCGTCCGGCAGCCGATGCCGCTGGCGCAAGATGGCCGCGACCTGCGCGATGGCGCGATCGGTCACCTCTTCGCTGCGCGCGCTCGCCATGATCATGTCAGCGCGGCCCTGCCAGGTCACCGAGACTCGCGCGCGGTAGCTGCCGATGGGCATGACCACGCGATCGTCTTGGTCTTCGCCGAAGAGCGACGTCCCGCGCTCCTTCATGACACCAATGATTCGGTACGGTGCGCGCCCGATGCGGATGATCTGGCCGACGGGATCTTCCGTGGGCGCGAAGAGGCGCCGCACGACCACGGAGCCGACGAGGCACACCTTGGTCTTGAGCAGCTCGTCGGATTCGGTCCACAGCTGACCGCGCTCGACCTCGAACTTTCGCACCTCAAAATACGGGAGCGTCGTGCCGACGATGGTCGTGGCGGCGTTCTTCTCGCCGCGAACGATGTGCGAGAAGGTCTGGAGGAACGGCGCCGCGGCGACGACGCTGCTGGCCTCGCGGGCGATGGCCTTGGCGTCGCCGTCGGTGAGGCGACCGCCGCGCCGAACGCCGCGCTGCTGGATCGGCCGCGGCGAGACGAAGAGCGCGTTGGCGGCGAAGCTATCGATCTGTCCGCCGACCTTCGACGACGCCGCCTGCGAGAGCGCCGTCACCATGACGACGGCGGCGACGCCGATGAGAATGCCGAGCACCGTCAAGAGCGAGCGAGACTTGTGCCGCGCGATGGACGCGAGCGACAACCGGATGGCGGGGACGCCGAACTTCATGCGCCTCGGCGGACTGAGCTACGCGTCGCGAGGAGGCTGGCGAAGGCCCGAATCAGGACCATGTGCGAGACGAGGAGCGCTGCAGCAAAGGCGAGGAGCCCCGCGAGGAACGCGAAGAGCGCGCCGCCCGTGAGCGCGGCGACCTCAAGGGTCTTCCCGAAGAGCGCGACGCGCTTCGGGCCCCACACGACGCCGAGGACGCCGAAGGAGACGAGCCACGCGAGGGCCACGCGAAAGGCGAGCTGGCTTCGTTGCTCGCCGCGCGGCGGCGCTCCCTGCGCGCGCTTCACGTGGCGCACGGCGAAGAAGGCGCCGGCCACCAGCGCGAAGACCATCGGCATGACGGGGCCGACCTCGCCCAGCGCGATCTTGTCGTAGGCGAGCCCTGCTCCGGCGCCAACGAGCGCCGTCAAGACCGACACGAGCGTCGTTCGCGGTGGGAGCGTCGTGTGCTCAGCTTCGCCGCGAAGGAGGCCCGAGCCCGCGAGCGCGACGTCGGCCGGCGCCATGGCGGAGAGCTCCGCTGCCGCGTCTCTCGGCGTGTGCCGCTCGTCCTTCTCGATGATGCCGTCTTTCACCCAGATCACGCGCGACGCGCAAGCCGCGATGTCGGGCTCGTGGGTCACGAGGACGATGGTGATGCCGCGCTCACGGTTGAGCCGCTGAAGCACCGAGAGGACCTCGAAGCTCGTGCGCGTGTCGAGGTTGCCTGTGGGCTCGTCGGCCAAGAGCAACTCTGGCTCGCTCACGAGCGCCCGCGCGATGGCCACGCGCTGCTGCTGCCCGCCCGAGAGCTGGTTGGGTGTATGGTGCACCCGATCGGCGAGGCCCACGATACCGAGGGCCAGGAGCGCGCGCTCTCGCCGCTCCGCCGTGGCGACGCCGCGGTAGAAGAGCGGCAGCTCGCAGTTTTCGAGCGCCGTCGTTCGCGGCAAGAGGTTGAAGCCCTGGAAGATGAAGCCGATGAGGCGGTTTCGGACGAGGGCGCGGCCGTCGTTCGAGCGGTCGCCCACGTCGAGGCCCGCCAGCTCGTAGGTGCCGCGCGTGGGCCGGTCGAGGCAGCCCAAGATGTTCATCAGCGTCGACTTGCCGGAGCCGCTGGTGCCGACGATGGCGACGAACTCGCCCCGCTCGATGGTGAGGTCGACCTCGCGGAGCGCGTGCACGAGCCCCGCCTCCGACGCGTAGTCTTTGACGACGCCGCGGAGGCGCACGAGCGTTCCGCGGGGCAGAGCCGCGGCCGCCATCAGAACGGTCCCTTCTTCTTCGGCGAGGCGACCTCGTCGGTGACGAGTTTGTCGTCGGGCGAGAGGCCACCCAAGAGCTCCGTCTGAATGCCGTCGGAGACGCCGATCTTGACGACGCGCGGCTCGGCTTTTTCGTCGGGCGGCGCGCCCACGAGGACGTGCACGCGGCCCTCGCCCTTGGCGAGCGGCGCGTCGGGCGGCGCCGGCAGCGGCTTGCCGTTGGGGCCGTCCGGCGGCGTCGGCTTGTAGCGAAGCGCGGCGTTGACGATGCGCTGCTTGTCCTTCACTTCCTTGGTGCGAATCGTGATGGTCGCCGTCATGCCGGGGCGGAGCTTCTCGTCGGGGTTGTCGATCTCGACGACGGCCGGGTACGTGATGACGCCCTGCACGTTGTTGGGGCTGAAGCGCACCTGCTTCACGACGCCGCGGAAGACGTCGCCGGGGAAGGCGTCCACGACCGCATCCGTGGTCATGCCCTCTTTGAGTTTGCCGACGTCGGCCTCGTCGACGTCAGCCAAGACGCGCATCTTTCGAAGGTCCTGCGCGATGAGAAAGAGCGTCGGCGCCTGGAAGCTCGCGACGACGGTCGCGCCGGGATCGATGGTGCGCGACACGACGACGCCGTCGACCGGCGAGAGGATGCGTGTATACGTCACGTTTGTGCGCGAGGCGCGCAGCTGCGCCTCGATGGCGCCGATGGACGCTTGTTGCGCCTGGACGGCCGCCAGGGCCACGTTGCCTTGACCGCGGAGCGTGTCGACCTCGGCCTTGCTGGCGAGGTTTTGCGCGAACAGCTTCTCGACGCGATCGAGCGCGACGCGCGCGTTTTCGGCGGAGGCGCGCGCGCTGGCGAGCTGAGCTCGTTGGGCTGCGAGGTTCGCCTCCCCTTGCGCCACCTGCGTCGTCGAAAGCGTCGAGTCGATCTCGGCGAGCACCTCGCCGGCCTTCACCGGCGAGTTGAAGTCGACGAGGACCTTGGTGACGCGGCCGTTGGCCTGCGCCCCGACGCTCACCTGCAGCAGCGGCTGCACGGTGCCGGTCGCCGTCACCTTCTCGACGACCTCGCCGGTGGTGAGGGCCTGCGTCATGTACTTGGACGCGGCCGGCGGCTTGTTCCGAGCGCGCACGACGACGGCCGCGCCCACGAGCAGCGCCACGGCGCCCAAAAGGACGCCGCGCCGGAGCCACCGCCTGCCCCCCTCCTCGCGCGCCAGCGCCGCGCGAAGCTCTTCTTCTCTCTTGGTCGAGCCGTCGGGCAGTGCCGCCTGTGACGTTTCCATGTTCCGCCTTGGTAGGTCTTCGTAGGACGCCGGGAGAAAATTTCGCCCGCCGCCGCGAGCGCGCGAGCTTTGCTCCTTATAGTGGCGACCGACTCCGGACGCCCAGGCTCGCTGGATTGTTCCCAGCGCGCTTTCCCGGCCCGCCGGCCTAGCCCGGCGGACGATTCTACCCCCAGCTTCGACGGGGCCCACCCAAGAAACCCCGCGTTTCTTTGTCGGAACCTATGTGCTTGCGGTATCGTCCACGTCCCCGAACGGCCTCGCGCTCACGTCGGACCTGTTCCGGCGCGGGCGAACGCACTCGCCAGCGATGGTGCGCGCGATGGCGAACGTGACGGCGTCCGCACTACCGTCCGCACTACGCATGGCCCCCCCCACCGATCGTGATCTCGTTGACCGCGCGCGTACCGGCGACCGGGGAGCGTTTGACGAGCTCGTGCGCCGCCATCACGGCCGCATCCATCGCCTCGCGCTTCACATGCTCCGCGACCGCGCCGAAGCCGAGGATGTCGCGCAAGAGACCTTCGTTCGCGCCTACCAAGCACTCGCGCGCTTCGACGGCCGGAGCGAGCCGTACACGTGGATTTACCGCATCGCCGTCAACCTCTCGCTCAACGTGCTGCGCGCGCGGCGCAGCTCGCGGACGGGCGTGGACGTCCAAGATCCGAGGCTCGATGGCCTGCTCGCCGACGGCCACCCGGGCGTCGATCCGAAGGGTAACGCCGAGCGTAAGCAGCTCTACGGGGCGCTCTGCGAGGGCCTCGATGGGCTCAGCGAGACGCTCCGAACGACGCTCATCCTCGTATGCGTCGACGGCCGCTCGCACGAGGAGGCTTCGGCCATCCTCGGCGCGCCTCCGGGCACGATCGCGTGGCGCGTTCACGAAGCCAGGCGCAAACTGAAGGAGCTTCTCGCCGAGCGCGGGTTCGAGCTGGACGAAGGAGAGCGGCGGTAAGCCATGAGCACGAAACCTACGGCTAAAATCGACTTGGACCGCGCGCTGGGCGACTGGCCCGTGGCGTCGCCGGCCGTCGAGGAGGCCGTGACGGCGGTGCGAAACCGCCTCGTGGCGGCCACCGATGGGGCGCCGTCGGACGCGCTATTTAGTGAGCCATTTCCGGCGGTTGATGGCGAAAACCAAGAAAACGTTTCGGGTTCCGTGCGCGGTGTAGGTTTCGAGGGTATAGAAGCGCCCTCCTCGGTTCGTGCCGGGGGAAAGTCGGAGGGCAGCATGACGCAGCAGGTCGAGCGGCGGCGGGATCGAACGAGCTTCCAAGAGTTGGCGAAGCTGGCACAAACGCCACCTCCTCCGTCGACGGTTCCGTCGGCGGGCGCGGCTCCGGATTCGCTGAAGAGCGGTCCCCACAGCGCCCCCGCGAGCAACCCGCTCTCCTGGCCGAGCGCGCCTGGTGGCGCTGGCCCCTGGTCTGCCGCCGACAGCGACTCGGGCATGGTCGACTTGAAGTCGATCGCCCAGAGCGATCCGAACGCCGTCGACCGCGCGCAAGCGACGGCCCTCGCAAAAGACGGACTCTTTGACGACGTGCCGGCAGGCCCCGCGATGCCCGCGCCGATTTCCCAGGCGCCCGTCGCTCCCGGTTCTCAGAGCCCCCGCGCCGAAGCCCCGCCCACGTCCGTCGCTGCCGCGATCCCGACGTCGATGGCCGCTGCCCCCGCGGTCTCCGTGGTCTCGGCTGTGCCGATGCCCTCGCCGCAGCGCGAAGAAAAGAAGAAGGGCGGAGGCATCCTCATTGGCCTCGGCCTCGTCGCCACCCTCGGCGCCATGGCCGCCGGTGCGTTCTTCTACGTCTCGAACGCTCGCAAGGCCGAGGTCGCGGCGGCACCCGTCGCGGTCGCCCCGCCGCCTCCGGTCGCGCAAGCGCCCACGCCGCCCGCCGCACCCACGGTCGAAGCGCCCAAGCAAGAAGAGCCCGTCGCGGTCGCCGCGCCGGAAGCCGTCGATGCGCCCAAGGGCAAGCACGCGGCCAAGGCCGTGGCCAAGTCCGCAGGCAAACCCGTCGCCGCAGCCGAGGCGCCGGCCGAAGCGAAAGAGAAGGCTGGCAACATCACGGGCCTCAGCGGCTCGCTCGCCGACGAGATGCGCAAGCGCGTCGGTCCCGAAGACGCGAAGAAGAACGAAAAGATGGAGCCGGCCGAGTCGACCGCAGGTCGCCAGCCGAAGCCGTCGCAGGGTCAAGTTCAAGGCGCCATCGGAGCGGTGCTCATGAAGGCGCGCGAGTGCCTCGGCCCGGACGATCCCGTGTCGAAGGCGAACGTCGTCTTCGGTTCGAGCGGCGCGGTCCAGAGCGTTTCCGTCTCCGGTGGTGCGGCGGGCAAGCCGGCTGAAGGTTGCGTCAAAGCGGCCCTCGGCAAGGCGAAGGTCCCCGCCTTCGCCGACGAGACCTACTCGTTCCCCGTGACGATTCGTCCGCTCTGAGCTGATCGGCGCTTCGCGCTATCCGTTCGCTTCCCCGGCGGCGTCGCTCGATCCGAGCGGCGCCGTTGGTCATTTCCGGGCAGCGTTCCACACCTCACGGGTCACGGCGGCTCGAGTTGCGATCGCCTCAAGCGCAGCCTCGAGCGAGTTGCGCGCGGCAGGCTCGCGGAAGCCCTGACGCCACGCACCCCCGCGGCGCTGGCACGACTGGTGCTCCGTGCGGGCCATGAAGCTCGCGCTGGTCGGTTTGGGTTGGGTTTGCCTGTCGATGGCTCTCGGATGCGGCGCCGCTGGAGAAACCGCGTCGCCTGAACCCAGCGACGACACGACCTCCGACGAGCTCCGTACGACGGACCTGGGTGCTGACGTAGTGGCCGTGCGCGTAAGCAAGACGCGGCGGGGCGTGGCGACGGAGACCGTGACGGTGGCGAAAGCGTCCAAGGTGAAGACGCTGCTCGCGGCCATCAAACCGGTGGACGAGCGTCGCCCGGTTTGCGGGAGCATCGAAGGCATCGACCTCAAACTCCTCGATGCCTCTGGCAAGGTAAAGGTCGACATCTCATCCGCGTGCGGCCTCGGTGCCGCGACGAAAGGGACGACCGAGCTGCGGGTGAGCCTCGACCTCGCGAAGATCACCGAGGTGCGCGAGGAGCCGATGACCTTGAGCGATCGGTTCTGGGGGCCCGACGCGGTCACGAAAATCGAGATGCAGCGCACCGTACCGCCGCACACCGACAAAGCGGCGCTCACGGGAAAGGCCGAGGTCGCCGAGATGCTCGACAACGCGACGCTCTTGACGGTGCGAGTCGAACCGCCGGCTTGCCGCTACACGCAGCCGCACTACGGACTCACGCTGCTTCACGGCACCAAGGAGCTGGGCAAGGTCGGCTCGAGCTGCGGCGCTGGCGCGCTCGAAACGCACGGCGCGGACGGCGCGTACACGGTGGAGCAGGTCGCCGTGAAGAGCACCGTGTTGACGCGCCTGTTCAACGCCAACGAGCGGTAGCCGGAGACCTCGTGGCCTTGCGACGGGTATAACCACAGTTATACTCGAGGCATGAAGACGGCCATCTCCATGCCCGATGACGTCTACAAGCAGGCGCAGCGCTTTGCGAAGAAGCTCGGCATTTCGCGCAGCGAACTGGTGACCCGTGCCTTGCGCCGCTTCCTCGAAGATGAGCAGGCAACCGCCATTCGAGCGTCCTACGACGCAGCGTTCGGCGCGGATGGGGATGACGTCAGCGAATTTCGAAACAAGGCTACGCGGGCCGCGCTGGCGAAGGTCGAATGGTGAGGCGGGGCGAAGTCTGGTGGGCCGACTTTGGAGAGCCTCGTGGCTCGGCCCCTGCCCTTCGACGGCCCGTCGTCGTGGTGCAAGACGACCTCCTGAACGCGTCGGCCTTGAGGACGGTGATGGTTGTGCCCCTGACATCGAATCTCAAACGGGCTCGCGCGGTGGGAAACCTCCTCCTGCGCGCGGAGGAGACGGGCCTTGATCGCGAGTCAGTGGCGCTCGTCTGTCAGGTGATGACACTCGCCGAATCGTTCCTCGACGAACACGTCGGGGGCCTGCCTTCGCGGGTACGTGCCCAGCTAGATCGCGGCCTCAAGATCGCACTCGGGCTTGGGTAAGTTCGACGGGCTCCACCCCCATGTCTACGAGCGCGAGCTCTTCGTCTGCGACGCGTGCGACGGCGTGAGCCTCAACGGCGGCTGCGCCTCTGGCGCATGCGTGGAACTGCCATCGGGAATGCGCGCCGTGGTTTTCGGCGTGACCGAGCTCTCGCAGTCGCAGGCGGGGTGACGCTGGTTCCCGCGGAAAGTGCGGGGCACCGGCGAATCCGTTAACCTCCTCCCTTCGCGGAGGAGCCATGGCGAACGGCACGCAGCGGTTTGGGTTCACCTGGGTGCGTTCACGCGCCGCCTTCGCGTTGCTGCTCGCGCTCACGCCGTACGCATGCGGCGACGACAGCAACACCGGCGCGGAAGCCGCGGTCGACGGCGGCGCGGCGCTCGGTGACGCAAGCGTGACCGACGACGGAGCGACCGTCGATGCCGTGTCGGCCCCCGACTCCGGTGACGCAAGCACCCCAGGCGCGGCCGAGCTGACGCTGCTCGCCGGCGGCCCGGCCCCTAAGGTTGGAGAGGCTGCCGAATTCCTCACCGCTCCTTCTGGCGTCGCGGTCGACTCCGCCGGCAACGTGTACGTGAGCGACACGTTCCAGCACACCATCCGCAAGGTGACGCCGGCAGGCGTGCAGTCGCTCGTCGCTGGACAACACGGCGTTCCTGGCGCCGTCGACGGTCCGAGCAACAGCGCGCGTTTTCACTACCCGCGCGGCCTCGTGGTCGACGGCGCTGGGACGCTCTACGTCGCCGACTCCGGGAACCATACGCTCCGCGCGGTGAGCTCCGCCGGCGTCGTCTCGACGCTCGCCGGCGCCGCCGGGCAAGCGGGCACCGCGAACGGCGCCCCGGGGGCCGCGCGCTTCAACGCGCCGACGGGCCTGGCGCTCGCGTCGAACGGCGATCTTTACGTGGCCGACCGTGACAACCACGCGATCCGCAGGCTCGCGGGCGGCAACGTTTCCACCTTCGCAGGCACCGCGGGCACGCCCGGCAACGTCGACGACATGGGCGTGGCGGCGCACTTTTCGCAGCCCACGGGCCTCGCCATCGACGCGAGCGGCACGGTCTTCGTGGCGGACCGGAACAACCACACGATTCGCTCCATCTCGTCGGGCGGCGTCGTCACGACCTTCCTCGGCTCCGCAGGGCAAACAGGGACGACCGACTCCAACGGGACGGCGGCGCGCCTCGCGTTTCCGACGGGCGTGGCCGTGGACGGTGCAGGGACGTTGACCATCGCCGACTCGGGCAACCACGCGATTCGGCGCGCCACGAGCGGCGGGGTCGTCAGCACGGTGGCGGGGAAGTCCTACGGGAAAGGCTACTCCGACGGGAGTATCAACAGCGCTACCTTCTTCGCGCCATCGGCGCTGGCGCTCGAGCCCGGAGGCTCGTTCGTGGTGGCCGACACGGCAAACCACGCGGTGCGACGGATCGCGGCCTCCGTGTCGACGCTCGTAGGCGGCGTTGATGCCTCGGAGCCGCCCAGCGGGAGCACCGACGGCACCGGGACCGCCGCGCGCTTTGGCTATCCATCGGGAACGGTGGTCGACTCGACCGGCAACGTCTTCGTGGCCGACAACAACAACTTTACCATCCGCAAGATCGCGCCGGGCGGCGTGGTGACAACCTTCGCCGGGAAGGCCGGTCAACGCGGACACGTCGATGGCGTCGGTGACGCGGCGCGCTTCTACGGCTCAACGGCCATGGTCATCGACAAGAGCGACAACCTCTACGTGGCGGACACCTTCACCGTGCGTCGAGTCACGCCGGCCGGCGCGGTGACGACGCTCGCGGGAGCCTCGGAGCAGGCCGGCACGAACGACGGGCCCGGCACGACGGCGCGCTTCAAGTCCCTTTGGGGCATCGCGCGGAACTCGGCGGGCCTGATCTACGTGAGCGACTTCGATGCGCACACGGTCCGAACGATCACACCGACCGGTGACGTGTCGACGTTCGCGGGCAAGGCCGACCAAGGCGGGCACGTTGATGCGACCGGTGACGTCGCGCGCCTCAACTGCCCGGCCGGGATCGCGGTCGACGGTGCGGATGCGCTCTACGTCGCCGACGACTGCTCGCAGACGATCCGCAAGATCACGCCCACGGCGGCCGTGACCACGCTCGCCGGCGCGCCCGACGTCGAAGGCTACGCGGATGGCGTCGGCGCGGCCGCGCGCTTCAAGTGGCCGATGGGGCTCGCCGTCGACAAGGCTGGCAACGTCTACGTCGGCGAGGAGGCGAACCACACGGTGCGGCGGATCACGCCGAGCGGTGAGGTCACGACGGTCATCGGATCGCCATCGAGCGTGGGCGTCGTGCTCGGCCCGCTCCCTGCGAGCCTGACGGCCCCGATGTTCCTGACCGTGACGCCGAGCGGCGAGCTTCTGATCTCCGACTCCGACTCGAATCGAATCCTCGTGACGCGTGGATTTCAGGGAGAAGCCTTCCCGCCAGCCTGGCTACCGAATCCGGTGGACGGCGGCACCTTCGCAGCGCGCATCCTCTCGATTGGATGCGATGAGGTGGGCCCGCTCGACTCGAACAAGTACGTGAACTACGCCATCGCGTTCGAAGTCACCGAGAGCGACGGCGCCCTCCACACCATCGTGGCCGACGCCACGGGCCTCTGGGGCGATCTCACCGGCCCCACGTGCGGCAACTTGAGCGGCAGCGATGACTTTCGTGACAGCGTCGTCGTGGGCGCGCCAGGCACGTACGTGCTCGCCGCAAATTCGGCGGGCTTCTGCACCAACTACACGGCGGCGCACTCCGCGGGCGCCGGCGGCCTCGACGCGGTGGTCCTCCGCGACAAGGCCACGAGCGCCGTTGTGTCACTCGCGCCGGTGAAGCTGGGGTTGATCACGCCGTAGGGTCTGCGTGCGGGGGAGCGGGGCGACGTCCTTCTGCCAACTCCAAGCATTCACGCGTCCAAGGTCTGCTCAGTTCGAAGACGTGGAACACCTCGTTCTCCGCGAGCGGTGTTGCGCCCGCCAGAAGCGCATCGACCTCGTGGTGCAGCACGGGCTTGTCGCGGCTCTCGATCGGGGCTGGCGACCGACAAAGCACAACTGGCTGAGCTCTCTTGCACCTTCGGGCCGACGCGTCCGCCGCTCCCGCCGCCGCACGCGTGGCGCGTCGGCAGCGCTTGCGCGAAGCGCTCCCGTTTCGATGGGCTATGGTCAACGGATGGACCGCTGGTGGTTGAAGCTCGGGTGGGCCCTTGCGACAACGCCCGTCGCGGCGTGCGGCGCACGAACGTCACCAGGCGACGTTGAGACCGCTCAAGGCTCGCCGATGGACGCGTCCGCCGACGCGAGACTTGTCGACCAATCGGCGCCGCTCGACTCCGGCGTCGAGGCTGGCGCCGACGCGGCGCCTCCGCTTTGCCTTGCGGAGCTCGTTGGCGGCGACGGCCTTTGCACGCGCGCCTTGCGGGTACTTTCCTTCGTGATGTCCTCGCCGGCGTGCTTCGTCGACACACCGTTTCGACGTGGCGCACTCGGACGACTCGACTACTCATGCCCCGGTGACGGCTCCGCGCTCGTCACCTTCGGGGCGCGCCAATACCGAGGCTCCACGAGAGCGGGCGAAGTGGACGTGTGCTTCTCCACCTCGTACCCGTGGTCCGACGGCTGTACGTGGGAGAGCACGCAACGAATCACGGGCGCGCTAGCCGCGGGTCGGCTGCAGTTCAGGTACCAGGAACGCACCGCCGGAAGGGTCTGTGGGAGCCCCTGCTCCGCCCGGGCCGAGATTGAGGTCTTCTAGCCGCAAGAACCAACGTGCGTCCCCCTCGCGCCAGCTCCCTTGACTCGAGGGGCGAGACCCTGCATAAAGCGCGGCCCACGGTTTTCGCCGCGGCTTTCAAGGAAAACGACCATGGTTTCGTCGACGCAACAGTTCGAGCGGATTCGCAAGCGCAAGGCCACCACCAGCGGCAAGCGAAACAAGCGCGAGCGTCGCGCCATGGGCACGCCCGTCTTCCCGGTGCACCCCGAGGGGTACAGCGCCACCGCGCCCGACGCGAAGAAGACCAAGTAGTTCGCGCCCTTACAAACGCCGCCCGAGAGGTCCGTCGACCATGGGAAAGCTCATTTTCTCGCTCATCGTCTTGAGCGGGCTCGTTGTCGCGTGTGGCACCAACGCCCTCGGCGAGTCTTGCGACAACATCGGCGAGAGCAACGGCGAGTGCGATGACGGCAGCGTCTGCTCCCGCGACACCAACGGCGAGAAGCGCTGCCTCAAGATCTGCCACAGCGTGACCGAGTGCCCGTCGGGCACCCGCTGCGGGGATCTCGAGGGTACGACCCTCGACGGCTGCAAGAAGAACTGAGCGAGCCGCGACGCGAGAGCCCGGCCTGGCCGCCCTAGCCGGCCCGCCGTGAGCGCCAGCCCTCGGGGAGCGCCTCCGCGGGTCCGGGCAAGATCTCGCGCAGGAAGCTGTCGGGCGTTCGCTCCGCGAGCCTTTGCGTCGGGTAGCCGACCGAGACCTCTTCGTACCGCACGCCGTTTCGCATGAGCGTGAGCGGAATGTGCAGGTGACCGAAGACCACGACGCGGGCCTTCGCCCGCTCGATCCACGACGCCGTGCGGCGCGTGCCGCACCAGATCGAAAAACGCGGAATCCTCGGCAAGACCGCGTGCTCGCGCAAGAGCGGAAAGTGGTTCACGAGCACCGACGGCAAGTCGTCCTTGGCCCGCGCCGCGTCGATGCGGGCCTCGGCGCGTTCGCACATCGCGGCGCAGCGCTCCGCGAGATCGACGTGCGGATCGGGGTGAAGCAGCTCCTCGTCGGTGCAACGAAGCCCGGTCTCGAGGGCCCACGCGCGCGCGCGGTCGGGATCGCCCGCGATCTCATCGGGCGCGAACGTGTAGTCGTAAAGCCCCGCCGTGAGCATCAGCGTGTGCGGCGCGCCCGAGCCCTCCCACACGTCGAAGGGATCCTCGGGCGTCAAGACCCCGAGGCTGCGGCACACGTCGACCATGCGATGGTATTTCGCTTCGCCGCGCTCCGGCTCACCGGGCATCGTCCACAGCTCGTGGTTCCCCGGCACCCAATAGAGGCGCGCGAACTTTGGACGCAGGAGCTCGAGCGCCGCGGCCAACTCGTCGGCGCGCTCCGCCACGTCGCCGGCGACGATGAGCCCATCGTTGGGCCGCGGCGCCACGGCCGCGACCAGCTCGCGGTTCGCGGCGAAGCGAACGTGCAGATCGCTGAACGCGAGGAGGCGCCGCGTCATCGCAGCGTGAGGCTCGGCGTGCCGAGGCGCGGCGGCCGCTCAGGTTCGCCGTTCATCGAGGAAGGAGGCCGAAGGACCACCAACCCACGACCGCCGCCACCATCAGGAAGCCCATGAAGATCACGGGAAAGAGCGGCTCCGGCTGCTCGGCGCGCACGCGAACGCGCGCCGCCGTCTCGGGCGGAAGGCTCCCGGCCTCCGCGATGCGGGCGGCCAAGGGCGCGCCGCGCCCCAAGAGGTACCGCGCCGTGTCTTCGCCGGGATCGCGCGCCACTTCGTGAACCGGCGGGATCGACGAGCGCCGCGCGATGGCCTCGAGGACCACCTCGGGCACGTCGGGATGTTTCATCGCGTCGAGGAGCTCGTCGGACGGCACCGCACGCTGCTCGGTGCGGTCTTCCCAATCGCCGCTCGGTCGGTCGCGCTTGCCTTCCTGATCCATCACGGACGCTGAGGCTATCGCCCCCGCGCCTCCGTTGCACCGAAGTCTTTTCCCCTCGGTCGAAAGACCTCCTGGCGAAATTCGGCGTGGGCTCGCCCGCAAGTCTCCCCCCGCGCCGCCCGGCAGCGCCCAGCGAAGCCGCCCCAGCCAGCGCCCTAGCCAGCGCCCTAGCCAGCAAGCGACGAAATCAGCGCGTAGGCCGCGAAGCCGCCCACCCAAAGCAGAAACCACCGGCCGAGCCCGCGCTCCGTCGCCCACAAAGGAGCCAACGGCGGCACCACGAAGATGAGGCACGCCCGCCGAAGCTCGCCGCGGCCTACGAGCGCCCGCGCGATGGCGACGTGCGCGACAACCATCGCGAGGATCGCGACGACGAGCACCACGCCAGCGAGATCCCTCATCGACGGCACCGTAAGCCTGCGTCTCGTGCGCCGCAAACGGCAGGCGGCCCACGGCGAAATCGGGGCGCGGCGCCCCTCCGCCTCGAACCGTTGGACAGCCGTTCAGCGCACGCGCGAAAAGGGGGCCGGCCAAGTTGCCATTGCGAGTGCAAACCCGTCACACTTGGTGGTCCGTGCGCCGCACTCTCCTTCTCGCGCTCTCGTTGGTCGGCTCGCTCGTCGGCCTGGGCTTGAGCCTTCCATTGGCCCACGGGCAAGCGAAGAGCCCGACCATCTCCGTCGACGAGATTAAAGAGGGCATGAAGGGCTACGGCCTCACCGTCTTCCGCGGCTCGTCGCCCGAGAAGTTCGACATCGAGGTTATCGGCGTCCTTCACAACTTCAGGCCGTCGCAAGATCTCATCTTGGTAAAGACGCCGCACCCGCGGCTCAACATCACCAAGAACGTCCGCGGCATGAGCGGCAGCCCCATCTACATCGACGGACGCCTCGCCGGCGCCTACGCGTACAGCCTCTCGTCGTTTCAAGCGGAGCCCGTCGCCGGTGTGACGCCCATCGCGCCGATGCTCCTCGAGATGCGGCGCCCGGTCTTGCCGGGCTTCTTCCCGCTCGAGCGCGCCGTGCCACAAGGCAAAGACCCTAAGCGCGTCGCGAGCGCGGGCACCTTGCCCACGGGCGACCGGCCGCGCGGCTTGAACCGCTTCGAGGGCGCCGTCGGCAAATACGATCTCGACGCGCACGCCAAGCAAATGGGCGCCCGCGCCTCCGGCGGTTTGCCCGATGCGGCGGTGCGCGTGGCGACGCCGCTCTTGATGGGCGGCCTGCCGGATCGCGCCGCCGCTTACGCCAAGACGCTCTTCAGTCCGCTGGGCCTCGAGCCCCTGCAAGCGGGCGGTGGCAAGGGCGGCCCTCCGCCGGAAGGCACGCCATCGCACTACGAAAACGGCGGAACGCTCGGCGTCCAGCTCGTGCGCGGCGACATCTCCATGATGGGCCTCGGCACGACGACCCACGTGGAGGGCACGCGCGCCTGCGGCTTCGGGCATCCGATGATGAACGCGGGCGACAGCGCGCTACCCACGGCCCTCGCGAAGGTGCTGTGGATCTACGCCAGCGAGCAGCACAGCTTCAAGGTCGGCGAGGCGGTGCGGCCGCTCGGCGCCCTCGTGCAAGATCGGCAAACGGCCGTCGTCGTCGACGAGACGAAGACGGCGCCGACGATCCCGATGCACGTGTCGGTCACCGACACGCCCACAGTGCCGCGCAAGGACTGGAACATCGAGATCGCCGAAGACGTCTTCATGACGCCGTCGCTCGTGGCGACGACGCTCGGCGGCGTCGTCGAGGCCACCGTCAGCGATCGGCGCGACATCACCTGGCTCTTGAAGTCGAAGCTCACGATTCGCGGCTTCGGCACCCTCGAGCTCGAAGACTTCGGCGTCGCCGTCGGCGGCTTGCCGGAGGCCGGCGAGTGGAGCGCGTCGCGGCTCGTCCGCGCCATCGGCGCCGCCATGAACAACCCCTGGGAGCCGGTCCACGTGGAGCGCGTCGAGGCGACGCTCGATGTAAAGTACACGCGTGACACCTGGCGCATCCGCGGCGTGGAGCTCTTGGATCCGGTCGTCGACGCCGGCGAGACAGCGCGCATCCGCGTGCGCCTCCAGAGCTTCGAAGGGCCCGAGACAACGCGCGACGTTGAGGTGAAGATCCCCAGGGAGCTCGGCGGCAAGGACGTCGAGCTGGAGATCTTGCCCGGCTACCGCGCGCTGCCGGAGCTGGCGAGCCCGGAGAACCTCCGCGAGCTGCTCGCCAACGAGGCGCGCCAGAGCGAGCGACCCCGGAGCCTCGTCGTGCAGTTCAAGGCGCCCACACCGGGCGTGGCCTTCAAGCAACACGTCGCGCCGACGTTGCCGCACTTCGCGCTCGACACGCTGAGGCCGGCGAACTCGAGCATCGCCCCCGAATCGATCTGGACCCAAGTTCGCACCGTCGTCCCGATGGACCGCTACATCGACGGACGAGATCGCGTGCGCGTGAAAGTAAGGCCGGTGCTTCGATGAAGTGTCCCGTAAGCGCGCTCGCGGGCGCCTTGGTTGTCTCCGGCGCGACGCTCCTTTCGAGCGACGCCAACGCGGTGGGCACGCGCACCTTCGAGCTCGACACGCTCGAGGAGCTGTCGGGCGGCGACCTCAAGGGTGTCGCCGTGGCCTCCGACGGGACCGTTCGCGTGGGCTGGTCTTTCGGCACCGTCTCGCTCGAGCAATCGACGGCGTCGTTCTCGGCGCTGCCGCTCAGCGACGGCAGCGTCCTCGTCGGCACGAGCCCCAACGGCAAGATCTGGAAGGTCTCGGGCGATCGGGCGACGCTCTTCGCCGACACCGGCGCGCTCGCCGTGACGTCGATGCTCGAGGGCGCCGGCGGCGTGATCTACGCAGCGTCGATGCCCGACGGGAAGATCTTCAAGATCGCTGGCGGCAAGGTCGACGTCTTGGCGAAGCTTGACGCGAGCCACGTCTGGGCCCTCGCGTGGGACAAGAACCAATCGGCGCTCTTTGCGGCGACGGGCCCCGGCGGAAAGGTCTTCCGCGTCGATCTCGCGGGCGGCGCGCAGGTCTATTGGAAGAGCGACGAGCCTCACATCGTGTCGCTCGCGACCGACGGCACCGACCTGTTCGCGGGCTCGAGCGGCAAAGGCATCTTGTACCGCGTGACCGGTCCGGGACGCGCCACGGTCCTCTACGACTTCCCCGGCGAAGAGGTGAAGGCTATCGCCGTGGGCAAGGGTCAGATCTACGCCATCGGCAACGATTACGGCGAGCCGCCGGAAGCGCCGAGTCGCGGCGGCAAAGCGCCTGCTTCGCCGCAGCCGACGACGTCGCGGCCCAAGCCCGGCAAGGGCCTGCTCGTTCGCTTTGATGCGCAAGGTCGCCCCGAGCGGCTCATGGATCACAAGGACACGCACTACATGGCGCTCGCGCTCGAGGGCGATCGCGCCTTCGTGGGCACCGGCGCCGAGGGCCGCGTCTACGCGGTCGATGGCGATCACGCCGTCGCGCTCGTGGCCGACGCCGACGAGCGACAGATCGGCGCCATCGCCTTCGCGAAAGGCACGCCCGTCTTCGCCGGCGGCGATCCGGCGGCGTTCCATCGCGTGACAGCGCAAGGCGGCGACGGCGCCGTGTGGACCTCGAAGTCCTTCGATGCGGGCCTGCGCGCGAAGTTCGGGCGCCTGTCATGGACCGCCAGCGGCCCCCTCGATTTGTCGACGCGCACCGGCAACACGCAGACGCCTGACTCGACGTGGAGCGATTGGAGCGCAGCCCTCGCGCAGCCGGGCGCCGTGACGAGCCCACCGGGTCGCTTCGTGCAAGTGCGCGCGCGCTTTGCGCGCGATCCGAAGTCGATCCTCGCGGGCGTGACGTTGCCGTTCGTGACTGAGAACGTGCGGCCCGTGCTGCTCGACGTCTCGGCGGCGCAAAAAGGCGTCACGCGCGAGACGAAAGAGGGGCTCACGGCGAGCGGCGGCGACACGCCCAAGCGGGAGAGCGTCGTGCGCATCACGTGGAAGGTCGACAACGCCGACAACGACGCGCTTCGCTATCGCCTTCACTACCGGCGCGAGGGGCAGACCTTGTGGCGCGACGTGTTGCGCGACGGTGAGGTGCTCACGAAGGCGGAATACGACTGGGACACGCAGGCGTTGCCGGAAGGCAAATACCGCGTGCGCGTCGAGGCCAGCGACGAGCTGTCGAACCCGCCGGAGCAAACGCAAAAGCACAGCCTTGAGTCGACAAGCGTGTTCATCGACAACACGCCGCCGGTCATCGCGGGCCTCACGCTCGACGGGCGGCGCCTCAAGCTGAAGGTCACCGACGGCTTGGGGCCCGTCGCAAGGATCGAGGTCGCCATCAACGGCCGCCTCGAGTGGCGCCCGCTCGGCCCGGCCGACGGCCTCTTCGACACGGCCGAGGAGTCGGTCGACACCGACATCACGGGCCTCGTGCCGGCAGGGCCTCACATCGTGACCGTCCGCGCCTTCGACGCAGCGGGCAACGTGGTGATGCGCGAGATCGAGTCGCGCTGACGCGGCGGGTCAGAGTGGCACACGCGGGCGGCTGGGCCTGCGACGCGACGGCACAAGCGGGCTCTTTCCGCTCGCTGTCTGCCAGCAGCTATGACACGCGCGCCATGGGGTCGACCTCCGGAAGGCCGCTGGTGGGCCCGAGCGGGGCCCGCGGGACCGGGCCCTTGTCCACGATAATTCTGGTCTTTTCTTCCCTCAGTGACACACTATGCGGAGTCCCGGCACGTTCCGTGGATGGCTTCCTTTTGTGGGCTCCAGCTTCACCGGCTCCCACTGCACTCCGATGCTCCTTCGCCGCCTAATTTTTCTTGGATCCGTCGCCGCGCTCGCAGGGGGCTGCATGTCGCTCTCCGCCGATTCGGCTGCCGAGGTTGGAGACGCCCGTGGGTTCGGGGCCTCTTGGGACGCGGGTACGGGGCGAACAACGTCGGGCGCGTTGCCGGCGGCGAGCAAATACGAAGGCAGCCCGCTTTGCCTCGTGCAGTTGGGCACGTGCCATCCGGATGATCTGACGCCGGACTGCGCCAAGGCAGAGCAACCGAACTTCGCCGACGCGGGCGGGCTCACGCCGACCTACGACGCTGGCTCCGCGGATGCGGGAGGCGACGCGAAGAGTGCCGCGGACGCGGGCGCCGCCCCCACGCCCGACGCGGGCCCGCCGCCCGACCTCTACGGAACCGGCTTCGCGTGCCGCATCGAGAAAACGAACGCGTCCCCGGCGCCGGTATGCCGGAGCGCCGGCCCCGGCAAAGACGGCGCCGAGTGCCGCGCATCCGACGACTGCAGCGCGGGCTTCGAGTGCGTCGGCACACCGGGGCAGTGCCGCCGGTACTGCTGCCTCGGGAGCGCGAGCTGCGGCGCCGATCGGGTCTGCGACAAACAACTCCTCGTCGACGACAACCTTTGGGTGCCGGTGTGCATCCCGGTCCGGCCGTGCAAGCTCCTGTCGCCGAAAGCGTGCCCCGACAACGAGAGCTGCAGCGTGGTCGACCAGGCCGACGGCCGCACGGGTTGCGTCGCGCTGGGCAGCGCCACCACGGGCGAGTCCTGCGAGCTCAGCAACTGCGTGAGCGGACACGCCTGCCTCGGGTCGACGAACGCCCGTACGTGTTTCAAGCTCTGCTCGAAGTCGAACCCGAACGACTGCGCGCCCGGCAGCAAGTGCCAAGGCGCCAAGCCCCTCTTCGTGGACACGAACCAGGGTGTCTGTTTGCCCGAGATCGCCACCGCGAACGGCGCCGCTGCGCAGCAGCGCTAGCGGGCGGCAGGCGGGCGCGGCGGCCGGGGCCGCCGGCGGCGGGGTCGATACTTTGCACGCTAATCAATTGAGGCTCGCGCCCCCACGCGGCTGGGCCGCTGGCCGCGGACGGGCGTGGCCAGCGCGGACGGGGGCCCGGGGCCCCGCGTCGTCGGTCGACAATTAGCATGCTAATTCTCGGGGCCGACCTCGACCCCGACCTCGACCTCGACCTCGACCCCGACCCCGACCTCGACCCCGACCTCGACCTCGACCTCGACCTCGACCTCGACCTCGACCCCGACCCCGACCTCGACCTCGCCGCCTGACGGGCCGTCGCGGTCAGCGCGAGCGACGGGCCTTGAGCGCCTGGAAATAGCGGTGCGCGAGGCCCGATGCGCGGGCGGCTCGCGTGACGTTGCCGTTGTGCTCGCGGAGCACTTGCTCGAGGTACATCTGCTCGAAGCGCACGACGATCTCTTGCCTCGCTTGAACCAGCGGCATGTGGCGCGACAAGATCTCTGTCACGACATCGGGCCCCGATTCGTTGGGCTTCGGCGGAGCTGTCGGGCGCGCGCTTGCGCCCACGTCGAGCTCTCCCGTCGCGAGATGCCGCGAGATGGCGTTCTCGAGCTCGCGCACGTTGCCAGGCCACGGATGCGCCTCGAGGTGCGCAACGAGCGCCAACGGCAGCTCGCCTGCGACCTTGAGCGCCGACCAAAAGTGACGCGCCAACACCGTGACGTCCTCCGGCCGCTTGCGCAGCGGCGGCAGCTCGATGCGCGCGCCAACGAGCGCGTAGAACAGCTCCTCGCGGAAGAGGCCCCGCTCGACGGCGCGGTCGAGATTCGCTGTGGACGTCGAGATGACCCGCACGTCGAGCGAGTACGGTGCGTTGCTGCCGACACGTTGCGCCTGCCCTCGCGAGAGCGCGCGGCCGAGCCGACGCTGCAGATCCGCGTTCAGCTCTCCGGGCTCATCGAGGATCAGCGTTCCGCCGTGCGCCAGTTCGAGCAAGCCCGGACGATCGCCGCCGGCCGCGCCCGCCACAGAGCCGAAGAGCGTGACGAGGGCCGTCTGCGGATCCTCCGAGAGCGCGCTGAAGACGTAGAGCGGCCCGCCGGAGCGCGCCCCCTGCGCGTGGATCTCCTCCGCGAAGAGCTCTTTGCCGGTGCCCGTCTCGCCTTCGATCAAGAGCGACGCGCTCGCCTGCGCGAGCTTCGGCGCGAGCGCGAAGAGCCGACGCATCTCGACGCTCCGCCCGACAAGGCGACCGAAGGAGTCGGCCTCCGCGGGCAGCGGTCCCGGCGTCGCCGCATCGACAGCGACCATTTGCGATTCGCCCAGCTCGATGGCATCGCCGGGCCGCACGACCGCCTCCCGCACTTCGACGCCGCGGACGAAGGTCCCGTTGGTGGAGCCGAGATCACGCACCACGAGCCCCGCAGGCGTTTGCTCCAGGGCGAGGTGCCGCCGCGACACGCGCCGATCGGTGAGCCGAAGCGCACACGTCTGGCTGCTGCCCACGAGCAGGCGCTCGTTCATTTGAAGCGCGACCTCGGTCCCCGCGTCGGGGCCGAGCGTGACCCGCAGAACGATGGCGCGGGGCGGCGCGGCGGCGCGATCGTGACGTTCCGTGCTGATGTTCATGACCAATTGCTCTCCGCGTGGGGCCAGCGTCGAAGACGGCGGCGGGTTCGCTCGATGCCGCTGCATTCTACAGGCCAGCACCACACCAGCACGGGGATCGGCGCGATCGCACGAGCGGACGCGTGGTTGCCACGTGCGGACCAGGTGCGGATCGGTCGCGACCGGTGCAACACCCTGCCGAAGCGTGCGCCGCCCTGCCGCGGTGCGCGCCGCAAACGGGGGCGCTTTGGCGAAGCACCCTGGTGCGCACGAAAATCAGCGCAAAAAGCGGCCCTATTTCTGCCATGGCCCAGCGCGCTGGAGCCGCAGGGTCCCGAGTCGCGTTATCATGAGCGCGATGCGGCGCGCGCGGAGACGGTTGGTGGCCTGGCTCGCGCTTGGCAGCTCCGCATGCCTCAGCTTCCCGCCCGTGACCGAGACGACGGACGGAGGCCCGAGCCCCGCCGGCGACGCGACCGCCGGCCCGGGAAGCGACTCGGGCACCTCCCCCAGCGCCGACGGCGGCGACGACGGAGCGCCGCTCCCCCCGCCGACGGCTCCTTGCGATCCGGCCGCGCAGCCCGGCGCCGCGGCGGTCTTCGTGAGCACCACCGGCGACGATCTCCTCGGCGGGACGCGCGCCGCACCGGTCAAGTCCGTCGGCAAGGCCCTCGCGCTCGCGAAGACGCAAGGGGCGACCGACGTCTACCTCGACGAAGGCATCTACGCTGAAGAAGTCACCCTCGCGAGCGCCACCTCGATCCACGGCGGATGGAAGGCGACGGGCGCGACGTGGACGAAGGACTGCGCGCCCGGCGTCTCATCGCTCACGGTGCTCCGCTCCACCACGGCCCGCGTCGTCACGGTGTCGGGCTTCGCGGGCACGGCGGGACTCGATACGCTTACGCTCTCGACGAAAGGCCAGGCGGATCCGACACAATCGAGCGTCGCGATCTTCGTGTCCGGCGCGTCGCTCACAATGACGGGCGTCGACCTTACGGCCGGCATCGGCGGAGACGGCACGACGCCCCCGGCGCCGGGCGTCGTCGCGAACCGCACATGCAACGGTTTCTCGTGCAGCAGCGGCGGCGACGGCCCTACGGGAACGCCCGGAACGGCGGCTGGCGTCGGCAACTTCTCGCTCACCGGCTGGGTGCCGGCGACTGGAACGGCTGGCCAAACGGGCACCCAAGGCGAACACGGCGCCGCTGGCGGAGGCGGAAGCTCTGCGACCGATTGCGTGCAGGGTTGCGGCGCGACGCCGACGTGCGCCGCTGGCGGTCTCGGCACATCGAGCGGCGGCACGGGCACTTGCGGCTGCGGCGGTCTCGGTGGCGCTCCCGGCGCGCCGGGCACGAGCGGCGGCGCGTCCGTGGGCGTGATGCTCGTCGGGCCCGGCACGTTGACGGCGTCGTTCTCCAACATCGCGACGGGGCGCGGCGGCAACGGTGCGGCGGGCGGGCAAGGGGGCCAAGGCGGCCCTGGCACCAACGGCGCCGGCGGCGCCGCCGGGTTCTGCGCGGGTAGCTGCTACTACGACGCGACGGCCATGGCTTGCTACTACTCGGGCACGGGCCTCGGCGGCGGAGCCGCCGGCGGCAAAGGCGGCAAAGGCGGGCAAGGGGGCCAAGGCGGCGGCGGAAGCGGCGGACCTGCCTACGGCGTCGTTGCGATGCAGGGCGCGCAATTGGCCGTCGCGCCCACCGTCGCGTTCAAGGTTGGCGCTGGCGGCGCGGGCGCGGGCGGCGCGCCGATGGGAAGCGCAGCGCCCACGTTGACGGTGCCTTGATGGACTTGCTGCGAGTGCGTCGTCGCGACAGCGCGGCTGGCACCACGCCGAGCAGCGCGATGGCACTGGCGGCGGCGGCGCTGGTCATCGCGAGCGGGGCGCCGGCGCGCGCCCAATCCATGACCCGCGTCTGCGCCGAAGCCGCGAGCAGCGGTCAGCTCCAGCGCGATCGCGGCAAGCTCATCGACGCGCGCGCGAGCTTCGTGATCTGCGCGCAGCCCACTTGCCCGAAGGTCATCCAAAAGGACTGCGCCGGTTGGCAACGCGATGTCGACGAACGCATCCCGACGGTCGTGCTCTCCGCGAAAGACGATCTCGGCAACGACCTCAACGCCTTCACGGTCACGCTCGACGGCGCGCCGTTTTCGCCCGCCGCCGATGGCCGCTCGACGCCCATCGATCCGGGCAGCCACACCTTCCGCTTCACCGTTGCGGGGCATCGGCCCCAAGAGCGTGTCTTCGTCGCGCGCGAAGGCGAACGCGCCCGCGCTGTGAGCGCCGTCCTCGAACGCCTCGTGAAGGGCGGCGTCGGCAAGACCGGCGTCGACAAGAACGCGGGCATCAAGACGAACGATGCGACGAACCGCGACGCAAAGAGCGACGAGGCCGACAACGCAACGCGCGACGACGGCAGCCCGCCTAGCGCCTCCGGCGGGCCGGGCCCGTTGCCGTTCATCCTCGGCGGCGCCGGCCTCGTGGGTGGCGTGACCTTCGTGGTGCTCTTTACCGGCATCAAGTCCGACAAGGACGAGCTCGTCGGGACGCCCGCCTACACGGAAGACACGCGGAGCGAGCTTCAGTCTCGGCTCGTCGTCGCCGACGTCATCGGCGCCGTGAGCGCCGTCGCCCTCGTGGCCTCGGGGCTCCTCTTCGCCACGTCGTGGAACGCGCCACGCGGCCGCGTGACGCTGCTGCGCGCGCCGACGCTCGGCGGCGGCGCGACGACGAGCGCGATGTTCCGCTTCTGACTTCGCGACGACGTCGCGGGACGTCGCCGGCCCCTTTTCGGCAACGCCATTCGTGCCTATGGTCTCTCACTCATGGGCACCAAGCGCGCGGTTCCTTCTAGCGGGGCGGGCACGCCTAGCCGCGCTGGCCGGGCTGCCCGGCCTGGCCTAGCCCGCAAAGCCGGCAAGCTCGAGACGCTCACGCTCCGCGTCGGCAGCCACGAGCGGCGCGCCCGCGTCTACCTGCCGGCGGCCTACGACGGCTCGCGCCCCTTCCCGTTGCTCGTGATGTTCGACGGCCAGAACGTCTTTGACGATCACGGCTCCTTTGCCGGCGGATGGCGCGCCCATCGCGCCATCGACCGGCTTGGAAAGAAGCGCTCGCGCCCCATTGTCGTGGCCATCGATCACGGCGGCGGCGGCCGCATCGACGAGCTCGCGCCTTTCGACCGAGGGGGCGGCCACGGCCGCGCCGACGCCTTCCTGGCTTCTGTGATCTCACACGGGCTGCCGACCCTTCGCAACCGCTTCCATGTGACGCCGGGGCCCGCCGGTGTGCTCGTCGCGGGCTCGTCGCTGGGCGGCCTCGCGGCCGTGTATGCGCACTTCCGCTTTCCCGAAGCTGTCGGCGGCGCGCTCGCCATGTCGCCGTCGTTCTGGCTCGGCCGCGGCAAGATCCTCGACTTCGTCGCAGCACAATCGACCCCGTGGACCTCGCAGGTCTACCTCGACGCCGGCGCCCACGAGCGAGGCAGCGCTCCCTTCGTGGAAGCCATGACGGGACACCTGCGCACCCGTGGCTATGGCCCCGACAAGCTCCTCACGAAGATCGACGCCAAGGGCGCGCACACCGAGCGCTCCTGGCGGCGACGCCTCCCCGCAGCCTTGCGCTTCTTTTATCGCTGAACGCCGCGGGCCCTGTTCTCTGGCAGGTCGGGCAAGCGTGGCGGCAAGGCGCCCGCTATGCTTCCCCGGTGAGGCACGCGGCGCTCTTCGTTCTCTTGCTCTCGTGCGGGACCTCCTCGTCGGTCCCCACGTCAACGCGCGAAGGCGCCGGCGACGGCACGCTGGCGCCGATCTCGAGCGCGCCCATCGGTGGAACCGTGCGGGGCCGAACCTTCACGATTCGTTCGGCGTCGCTGCGCGTCGAGCCGACCAAGAGGGTTCTCTCGCTGCGCGAATACGACTCCGTCTGCGGCGTCGTGAAGGGCCCATTGCCGCCCACCGACTCGCTCTCCGTTCACGTCGTGCTCCTCGAGACGGGCCCCGGCGAAACGAAGATCGTCTACGGCGACGAGCACCGCGCGACCTTTCAAATTGGGATCGATCCGGCGACGGTCCAAACGATCGCGGGCACCGGCGGACGCCTCCGCTTCGACAATTTCTCGACGACCGCCGGCGATGAGGTACGCGGCGGCCTCGAGCTCGACGGCGAAGGCAGCAACGTCCGCGGATCCTTCACGGCCGGCGTCTGCGTGAAGTGAGGCTGATCCTGGCCCCGGCTCGGCTCAGTCCTCGCCGGGCGCTGGCGGCGACGGCGCGCGCTGCTCCGGCGCGCCGCGCCACGTCGTTCCGAAGAGGGCGTCGGCGATGGGGAACGTGATGTTGAAGTTGTAGTGGCCCATCAGCGCCTTGTCGTGGTGCATGGCGTGATGCCGCCTTAGCGCGCGCACCGCGGCGAGGCGGCCGACGCCGCGCTCGGGCTCCGTGTGGTACGCGAAGTGGAGCCACTCGTAGGTGAGGAAGTAGCCCATCGCGACGGCGACGAAGAGCCAAGCCGCGTTCGCGGAGGCGACCCAAAAGAGCACGCCCGCGATGGGAGCGGCGATGCCTCCCAGGAAAAAGACGACCAAGACGGGCGGAAAGAGCACCATCTTGAAGTCGCGCGACGACTCGAAGCTCATGGCGTCGCGCGTGAAAAACTGGTGGTGCTGGCGCGTGTGCCGCTCGAAGAGGAGCGTGAGGCCCCGCGTCCGGTGGTGCATCGGACCGCGATGGCCGAGGTATTCGACGAGGTTGGCGAAAACAAAGGACGCCGGCACGACGAGCGCCTCTGCCAGAGTGGGTGCGCAGACGCGGCTCACCGCCAACAAGACGGCGGCGAGGGCCACGCTCGTGGTGAACGCGAAGTGACCCCAGCCGGAGTACCGCGGGCCGACTTCACGCTCGCGAAACGCGACGCGAAATGCCTGGACCGACGCCGGCACCGCACTCGCCACCGGCCCTACCTCCGCCCCCACGCGTTGACGTTACCACGACGCGTCTCGCGACCCCGTCTGACGGCGCGACGACGCGCGCCGCGCCCGGTTATGCTGCGCGCCGTGCCGCGCTCCACGAATCAGACGCCGCGTCTCCGTGCCGACCCCTTGCCCACGGGCCTCCACGTGGTCCTCGTGGAGCCGGAGATTCCGCCGAACACCGGCAACATCGCGCGCCTTTGCGCCGCGACGGCCACGCGCCTCCACCTCGTCGGCACCTTGGGCTTTCGCATCGACGAGCACGCGGTGCGGCGCGCCGGCGTCGACTATTGGCACCTCGTCGACCTGCAGCAACACGTCGACTTTCCGCACTTCGAGCACGCGTTCATGGGAGGCGGAGGCACGGGCGGTGGAGGCGAGATCGCGCCTCGGCCGAAGCTTCATTTCTTGAGCGCCACGGCGAAGCGGAGCTACTTGGAGGCGGACTTCGCGCCGGGCGACGCCTTGATCTTCGGCCGTGAGAGCGTCGGGCTCCCGGAGGAGCTGCTCGCGCGCTACCCCGATCGCGTCCTCGCCATTTCCACGCTCGGCGCCGTCCGCTCGCTCAACTTGGCCAACGCCGTGAGCATCACGCTGTACGAGGCGCTCCGAAAGCTCGGGGCCCTCGAGAGCACGTTCATGGGTTGAAGTTGTCGGCTCGCTTCGCGGCTTCGCGCCGGCGGCGTCGGACAGCGCCCGCGAACGTCGCCAACGCGAGCGCGAGAACGCCAACCTCGCCACCGCCGCCAGACAACGAGCAGCCGCCGCCTTTCGCTCCGCCGGCCGTGGGCAAACTCGACGTGCCGAGGCTCACGCTCACGCGCAAGTCGGCGGTGGCGATGCCGCGAGCCGCCAGCGCGGACACGCACGCCGGCACTTGGTCGCCCGCGAGAACGAACTCACCGCCGCAGAAGATGGCGCCCTTCGCGGAGCACGAGCCTTTGCAGTCGACCTCGAGCTCGTGCTCGCACGTCTCGAACTCCTTGTCTTGGCAGGTCGTCTGGCAGTCCATGTTGGCCTGCGCCGTGCACGAGCCGCCGCAACACTCGATGCAGTGCGTGTAGCAAGGCGCGTCGACAACCGGCGCGCACTTGGTGTCGCACTCGCCGTCGCAGGTGGCCTCGCACGACGCGAGGCATCGCGCGACGTCGGGCTTGCCGCCGCAGGCGACGTTGCAGCTGCCTTTGCATTCGCCGTAACAGTTGTGTGTGCAGGTGATGTTCTCGCCGCGGTCACAGCGCGACTTGCATGTGCCCGTGCACGAGTCGGTGCAGGTTGGCTGCGCGAGGAGCTTGCAGTCTTGGTGACAGACACGCTGGAGCTTGGTGGCGCAGGCCTTCTTGTAGATGCCGAGCTTCGAGCAACTGCCTTCACACTGCACGCTTCCGCGAAGCTCGCAGTTGCCGGCTTCTTCGAGCCGGAGGTTGCCGCACTCGGGCACGCCAGCGCGGGCCTCGGAGGACAAGCCAACGGTGAGCACGACGGCGAACAGCGCCGACGACAAGCGAAGCGTCTTCATGGACTCCCCTTTCGGTGTGCGTCACGACTCCCAGAAGCGGCGCAACGGCGAGGGTCCTTGTGCAGCAGCCGTGCCGCGCGCTGCCGCCCCCGGTTTCGGCGGCGAACGAGCTGCTAACCATGGCGGCTGCGTCAGTGCCCCCCTCGACAGTGTGGTGCAGAGGTCACGGTTCACGCGCCACCCAACGTTGTCGCCGCCGAGGCTGAACTTTTCCCGCGATGGGACCGGCCTATCTCGCCGATGGCCGGGGAGACTCCTTTTTGAGGGCGACGCGCTGCGGGCGCTGACTATAGCTCCACCCATGCGCGCACAACTCTGCTTCGCCTGCCTCATGATGGCCGCGGCCGCGTGCGGCCAGACCGCTCCCGAATCTGCGACCAACGACGCGGGCGCGGCGGCCACAGCGCCCGGCGCGACCAGCAACAAGACCGACGCGAGCACGACGACGAGCGGCAACGGCAACGGACCTACTGGAACGAGCACTCCAACGGTGCCCGCCACGACGCCCTCGAGCCCCGGCGTCTGCGACGGCGGCGCGCCCTTCGACGCGGGCCCCTGCGACTGGTCTCGCATCAAGGGCGCGGGCCTCGCCATGAGCGCGTGCATGAAGCCCGGCGCCTTCTGCGATCGCTTCGGGTTCACGCTGCCCGGGACGGCCGGCGGCCCCGCCGTGCCGCCCGCGTTTGCCTGCAGCGTGGAGGTGGGCCAGCGAAGCTGCTTCGCCGTCGGCAACGCCGGTAGCCAACACGTCGTGCTCAACGAAGCGACCCTCGAGGCCGCGTGCGCCGTGACGCAGGCGTTCCCTGCCGCCGAGATCACCTGCGACGTCTACGATTGAGGGCGGCCGCTGGCCGTCCGCGCGTGTCCATGGACGGGCGCTGCAGCGCGATCGCTTCGAAAAAGCGCGCGCGCGCTGCTCGGCACGGGCACTGCACCGCCATGCTGCATGCGCCCTCCGCCTTCCCGTCCGCCTACGCCTCCCCCTCCCCGCGACGGCTCGACGCTCGAGTTGCTCGCGCTCTCCCTGCGCTCCGACGGTCGCGTCGACCTCCTGCCGCGCCGCCTCCGCACGCTGGCCATGGAGGGAACGCTCGCGCGCTTCGCCGTCGACGGTGGCGATGAGGCGCTCTCACCGCGCATGCGGCGACGCTTGCAAGCGACCGTGGAGCTCGGGCTTCGCGCGGCGCGGGAGCTCGCCCAACGAAGCGCGCCGCTCTTGCCCGACGCGCGCGCCGTCTTCGCGTGGGCGACGCCGCTGCTCGCCCTTGAGCACGAAGAGCTCTGGGTCCTCTCGCTCGACGGGCAGAGCGCGCTCCGCGCCGACCGCCGCGTCGCGCAAGGCGGCCTCCACTCGCTCTCCATCTCGCCCGCCGAGCCTCTGCGCGCGGCGCTCCGCACGGCCGCGAGCGCCTTCATCCTGGTCCACAATCACCCGAGCGGCGACGCCACGCCCAGCGCCGCCGACATCCGCTTCACCGAGACCGTGAGCGCCGCCGCGCGCACCGTCGATGTGCCCCTCGTGGATCACGTGGTGGTTTCGCGCGGTGGCTTCGTATCGATGCTCGAGGCGGGCCTCATGCGGTAGCGAGCGCCGTCAGCCGCCGCCGAAGAGGCCGAGCTGCACGAGCGGCGTCTTCGGGTGGCAAAGCCCCACGTAGCCACAACGGATGCGCGAGCACGTCGTCAAGGGCTCCCGCAGAAACGCTCCGCTCCAGCGGCTCTCGCGAAGCCGTTCGACGAGCCCTAGGAGCATCGCCTCGAGCTCCGCAGGCCTGGGTGCCTTGCGAAAGACCGGCTCCGAGGCCTTGCCGCTGCCCAGAAAGACGATCCCTGTCCGCGTGACCGGGCGCTTCAGCCAGCGCGAGGTGGCGAGCGCGTAGACGTCGAGCTGCAGCGCGTAGGGCTCCGGCGATGGCCCGCGCGCGCGCTTGTAGTCGAGGACGTCGACCTCGCCGTTGGGCCAATCGACGACCAAGTCGATGGCGCCGCGGAGGCCCACGGTGCCGCGCGCATCGTCCGCGCCGTGACCGGCGCGCTCGCCGTTCTTCTCCCGGACACCCGCGCCCAGCTCGAGCACGAAAGGCACCTCGCGATGAATCGACGCCCCCAGCGCCGTCACGCGCCGCGCGTACTCGCTCATCAAGAAGCGCGCCGCCCGCGCGGCCACGCGGCGTTGCGCGTCGGGCGCTTCCACGGCGCGCGACTGAAGCAACTCGGCCACCTGCGCCTCCGCGTCGGCGGCGCCGAAGGCCAGCTTTGGCGCGTGCTCGAGCGCGAGGTGCAGGAGCGTGCCCTCCTCACGGGGCGACATCGCCGGGCTCGCCTCGTCGGTCGCCTCGCGTGCACGCAGCGCGACGGGCAACTCCTCGGGCACTTCGAGCAGATGCATGAGCTGAAAGCGGCGCGCGCAGTGTTTGAAGTCCACGAGCGGCGTCACGGCCACGACTTGCGAGGCCGACCGAACGGCGGTCACGTCACAAGGTGGCCCCTCGGTGACGGCGCGGCTCGTGAGGATCGGCGCCGGCGAGGCCTTCTGGTCCTCGGTCTCGTCGACGACCCGAAGGCTGGGCTCGCGCTCCATCTCCGACAGCGTGGCCGACGGGGTGGCCAACGCGGCGTCGCCGCTCGTGGTCTTGCGCTTGCCGACGAGGATCATTTCGTCCTCGGCGCGCGTGAGCGCCACGTAGTTGAGGCGCCGTCGCTCGGCCAGCTCGCGACGCTTCATCGCCTCCTTGCCGGCGCGCACGCTCGGCGGATCGATCTTCTTGCCGTGGTGGTCGACGTGGCGAACGGCGACGCGAGCCAGTGCGTCACGCTCGCCGGGCACGAGCATGAGGCTCCCCGGCGCTCGCGACGCGCGATCGGCGCCGACCTGCGTGACGAACACCACGGGAAACGAGAGGCCCTTGCTCGCGTGGATCGTCAGGAGCCGCACCGCGTCGTCCTCGTCGGAGAAGGTCGCTGCGTCGGTCTCCTGCGACTCGCGCTCGATGGCGCGCTCCCACTTGCGGAGCAGCGCGCGCGCGCTCGGCGTGCGATCGGCCATGGCCACGAGCTTGTGAACGTTGGAGACGCGCTGAGCGCCCCGCGGCAACAGCACGAGCGCCTCCTCGAGGCGCAGCGCGCGCATCGCCTCGCGGAGCAGCGTCGCCGCCGGCACGCGATCGACGTTGCGGCGCAGGCGCTCGATGGCCGGCAAGATCTCCGTGAGGCGCGCGCGCTCGCTCTCCTCGAGGTTCGTCGCCCGCGGCATGGCGCCGAGATCGCGGGCCGGCACCACGAGGCCGCGGTGCGGTTCGGTGAGCGCCAAGAGCGTCTCGTCGCTGGCGCCGAGCCACGGGCTCCTTAGGACCGTCGCCCAGGCGAGCCGATCGTGGCTCCGAACGAGCAGCGCGAGGAGCGCCACCACGTCGCGCACCTCGCGCGCCGAGAAGAAGCCGCGGCCCGCGACGACGTACGGAATCTCGGCGCGCGACAGCGCGAACGCCATCGTGTCGAGCATCTGGTTGGTCAGCGCGAGCACAGCGCAGTCGCGAAAGCGAAGGGGCTTGCCCTCGATCGGGGGCGGCGCGGCTACACGCCTCGCGATCTCGCCAGCGATGGCGCGGGCCTCGTCAAAACGTTTCGACGAGCCGGGCGCGTGGGGCCGGAGCCACGTGACGCGCGGCTCGCGGCCGCCGATGCCGTTGGCCTTGTCAGGAGCCGTGTCGTTGGCCGCGACGCTCGTGGCCTCCGCCTTGTTCGCGCGCGCCGCCGGGACCGCCAGATCTTCGATCTCCGGCGAGTAGTCGATCTCGAAGAGCGCGTCGGTGGCCGCCACGAGGTGCCTCGCCGAAAACGCGTTCGCGAACGCGAGGATCTCCGGCGCGCTCCGCCAGTTCTCACGCAGCGCGACGAACTTGGCGACGGGCGAGACCGACAGCTCTAGCGCCGTCGACTGGACGCGGAGGTTCTCTCGCGCGCGCCACCCGGCGAGCGAGACGCAGAACTCCGTGAAGACCGAGACGTCGGCGCCGCGGAAGCCGTAGATCGACTGCTTTCGATCGCCGACCACCAGGAGGCCGCGAGGCCGGAGCGCGTCGGCCGAGGGCACGTGCCCCGCCTTGCGACGAAGCGGCTCCTTCTCCCAGAGGAGCTTCACCAGCTCGCATTGCACCCGCGACGTGTCTTGGAACTCGTCGACGAGGAGCGCGTCGAGGCTCGCGCCGATCTCTTGGGCGACGTCGGGGCGGTCGAGCAAGAGATCGCGCGCCGACGCGAGGACGTCGCCGAAGGCGAGCCGCGAGCTCTGCCGCCGCACGCGCAAGAGTTCGCGATGGCTGCGCAGCACGAGCTCGCGCGCCGCCTTTGCCACGGGCGCGAAGGCCGCGCGATCGCGGTACGCAAGATAGAGCCTTCGCGCCTTGTCTTCGTGCGACGTGCCGGGCAGCGAGTCGCGCATGTCGACGAAATCGGCGAGCGTCGGCTCCTTGTCCTTTCGAATGACGAGCGCCTCAACCAGCGCCTCCTCGAGACGACCTTCGTCGCGGCGACGCCACACGTCGACGAGCGCCGAGGCCGCGGGGCCGTGCCTCTTGTGCTCGCGCATGGGCACCGCGCTCGCCACGACCTCCTCCACGAGGCGCTCGATCTCGCTGGCGTCGTCGGCCGGCGCCGCGAGTGTCTCGCCGCGCACGCCGTCTTCGATGAGGCGTTCCACGATGCGAACCACGTCTTCGGTGAGACGGTCGACGCCACCGGCCACGCGAACCAGCGCGCGCGCGGCCTCTCGGTCCTCACGCGCGAAGGCCGCGACGACGCTCGCCGTCGTCTCCTCCGCTTGGAGCGCTGCCTCGTCTTCCGAGAGCAACTCGAAGCCCGGCGCGATGGATAGCTCGAGCGCGCGCTCGCGCACGAGGCCCTGCGCGAAGCTATGGAGCGTCCCGATGCGCGCGCGCGACAGGCGCTCGAGAGCCGCACGCGCCCGCTTCTCAAGCTCGCGCGGCGTCACGACGGCGCCATGCGCCTCGAAGGCTCGAAGCAAGGCGCTCCGGTACGCGCCCTCGCCGCTCGCCGTCAGGCCCTCCAAGGCTGCCGTGAGGCGCTCGCGGATCTCGGCGGCGGCCTTTCGCGAGAACGTCGTCGCAACGACGCGGCTTGGATCGATGCCGCGACCGCTGGGCCCCGCGCCGAGCGCCGACGCCCCGAGCAGGATGTGCACCAAGACGCCGACGAGCGTGTACGTCTTGCCGGTGCCGGCGCTCGCAGCGACCACGAAGTTTCCCTCGAAGGCGAAGAGCTTGTCGTGCGTGTCGTCGCTCACGACCCCGCCCACTCTTCGTCTTCGTCGGCGACGAACCGCGGCTTGCGGCACACGCCGTCGAAGCTGCAGCGATCGCAGAAGGCCGGCCGCTCCGGCGCGGGCGCGAACCGCCCAGCGCGCGCGCCGTCGGCGATCTCGCGCACGCGCTCCTTGAGGGGCGTCGCGTCGCCCTCGAAGAGCTCTTGCCACTGCTTGGCGAACTTCGCGTCCTCACCGAAGTTCGGGTCCAGCTCGGCGACGGGCACGTAGAGGCCGCTCGGGTGCGCGTGCCCCAGGGCCCTCTGGGCCGCGAGGGCATAGAGCGGCACCTGCAACATCGTGGCGCCCAGCTCGCGGCGCGCCTCCTTGACGGCGCTGCTGCTCGACTTGTAGTCGATCACGCGAAGGCGACGCGGTGCCGTGCTCCGTGAAACATCGACGCGGTCGACGGCGCCGCGAAGGACCGTTTGCGCTTCGGGGATGGCGAGCGCCGGCCACGCGCCTTCGCCGGCCCGCGCGTCACCGAACGACTGCTCGGCGAACTCGAAAATCCACGACTCGTCCTCGAGGCTCCAGTCGACGACACGCACAACGCGTTCGCGGGCGAGGTCGATGGCCAGGTGACGAAGCGTCGACTCGGACCCGCTCCAGAGGACCCGATCGGCCGCTTCCATGGCCAACGCGCGCGCCGCGTCTTTGTCGACGGGCACCCGCGACAAGAGCGGAGCCACGGCGAGCATCGCCGCCGCGAGCGCCTCGTGCACCAAGGTCCCCGCTTCGCGCGCGTCGGGCGTCTCGCCGATGATCTTCACGTCGCGCGCGCCGAGCAGGTGCTGCGCATAACCCTGGAAGGGACACCGCGCAAAGGCCTCGAGGGCCGTCACGGGCAGCGGGCGCGCGGCCGTCCCCATTTCGCTCGCGACGAGCTCCGACAGCCACGGCGTGACGACCAGATCGCCGCACGCCGGTGCCGCGCCGGGCGCCGTCGCCGCCTGCCCATGATGCCGCTCGCGAATGCGCTCCGTCGTGGCGCGCCGAAGATCCGCCGGGCGAGCGCGTTCGGGCTCCCGGTACGTCGCCGCGAGCGCCGCCTCTCGCGCGCTCAAGGGACTGCCGAAGAGCACGCCGGCGCCGGCTCGTTCACGCGGCACGCCCGCGCGGAGGAGCGCCGAGACCACCGTGGACGGACCGAGCGCCTCGCCTTCATCCCCCGTCTCTCGCAAGAACAAGGTCACGCTCTCGGCGTGGGCTGCGGCCATCGCGAGCTGCGCCAGCTCGCGGGCGCGTGACGACGACGAGCTCGGTCCGCGCGCGCCAAGTCGCTCCTGGAGCGCCTCCGTGAAGAGCGGCCCCGCCGGCTCGGCCTTCGGCAACGCGCCGTCGTTGGCGCCGAGGATGAACAAGTGGGAGAGCGGCTCGCCGGCGATCTCGTGGAGGCGAACAATGCGCACAGCGAAGAGGCGCCCTGCTGCGGGCGGCGGCGCGCCGGCCTCGAGGACGCGCGTCAGCTCGTGACGGAAGATCTCACTGGTGGCCGGCGAAGCGCCGAGCCCGAGCGCGCTCGTCGCGGCCAAATACGCGTCCACCGCGTCGCCAAGGACACGCCACCCGTGCGCGTCGCGCGAGAGCGCCAAGAGCTCGGCGCGTGCGAGCCCCGTCGCCACAGCATCGCTGCCGAGCGTCGCGCGCGCGTCGAGGCTCACGCGGGCCGGAAAGCCGAGCGCGTCCCAAAGGCTGCGGGCCGCGCGCGCGTGACCGCCGCGGGTCTTGGCGTCTTCGATGGCCATGAGCGTCTCGGCGACGCGGCGCGCGAAGGGCCGAAGCGCCTCGCCGGCCTTTGACACAACGGTCTCTTCGAGGGCGCGTCCCGCGTCGGGCGCGTTCGCCGAAGGAGCGCCCTCGAGAGCGTCGGCGAGGGCGAGCACGATGCGCTTCGCTTCGCGCCGGTCGGTGACGCCTGTGATCTTGACGGCGTCGACGTACCGCGAGCGGAGGAGGAGCGCCACGTCGAGCCGGGGAAGGCCCTTGGCCCCGAGCTCGTGCGCGAAGAGCGCCGTGGCCACGATGCCCGCTGTGGCGGCAGGCGCGCCGCGCGGCTCGAAGATGGGGACGTTGGCCTCGAGGAACGCGGCCCGCAGCGGCACGAGCAACGCTTCGTCGACGCGCGCGATGGCCACGGCGACGCGATCGACGGGCGCGCCGTCGCCGATGGCTCGGAGCACCCGAGCGACGACGGCGCGCGCCATGGCAACGGCGTCGCTGCTGAAAACGACGGAGAGGCGTTCAAGGTCGTGCGGCGCCCCTCCCACGAAGTCGCCCAGGGTGGCGCGAATGGGCGTGGCCACGGGGGCGTCGGCGAGCTCCTTCATGAGCTCGTCCATCAGAGCTTCGAGCGGATCGCGCTCACGATCGGCGTCGAGGCCCTTTTGCTCGAAGGTCGGCAGCTCGACGATGGCGCCGCCGCCGGCCTCTTTGAGCCGGACGCCGAGCGCGTTCCACCACGCGACGTCGGCCGGATCCCACAAGGCGACGGCCCGCGCCGTCACGCGCTGCGCCTTCGTGGCGACGAGCACCTCGGCCGCGCTCGAGCGCTTGAGCACGTCGCGGAGCACCTGCCCTTCGGAGCGCCCATCGACGAGCCCGCGCGATTCGAGCGTCCGGTCGAGCGCGACGATGGCCCGTCGCAACGTCGCCGCACGAAGCCCTTCGGGCCCGCGACCGGCGGCGCTTTCGGCGCGCTCGAGCGCCGCCGCCGAGAGCGCCAGCCGCCTTACGTCGCCGATGGCCGCGTCGACGAGCTCCACCGTGCGCAAGTACGCAGCGCCGCCGGCGCGCACGAGAGGACCGAGCAGCGCATCCTCCCAGAGCGTCGCCTTGAGCGACTCGGTGAGCGCGAGCCGCGTGATCTCGGGCGAAGCGAAGCGCGCCTCGGGAGCGAGGGCCCGAACGAGCCGCGCGGCGAACCGCGTGCGCGTCTCGGCGCGCTCGCCGCGAAGGCCAGCGGCTTCCACGTGCCGCTCCGACGGCACGATGAAGAGCGTCGTCAAGGGGCCCTCAGCGGCAGCTCGAAGAGTTCGCGCAGCTCGCCGCGATCGTAGAGGAACGCGTAGGCCGCCTGGCTTTGGAGGACGCGCTTTTGGTAGTTCCGCGTCTCCTCGTAGGGGATCGCCTCGACGAACAGATCGAAGCTCTCGCCGCGGCGCTCATTCCGCCAGCGCCCCACGGCGCCGGCGCCAGCGTTGTACGCCGACGGCGCGAAGGCGCGCGCTTCGCCGAGGCTGCCGCGGAGCTGGCCCAAGAGCCTCGTGCCGAGCGCGACGTTCACGTCAGCGCGCTTGAGGCCCGTTTCGTCGAAGGGCAAGCCCGTTCCCTGCGCGACGAGCTTCGCCGTCGGAAGGATGAGCTGCATGAGACCGAAGGCGTTGGCCACGCTCTTCGCGTCGACCACGAACATCGACTCCTCGCGCATGATGCCGAAGGCGAGGCTCACGGGGATGCCATTCTTCTTCGCCTCGGCGCGGACGAGGTCGTCGAAGGCCCGCGGGTACGTGGCCTCCCACGCCGCGCGCCATCGGCCGTTCGGATAGTGCGCCAAGAGATCGGTCTTTCGCGCGAGCGCGACGCCGACGTCGAAGGCGCCGACCTTGGAGAAGAGCCGGCCGAAGGCCGCCGACAGCTCGCCACCTTCCTTGAGGCCCGCGCGCGCGAGCTCGCGCTTGGCCGCGTCGATCTCACCAACCTCCATGAGGCGCGCCGCGCGCGAGACGCCGCTCGGATCGAGGGAAGGAGCCGCGGGCCGCGGCGCGTCGCCGCCAAGCTCTTGCGCCGCCTCAAAGGCGCGCTCGGCGGCTCTTCCACCTTGTTGCTCCGCGAGGCGTCGATACGCGAGGAGCATGGGAAACGTGAGCGGGAAGTCGGTGATGACGCGCTCGTAGCGCTTCTTGGCGGTCTCGCGCTCACCGGCCTCTTCGGCGACGCGCCCCAAGAAATACGACGCCCGGGCCACGGCCGTGTGGCGCGCCGGCAGCCCCAACGAGAGCGTGCGCTCGAGCGGCACGAGCGCGCCCGCGTAGTCGCCCTTGCGCATGCGCTCGAGGGCCACGCGAAAGAGCGCCTCGGCGCGCATGTCGCCTTCCGGGTAGTCGTCGGGCATTGTCAGCAACATCTGCGAGAACTTCGCGTCGTCGCCGGCGTCGCGACTCAAGATGGCCCCCAAGAGCCGCGCGTCGTCGGCCAGCCGGTTCTTCGGGAATCGCTCTTCGAGCTTCTGGAAGCGCGCGCGCGCCTCGTCGGGCTTCTTCGACGAGCTCGCCTTGCCGCCGCCGTAGAGGGCCGTCGCCAGCTCCGGCTCCGTGTCGCAAAGGGTGATGGCGTCGCCCCAGGCCAGGTCGGAGGGCTGCTTGGTCTTCGCGAGCGCTTGCGCGCGCACGATGGCGAGCTTGCACGGCGGCGCCTTCGCCTCGCGGAACGCGGCCTCCGCTTCCTTGGCGGCGCGGGGCGCGTCGCCGGAATCAAGCCAACCCTGGACCTCTTTGGCGCGCTCGTCGGGCTTGAGCGGCGCCGGCAGGGCGGGGTCCTTCAAGAGTTCGGCAGCGCGCGCGCGGAGCTGCGACGCGTTGTGCACGTCGGCAAACTTCGGAGCCGAGACGAGGATGCGCGTCGCGAGCTCGTAGGCTTCGCGCGCGCCTTCTCGTGGCTCACCGAGCAGGCCGTCGACGAGGGCGCCGGCCACCTTGGCCGACGAATCGACCCAGCGCGGTCCCATGGGTTCTTTCGCCAGCATCTTCGCAAGAGCGCAGCGCCGGCGGCGCGATCGCCCTTGGCGAAGTAAGCCTCGCCTTCCGCGACGGCCCGCTCGCTCGACAAGAGGAAGTCTTCAGGGATCGCCTTCGCGTAGGCGATGACCGCGTCCCATTGGCCCGAGCGCGCCGCCGCTTGCGCCGCACGAAGGCGCGCGTACGCAGCGAGACCGCAGCCGGAACTCTGCGCCTCGCTCGCCTGAACCACCGCATCGTAGGCCTTCTGCGCCGCGGGATGGTTTCCCGCGAGCGCGGCGAAGCGCCCCTCGGCGTAGGCCCAAGCGCAGCTCGCTTCGGGCGAAGGCGCTGCGCGACCGCGCGCGTCGCTCAAGAGTCGTGCGGCACCTTCGAAGTCTTTGGAGCGCTCCTTCTCGCGCAAGCCGACGAGCCGCGCGTCGTCGTTCATCGACGCGACCTCGGGCAAGGTGACGCCGGGCGCGACCTCAACGACGGCGACCGACGGCGGCGCCTCCATCGGCTTCGGGCGACGGGGCGGCGCGTGACTGAGGCCGCCGCCGCACGACGCGACCGACAGCACGACCGCTGCCAACGTGAGCCTTGCCCCCGCCATCACGGTGGGCGCCTCGCAGGTTCCACGCGCCACGCTTCCTCGGCAGCCTCTTCCTCGCGGGAGGCGGCCTTGTGGGCCTCGCGCTTCGTGAAGCGCTCTCGATCGCGAGCCACCGCCTCGGCTTCGGCCTTGCGCAGCGCAACGCGTTCGCGCGCCTCGGCTTCGCTGCCGCGTCGCGCGTCGACGAGCGTCGCGGCAGCCTCCGTGGCAGCCCGGAGGCGCGCCGCGCGCGCCTCGGCCCCGCGTTGAAAGGCGCCGCGCTGCGCGAGATCGCCAGCCTTGAGCACGCCGCTCTCGAGGGCCAACGCCTCGCGCGCTTCCACGGCGCCCGCGCCTTGCGCCGCGGCCTCTTCGGCGGCGCGGGCGGAGGCGAGCTCGTGCTCGGCCTCCTCGCGCGCGCGCACGCGCTCGGCCAATTCGCGGAGCGCTTCGTCGACGGCCTCCTCGCGAACGGTCACCAGCGGCTCGAGAGGGTAGGCGCCCATGATTGCGCGCAAATTCTAGTTCATGCCGCGCCATTCTCGAAGCGCCACGCTCGACTACTTCTTCTTCGGCGGCTTGGGCGGCGCGGGGCGCGGCGGCGCCTTCGCGACGGGCTTGGCGATCGGCGGTGTTGGCGCGGGCGTTGGCGGCGGCGTCACGGCCGACGTGAGCGGCTTGCCGTCGCATCGAAGGAGCTCGGTGCGCGTCAGGAACCGCGGGTCGTCGTGCACCGCCAGCTCTTTGGGCGACGGCGAGAGAAAATCGTCGATGGCGCCCACGACGTAGAAGCGCTGACCGCGGAGGAGTGCGTCTTTGGCGATGGCGTCGCTGCTGGCGGGGTCGGCCGTCTTGCCGTCTGTCTTGCCGTCTGTCTTGCCATCTGTCTTGCCAGACGGCTTTCCGTCGGCCTTGCCGGGCGCCTTGGCGGCAGCCTTCGGGTCCATCTTCGCGTTCGCCTTGGGGTCGGCCTTCGCGCTGGCGCCGCCTTTGGGCGGAGTCTTCTCGAGGCCGTCGCTGCCGTAGGTGTGAGTTCGGTACCGGTAGCAGCGGCCACCGGCGAGGTCGACGAGCGTCGCCGCGCCTCCGCCTTTGGAGAGCATCTCCGGCGACGGGAGCTCGCCCACCTTCGTCGCGGCGATGAACATGTCGCGCGCGGTGCCACACACGCCGATGAAGAAGGTCGTGGAGCCACGCTCACCAGCCGCCACGGAAACGGCGCGCGCGCCGACCGCCAACACCGTGGCGCCAGCGCCCTCGTTGTCGAAGAACACGCGGGCAACCGTCGGATGCTCCACCTCGAAGGGGGTGGGTCGGCCCGTGGCGAGACGCACCGCTTGGGTCTCGTCTGCTCGGTCGGAAAAGGGGATGCGGAGGAGCATCTCTTGTTTTCCGCAGGTGCCGTCGACGCGCACGCGGAGACGTCCCGGGTGGTCGACGAGGTAGGTGTCGGCGGGCAACGTGACGCGCAGCGAAGGCGCATTCTTCTTCACGCGACCCAAGACCTCTTCGTCGAAGACCACCTCGAGGCCCTCGTCGGGGATGTCGACGCCTTGCACGGTCAGGTCGAACGAGTAGGGCGACGACTTGATGGGATCGGCTTTGGCACGCGGCGCGCAAGAAGCGCCCATCACGGCCAAGGCCAGCGCCATCAAGCGAACGGTCGCCCACATGCTCGCCGCAGCCTAAATCACTGGGCCCCATCGCTGGGGTCCTATTTGGTCTGGCGCCGGTTCGCGAACGACCTCGACCTGAGCGGTCAAGGAGATAGGTGACAGTCCATGGAGATGGGTGACACTTTCGGCGGATGGATTTTCTACTCTGCGGCTATCGCTGATTCTTTCCCTATTTCTTCTGTGGCGACTGAGGGGATGAATCGCCTTTCTCTTTCGTCGTAGTGACCGAGGTCACGGGCTACGAAGCTCACCAGCCACTTCCCGTCCTCAACCTCTCGAAGTCCGACCTGCTCGTCGACGAGCGACGCCGTCAGGCTGAAGCGCCGACGCCGATCGATCGCGACAATGCCTCCCTTCCAAACGGGTCGAGTCATGTCGCAGGGGGTAACTGGGCTTCGGCACCTCGCCCTTCCAGACGCGCGGCGAAGGCTCGTACGCGCTGGCTGGGGTTCGGTCGCCAAGCGCCTCGTGGGGCCGCTGTTCGTTGAAGCACGAGCGCCAGGCGTCAAAGCGTTCCTGTTGGCCGAGCAGCGTCCGAGCCGCAGGACGTGTCGTTTCTGCTTTCAACGTGCGATGCATCCGTTCGTGGCGTCCGTTCTGCTGCGGACACCCAGGCTCGATTCGCTCGTGGAGGATCCCGAGTCGCGCGAGCCACGCTCCGAGTCGACTCAATCCAAAGAGCGCACGCGGCGAAACGAAGGGCTCGCCGTTGTCGCTTCGAATAGCTCGCGGCAGGCCTTTTTCCCTGAAGATGTGCTCGAGTGCCGCTCGCACGCCCTTGCCGGCCGTCCCGTCGAAGGCCTCGCACACGAGCACGTACCGGCTGAAAGCGTCGGTGACCGTAAACGGGTAGCAGACCGTCCCGTCTCCGAGCTCAAACTGCCCTTTGAAGTCCATGCACCACAGCTCGTTGGGGCCCTTCGCGTCCGTCAGCGGCGCGCGATAAGCCGCCACCCGCCCGCGACGACGTCGCGGCACTGTCAGCTGTTGGCGACGAAGCACGTTGGCAATCGTTGTTCGGCTCGGCAGCTCTACGCCGGGGTGCTCCGATATCAGAAGCACCCTGAGCTTCTTCGGACCCCACGTCGGATGTCGCCGCCGCGCGTCGACGATGAGGCTCACGAACTGTTCCGCCAGCGCCGTCGGCGTCTGCTTGGGCCGTTGCGACAGGTCCACGAGCCCGGCATCGCCCCCAAGCTTCGTAGCGCTCGACGTACTTGTAGCCGGTCTTCCGGCTCACGCCGTACTCCCGACTCAGCTCCGTCATTCGCTCCCCCGCGCGGTAGCGAAGCACCAGTGAATTTCGTTGTTCCAAGACACTCTTCGCTTTCCAAACCACGGCACCTTCTGCCGTTGTTCGCATGCCGGAGTGTCACCTATCTCCTTGGACTGCTCTGTTACCTATCTCCTTAGACTGTACCGGTTCGCGAACGACCTCGACCTCGACCTCGACCTCGACCTCGACCTCGACCTCGACCTCGACCCCGACCTCGACCTCGACCTCGACCTCGACCTCGACCCTCGACCCCGACCCCGACCCCCGACCCCGACCCCGACCCCGACCCCGACCCCGACCTCGACCTCGACCTCGACCTCGACCACGACCACGACCGCGACCGCGACCTCGACAACCGTGGTCGATGGGCCGGGCAAAGGCGCTTGCCATGTGTGCCTTGCAACTTGTTGCGAGGCGCTCGCAAGCGATGCGACGTGGCCCCGGCGCGGCTTCGTGAACAATCGCGGCGTTGCGCGCGCGCGCGGGCGTGGCGGCCGTGGCGCGCTCCGTGCTGACCCTTCGCCGGGAGCAGCCGAGCAATGAGGTGGCGGGGCATCGTTGGCGTCGGATTCATGGTGTCGTGCGCTGGGCACGCCGCGGAGCCTCCGGCTGGCGAGACCGCCGACTCGTCGCCTGTCGCCGAGTCCGAGAGCACGGCGGCGCGCGATGCCGCCACGGCCAGCAACGACGCGACGAGCGACATCGACGCGCGAGGCGCCGAAGCCTCGACCGCGAACGACGCCAGCACGAGCGCGCCGGACGATGCAGGCGCCGACGCCACCGGCACGGACGCCGACGCCGACGCGGCCACCGACGCGAGCGCCAGCACGGACGCCAGCGCTGCAGCCGATGCGACCGACGCGAAGGCGCCCGCCGACGCGACCTCGCCCACCGATGCGAAGGCGCCGACCGACGCGACCCCTCCGACCCCTCTGACCGATGCGAACGCTTCGACCGACGCAAACACAGTCGCCGACGCGTCCTTTCCCACGGGATGGTCCAAGCTCCCTGCGCAGGGATTGCCCGTCGCGCGCGTCCGCGCGATTGCCGTCGACCCAACCGGCATTCTCTACGCCGCCCTCTACGGCGTGGGCGTCTATCGCTCCGTCGATGGCGGCGCGACCTTCGCCAAATTGGGCGCGCCCAACGTGGCCAACGACCCGCCCTACACGACGGTCACGACGCTGGCCTTGAACGCGCTCGGAGAGCCCGTCGTGGGGATGGCGCCACCCGGTTCGGGAACCAGCAAGACGTTGATGGCTCGCTTTGACGCGAAGCAGAACGCTTGGGTGACGGCGACGGTGAGTCATCCGATCAACCTCGGCGGCTACTTTCCGCCGGCCATCCGCCACGACGTCGACGGCGCGCTCCTGTCGAGCTGGCCGTTCCGTAACGACATCATGCGCTCGCTCGACAACGGCTCCACGTGGACGAACGCATTTCCAATCCCCAACGCCACGCACACGCCGCCATCGGGTCCTTCGCCGAGCGTCAAGGCCGTCTACGGCCTCGCGAGTCACGGCGCGTCAGGTGAGCTTTTTGCGGGCACGGAGGGCGACCAATGGTGGCGCTCGACCGATCGCGGCGCGAGCTGGTCGATGATCGATCAGGGCGGCTCGTCGAACCTCGCGCTCGAGCCGGGCCAGAACGGCTTTCTCATCGCCTTCAACAAAGACGGCGAGCCGCTCATCGGCACGCAGGGAAAGTCCGACGGGAACTTCCTCATGCGCGTCGCGAGCGACGGAACCATCGCGGCCTCGAACGTCGGCTTCTCTCCGTGGGCCATGGTCGGCACCGCGAGCATGTCGACGGTCTTGCGCGAACTGGTCCTGACGACCGAGGGCCACAACTTTCTCGCCATGCCCATCAACAACAACCTCGGCGGCTCGTTGCCCGCGGAGCTCTACGGTTCCGACGACGGCATCACGTGGACGAAAAAGAACGCGCCGTTCGTGCCCGAGCTGAACGCGTTGGCAGCGGATGGCGCCTCGGTGCTCGTGGGCGGTGGCGCCGCCAGCCCCGGCGTCATCTGGCGCTACACGCCGGTCGTGACGAATCACCTTCCCCGCGTCAGCACCGGCGCGAAGCCGGGCCAATCGCTCGACGCCCCCCTCGCAGGCATCACGCTCAGCGGAAGCGCCGTCGACCCTGACGGCGACGCGCTCACGTTTCGTTGGAAGGCGCGTGGGCCGGGGCTCGTCACCTTCGCGAACCCCGAGGCCGCGAGCACGCAGGCTTCGTTCAGCGTCGCCGGCGACTACGTCTTGACCCTTCACGCGTCGGATGGCCATCGCTCCGCCGGCGCGCCCGTCATCGTTCACGTGAACTGATCGTCACCTCCAACAAAGGATCTCATGAACCGTCATCGCCTCCGTGCGTGCGTGGGTATCGCTGCGCTTTCTACCGGCGCCCTCGCCGCGTGCGTCGCCACGTCCGACGAAGCCGCCAAACTCGACTCAACGCCCACGCCCACGTTCGACGGTAGCGCTGGCGACGTGGCGACGGTCGCAACGGGCGACGCCAACGCGCCCGCTGCCGATGCCGCTGTCGACGGCGGCACGCCTGACGACGCGACGCCACCGAACCTCGACGCCGGGCTCGGCACCGGGGACGGAGGGGACGCAGCCGCGACGGGGCCGGTCGATCCTTTCGCGGTCCGGTGGCGCGCGACGGCGGACATTCCGCCGGCCTCGAGTTACCAGGCGAACGCTGACGCGGGCGTGGTCTTCGACAAGACCACCGGCCTCACCTGGGCGCGCCGCCTTCTTACGAGCGCCGAGCTGCCGCCCGACGGAGGCGACGGGAGCCCCACGACGCAAGCCGAAGCGCGGACCCAATGCGAGACGGCGACGCTCGGGGGCACGCAAGGCTGGCGCTTGCCGACGAGGCTCGAGTGGCTCTCGATCGTGCGCCTCGACGAAGAGTTCATCAACGACACGTCGGCCTTCGTGGCGGCCGATTGGTTCGGCGGCATTCCCTTCTGGATGATGACGAACGATCCGACGCGAAGCGCCATCTTCGACGCGCACTACCACAACTTCACGTTCAAGAGCTCGCTCGGCGTCTTCGGCTCGGCGTCGATCCGCTGCGTCAAGAGCGCGTCCCCCATCACGGCCACGGCGCAGCCGCCGGCGGCGGGTCGCTACGTCGTCGACGCCACGACGGTCACCGACACGGTTGCGCGCCTCGTGTGGGCTCGGAGCTACAACCCGGGCTCCATCGTCGAGAGTCAGGCGCAGACCTACTGCGCGACCTTGGCGACAGCGAGTGACGCGGGCGTCGACGCGGGAGCGAAGCCGTGGCGCCTCCCCACCGTGAAGGAGTTTGCGTCGCTCTGGAACGAGTCCACGGGCCTACCGGCCGAGCTCGACACGGGGGTCAACTCGCAGAGCTATTGGTCCGGAACGCCGTACGTGAAGCCCAGCAACATCGTGACGGGCTACGCGACGTTCCGCTTCACCTTCTACAAGGCCACCAACGCAGGTGGCGACTTCTCCTGGGACGCACAAGCGGTCCTCAGCGCAGCGCGCTGCGTTCGTTCGCTCGACTAAGCGGGTGCCGAGGTCGCGGCCGGGGTCCCGGTCGGGGTCGGGGTCGTGGTCGTGGTCGGGGTCGTGGTCGTGGTCGGGGTCGCGGCCGCGGTCGGGGTCGCGGTCGAGGCGGAACGACCCTCCCTACGCCAGCGACCGCGCGTGCCGCGCGAGTCCATGCACCACCGAGTGGAAGCTGCTCAGGCGCCGAAAACCCGCCTTCGGTAGCTTCTCGCGGAAGGCCGCCTCGACCGCCGGCATGCGCGAGGTTCCCCCCGTGAGGCAAACGATCTCGACGTCCTCCGGCGTCAGCTTCGCCGCGGCGAGGACGCCGTCGAGCGACGCCATCATGCGGTCGATGGGGCTCTTGGCCACGCGCTCGAGCTCTACGCGGGTCGCGGGGACATCCAGCTCGGCGCCCGGGTAGTCGAGCACGATTTGCGTCGACGCCTCGTCGGAGAGCCGTCGCTTGGCGCCCTCGACGGCGTCGTAGAGCGAGAAGCCTACGCCGTCCTCGATGACCGTCGCGAAGCGGTCGACGGCGGCACGGTCTTTGGCTGGCTCGCAGAGCCCCGAACGAATGTCGAGGATCGAGCGGAGCACCTTGTCGCGATCCACGAGCGTCAAGTCGGCCGGTGAGCACAAGAGCTCGACAAGCGTGAGCGGCATCTCGAGGACGTTGCTCCCCATCGGAACCTTGTACGTGGCCTTGGCGCCGAAGTGCGGCGCAACGACAGACCGAACGAGCGCGCCGTCGATGACGTCGCCGGCGACGGAGAGGCCACCGATGGCGAGGACGTCGTCGCGGCGGAAGCCGGCCTTGTCCATGCGCACGACGGTGTAGTCGGTGGTGCCGCCGCCGAGGTCGGCGATGAGCACGACGCGCGGCGTCGTCAGATCTTCCGCGAAGTCGTACGCGGCGGCGATGGGCTCGGGGCAAAAGGACACGTCTTCGAAGCCGCCCTTTTTGGCGGCCGCGAGGAGCCGCGACTCGGCGAGCTGATCGCACTCGGGATCGCTCGAGAAGAGCGCAGGGCGCCCCATGACCACGCGCCGCACGTCGACGCCGAAGTGCTTGCACGCGCGCTCCCGCATCGCCTTCAAGAACGCGCCGATGAGATCTTCGAGGGCGACGAACTGATCGCCGACGCGCGTCTTCGTGAAGGCGCGAGAGGGCAAGTGCCGCTTGATGGAACGAATGAGGCGGCCGCGGAAGCCGTTCTCCACGAAGGCGCGAATGGCGGCGGCGCCGAAGGTTCCGCCGGCAGAGAGGCGCGTGAAGAAGAGCGCCGTGCGCAAGACGGTGGCGTCGGAGGCCTCGTCGTCGAGGGGGACGGGAGGAAACGTCTCTTCGGAAGAGGCGGCGGCGAGGAGCGAATTGCTCGTGCCAAAGTCGATGGCGAAGATGGTGGGCGTCGTCATGGGCACGAGGAACGTCGCCGATTCCGTCGCCGTTTACGAGCTATCGATTTCCACGTAAGGTCCCGCAGGTCTCTGGGATGCCTTGAAGTCGATGCCTGGAAGTCGCGGCCCATGACGTTCATCCCCGGAGTGCGACCGCCAAGCGTGGACGCCGCGCGAAGCGCATCGCAGAGCGCGTCGCGTAGCACCCAGTGGTTCGCCGTCGCCAAGCGAGGCCTCGTCGTCGTGAAGGGCGACGGAGGCTCGGTGCGACTCCCCACGGAAGACGAGCTCCGCGCGTGTGGCTTGGCCGCGGAGGGCGCCCACTTCCTTGGGCAGAAGGACGACGCCCACATCTTCGCCATCGAGTACGCGGAAGACCGACCGCTGCCGGAGGGATGGCTCGCGCTCGGGATCCGCGGCCTCGTCGATGCCTTCGACGAGGAGACCTTCAGCCTCGCGGGCCGCGCGACGCACGTGCTCGATTGGGCGACGACCCATCGCTTCTGCGGCCGCTGCGGCACCCCCACGGAACGCGCCGATGCGGAGCGGTGCATGCGTTGCCCCAAGTGCACGCTCTCTGTGTACCCGCGCATCGCGCCGGCGGTCATCGTGCTGGTTCGCCGCGGCGACGAAGCGTTGCTCGCGCGCAACGCGCGTTTTCCGTTTCCGTTCTTCAGCACGCTCGCGGGCTTCTCCGACGTGGGGGAGGCGCTCGAGGACACGGTGCACCGAGAGATTCGCGAAGAGGTGGGCGTTCGCGTGAGGGACGTGCGCTACTTCGGCAGCCAGCCGTGGCCCTTTCCGAACTCGCTGATGATTGGCTTTACGGCCGAGTGGGAGAGCGGGGACATCGTGGTGGATGAAGAAGAGATTGCGGAGGCGGCATGGTTTCGCGCGGAGGCGCTTCCGATGGTGCCGCCGCCAATGAGCATCGCGAGGAAGCTCATTGATGCGTGGGTGGCTGAGGTGACGAGGGGGAAGTGAGGGCGGGCGGAGGGGTGAGCGACCTCGACCTCGACCCCGACCGCGACCTCGACCTCGACCTCGACCCCGACCCCGACCCCGACCCCGACCCCGACCCCGACCCCGACCTCGACCTCGACCTCGACCTCGGACCTTGCCGACATGCGCACTCGCGGTGACGACTCACTCGCAAGCGCGTGCCGCCTAAGGGCGGCACTTTGCGCTTGCAGATGAAGGGGCTTCTTCGCCCAACGAGGCAACGCTTCGAAGGGACTCGCTCCGTCATGTTCGGTCACCTCCCGGCCTGCGGCCGGGATTTGAGAGGTGACCGAACATGACGGAACAATTCCCATTTCAGAAACTTGATGCCTATGCCGTCGCGAAGGCGATGGCGATGGCTGTGCATGGCGCGAAGATTTCGCATCGCGAGCTGCGGGATCAGGCCGAGCGCGCGAGCGTGAGCACCTTCCTTCAGCTCAGCGAAGGCTTGCCCAACGACGCGCCTGGCATGCGCCGCCGCTACTTCACCCCGTCGGGTGTCGCGAAGCGCGTTACATCGCGCGAAACAGCCTCTGCGAGGTGGTGGCAGCCATCGACTTGGCGCTCGCGTTGGGAGCCATCGCGGAGGGGCGCGCGAGGGAGGTGCTTGCGGCGGCACATCGGCTAAGGGGCATGCTCATCGCCCTCGCGAGGTAGGGAGCCTTGGTCGAGGCCTCACTTGCGAGGCCTCGACCGAAGCCGGGCTAGCGAATGAGGCGCGTGAGCATGGCGACGAGCGGCTGTGCGAGGGCTACGCACTCGGCGGCGGACTCGGGCGAGGCGTCGCCGCAGAGGGCGGCGAGCTCGACGGCGGCGACGGCTTCGACGGCCTCGCCGCGCGCGATGGTGAAGGCGCGAGCCTTGTCGGCGCGGCTAACGCGCCCAGCGCCTTCCGCGCAATTGAGCGCGGCGCTCTTCGCCGCGCGCGTCGCCTCATCCTTCAGCTTCGAATCGCGAATGTTCGCCGCGCGGACGGCCAGCAGCAGCTTCACAGCGGCGCCGTAAGCGATGAGTTTGTGGTGAGGAAGCCCCGAGAGTTGGTTGGTCATGCCTCCCCCCAGCGCAGACCGCGTGACGGCGCCACGCTCTTCCGCGCGTCACCGAGAAGGCGCTGGCGCGCGGTGTGCGCGCCTAGGCAGGACCAACCAACTCTCGGGGCGATCGCGCAAGCAGCAGCCCTTGTGCGGTGCATGCACACTACACGGGCGACCTCGACCTCGACCTCGACCTCGACCTCGACCTCGACCTCGACCTCGACCTCGACCCCGACCTCGACCCCGACCTCGACCCCGACCTCCCCCCTCTCCCTCACAGCGCGCCGCACGCGAGCCAGTCGGCGAGCTTGTCGCGCTCGGCACGCGCGGGATCGCTCGGGCCGGGAGGCATGCTGTTGTTCTCGGCCGCGGAGCGAACGAAGATGCGCGCGCGCCAGCGAACCACGTCGGCTTGCGTGTCGAAGAAGTACTCCGCGGGCGCGCCCTGACGCGAAACGGAACGGGACGCGTGACAGCTTTGGCACTGGCTGTCGATGAACGCCTTGCCAAAGGACTCGTAGGTGAGCGCCGTGCCGCCGGGCGGGCACGGGTGCTCGTCGAGTTCCTTTGGGCCGGCGCAGGCAGCGCTGAGCGTCGCGAAGAGAGCCACGAGGGCGGAGCGGATGATTTTCATGCGGTCCTCACGTGCCTCACAATCCGTGGTGAATGCTCGCCCAGAGCGTTCCACCGAAGTAGTTGGAGGGACCGCGCCCGTCGGGCATGTGCGTCGCGCTGAGATCGCCGCCGAGCGTGAAGAACGAGCGCCCGCGTCGCATCACGGGGACCTCCGCGCCGAGGCTCGCCACGCCTCCGGCGCGATGCCGGATGCCCGCGCCAACGCCGAGCGCCGCGTTGAAGGGGCCGTCTTCGATGGCGGCGCGCGACTCCTCGTGTTGATGCACGAAGGCGAGGCGCGCGTAGGGCCGAACGACGCGAAGCGGGAGGTACCCCGTCACGCCGAATGAGAGGACGGTGAGCAAGCGATCGTCGACGAGCGAATAGGCGAGCTTCGTGACGACGTCGGGCGCGACGACGCCGCCCAAGAGCAGCCCCAAGCGAAAGGCGCCACCGCCGCCGGGATCACCGCGCCAGGTGGAGACGCCTCCCGTCGCGCCGACGGCCGCTTGAAGCGCGGTCTTCGGGAACGTTTCAGAACCGGCGGCCGCCGCGTCAGCCGGCGACTCTTCGGCCGCGTACGCGGCGCGCACGGTGCCGGCCGTGCAAAGCAAGAAGGCCGCGCCGATGAAGGCGTGACGCGTGCGGCGGAGGGAGCGCTTGGGCATGGGCGCCCCGAGAGCAACCTCGATACCAACGCCACGCAGGGCGGATCGCCCGCGTGAAGCGGTGGAGGCGTGAACGCACGGGCACAAGGCCGCGTCGTCTTTGTCGGGGCCGCTCGAAGAAAAACGCCCTACGCCTCGACCTCGAACATTACTGGACGGAGTCCAGTCATGTCGACGGGTCCGAAGGACCCTAGTCACCTCGACCTCGACCTCGACCTCGACCTCGACCTCGACCTCGACCGCGACCCCGACCTTCGCGAACGCTACGTCGCAGGCCCCGTCCACTCTTGCAGCGAGCGCACTTCCGGCGCCCCGCGGCCCCTCGCCGCTTCGAGCGCGTCGGTCGCCGCAAGCGCCGCGGCGATGGTCGTGAAGTACGGGATGTTCGCGAGGAGCGTCTGCCGACGCAGCGAATAGCTGTCGCGCACTTCTTCGGCGCCGATGGTCGTGTTCACAACCACAGCGATGGTTCCGCTCTTGATGGCGTCGACGACGTGAGGCCCGCCCTCTTTCACCTTGTTGACGACCTCGGCGGGGATGCGCGCGCGCGCGAACGCGGCGGCGGTGCCTCGCGTGGCCAAGATGATGTACCCGAGGGCGCGTAGGCGCCGCGCGATGAGGCACGCGACGGGCTTGTCCTCGTGTTTCACGCTGATGAAGGCCTTCATCTTGCCGTCGGGCTCGCGGATCACCTGACCGCTCGCCAAGAGCGCCTTGTAGAAGGCGCGCGCGAAGGTGTCGCTGATGCCCATGACCTCGCCGGTCGAGCGCATCTCCGGGCCGAGCGTCGTGTCGACGCCGGGGAACTTCGCGAAGGGGAAGACGCTCTGCTTCACCGACACGTGCGCCGGCAGCGGCGGCTCTTCGACGCCGAGCTCGTCGAGCGTCTTGCCGATCATGAGCTTCGCCGCGACGCGCGCCAAGGCGAGGCCCGTGGCCTTCGAGATGAACGGAACGGTGCGGCTCGCGCGCGGGTTCACCTCGAGCACGTAGACGTCGGTGCCTTTCACCGCGAACTGCACGTTCATGAGGCCCACGACGCCGAGCTCGAGGGCCAGCATGCGCGTCTGCTCCTCGATGGAGAGGACGATCTCGGGGCTCAGCGAGTGGGGCGGGAGCACGCTCGACGAATCGCCCGAGTGAATGCCCGCTTCCTCGATGTGTTGGAGCACGCCGCCGATGACGACGCGCTTGCCGTCCGAGACGCAGTCGACGTCGACCTCGATGGCGTCCTTCAAGAACTCGTCAACGAGGATCGTCGTGGTGCCGGCGTCGCGGGCCGCGTCGAGGGCCTTGTGGACGTAGCTTTGAAACTCGGACTCGGTGTACGCGATCATCATGGCGCGGCCGCCGAGCACGTAGCTCGGCCGGACCAGCACTGGGAAGCCGATGGTGTGCGCCAGCGCGAGCGCCTCGTCGGCGCCCTTCGCGATGCCACTGCGAGGCCGCTTGAGCGAGAGCTTGGTGAGAAGCTCGTCGAAGCGGCCGCGATCTTCCGCGCGATCGATGGCGTCGGCGGACGTGCCGAGGACCTTCACACCGCGCTGCTCGAGCGGTACCGCGAGCTTGAGCGGCGTTTGCCCGCCGAACTGCACGACGACGCCGATGGGCTTCTCTTCGTCGCAGATGGCGAGCACGTCCTCGAGCGTGAGCGGCTCGAAGTAGAGGCGCCCCGAGGTGTCGTAGTCGGTCGAAACCGTCTCGGGGTTGCAGTTGACCATCACGGTCTCGTACCCGAGGGCGCGGAGCGCCTGGACCGCGTGGACGCAGCAATAGTCGAACTCGATGCCTTGGCCGATGCGGTTGGGACCGCCGCCGAGGATGACGACCTTCTGGCCGCTGGTGACGGCCGATTCGGTCTCGGTCTCGTAGGTCGAGTAGAGGTACGGGGTGTGCGCCACGAACTCGGCGGCGCAGGTGTCGACGCGCGGGTAGACGGCGCGAACGCCAGCGGCGAGGCGCATGGTGCGGACGGCGTCTTCGGTCATCTTGGCGAGGCTCGCGATGTGTGGATCCGACAGGCCCATGCGCTTCGCTTCGCGGACCACGGCCGGCGAGAGCGGCTCCGCCTCGATGCGTCGCTCCATGGTGACGAGGCGCCCGAGCTGCGCCAAGAACCACGGGTCGATGCCCGTCAGCTCGTTGACCTCGCGCTCGCTGATGCCAGCGCGCAACGCGTCGGCCACGTAGAAGAGGCGCTCCGGCGAAGCCACGGCGATGAGCTTCTTCAGCGCGCCCTCGGCGCCTGCGAGGGAACCGGGCGGCACGCTCCGCGGGCCCTCGAGCTCAGGCGCCTCCATCGCGAGATCGCGCCGCTTCTTCGGCTCGGCGAGCTCTGCGTAGTTGACCCGGCCCATGAGCGACACGACGCCCGCGCGGCCCGTTTCGAGGGAGCGCGCCGCTTTGCCGAGCGCTTCGAGGAAGGTCCGACCGATGCTCATGGCCTCGCCGACGCTCTTCATCTGAGGTCCGAGCGTGGTGTCGGCGCCGGGGAACTTGGCGAAGTCGAAGCGGGGCCACTTCACGACGACGTAGTCGAGGGCCGGCTCGAAGGCCGCGCTCGTCTTGGTGATGTCGTTCTTGAGCTCGTCCAGCGTGTAGCCAATGGCGAGCTTCGCGGCGACCTTCGCGATGGGGTAGCCGGTGGCCTTCGACGCGAGCGCGCTCGAACGCGAGACGCGCGGGTTCATCTCGATGACGTGGAAGCGGCCGTCGGTCGGCGACACGGCGAACTGCACGTTCGAGCCGCCGGTCTCGACGCCGATCTCCGTCATGACGCTCTTGGCGGCGTCGCGGAGCCTCTGGTACTCGCGATCCGTCAGCGTCATGGCCGGCGCCACGGTGATCGAGTCGCCCGTGTGGACGCCCATCGGATCGACGTTCTCGATGGAGCAGACCACGATGAAGTTGTCGGCCTTGTCGCGGATGACCTCGAGCTCGAACTCCTTCCAACCGAGGACGCTCTCTTCGATGAGCACCTCGTGGGAGGGCGATTGCGCGAGGGCCCAGGCGACCTTCTCGGCGAACTCGGTCTCCGAATAGGCGATGCCGCCGCCGCTGCCGCCGAGCGTGAACGAGGGGCGCAAGATGGCGGGGAAGCCTGTGTCCTTGACGACGGCCCAGACTTCGTCGACGGAGTGAGCCACGCCGGAGCGCGGGCACGTGAGCCCGATCTTCTCCATGGCGGCCTTGAAGAGCGCGCGATCTTCCGCCTTGGCGATGGACTCGGGGCGCGCGCCGAGCATCTCCACGCCGAGCTTCTTCAAGACGCCCTCTTCGTGGAGGCGCATGGCGAGGTTGAGCGCCGTCTGGCCGCCGAGCGTCGGCAGGATCGCTTGCGGGCGCTCTCGTTCGAGGATCGCCGCGACGGTGCGCCACTCGAGCGGCTCGACGTACGTGCGTCGCGCCAGCTCCGGATCGGTCATGATCGTCGCCGGGTTCGAGTTGACGAGAACGACGTCGTAGCCCTCTTCGCGGAGCGCCTTGGCGCCCTGCGTGCCCGAGTAGTCGAACTCGCAGGCTTGGCCGATGACGATCGGTCCCGCGCCAATGAGGAGGATCTTCTCGAGGTCCGTCCGGCGGGGCATGAGGCGTTTGGGTACCCCATCGGCGCGGCCTCCACAAGCCGCGCGGCGCGTTCGCTGCCGGTTCCGATACGCGAACGGCGAGCGCGATTTCGCGATGGAGACCACGTGCCCTGGCGCTAGACTGGCGGGCTCCGCGATGCGACGGCGCCTTCCCGCTGCGATCTTGCGCCGCTCCGTGGCGGGCCTCCTCCTCGCGCTCGGGCTCTCGCGATGCGCCGCCAACAAGGCCACGCCCCCCGTGGCGGTCGCACAAGATGGCGGCGACGCGGGCGCGTCGTGGATTTGCGACAACGCGTGCACGCTCGCGGACGACGGCCCCAGGGTGCGCTTCGCCGCCGCCACGGAGCTCTCCGGCATCGCCGCAAGCGCGGTCCACGACGGCGTCTATTACGTGCACAACGACTCGGGCGACGAGCCGCGCTTCTTCGCCATCGACGACACGGGCGCCCTGCGCGGCACGTTCCGCATGCCTTCGGCGAAGGCCGTCGACTGGGAAGACGTCGCCGCGGGGCCGTGCGCCGAGGGGAGCGCCGAGCGGTGCCTCTTCTTCGGGGACTTTGGCGACAACGACGCGAAGCGGACCGACTACGTGGTGTATCGCGCGCGCGAGCCGGCGACGCTCGACGGCACGACGACGGACGTGGCCGCGGAGCGCATTCCCTTTCGATACCCCGACGGGAGCCACGACTGCGAGACGATGTTGGTGCACCCCACGACGGGTCGCCTCACGGTGGTCACAAAGGAGCGAAACGGCCTCTCGGGCGTCTACTCGTTTCCGCCGGGCCTCGCGGCGGGCAAGACAGCGTCGCTCACGCGCGCCGGCACGCTGAAGGAGCTCGCGGGCTCACCGCTGGTGACGGCCGGCGACGTGCACCCGGAGGGGCGCGGCGTCTTGCTTCGCACGTATTCGAGCCTCCACTACTTCGCCGGCGCGCCCGGTCAATCGGTCGAAGAGATGCTCACCGCGGCGCCGTGCGCCGTGACCGTCGCGACGGAAGCGCAAGGCGAATCGGTCGCGTGGCTTCGCTCCGGCAACGGCTACGTCACGCTGAGCGAGGGAGCGGCGACGCTGCACGCGACGCGCTGCGGGCGGTAACACCGGTCCGTCGGCGAAAGCATGCCGGGTCAGCGACGTCGTGCGGGACGCGCCGTTGGACGCGTGGGCCGGCGCTTGAGAGCCGTGACGTCTTTCTCGATCTCAGCGTGGACGTCAGCGTGTTTGGTCAGCTCCGCGTCGAGCTCAACGAGCTGTCTATCGACTCGGTCGAAGCGCCGCGTCGTCTGGTCGAAGCGCTGGTCCACTTGATCAAAGCGCTGGTCCACTTGGTCGAATCGCTGGTCCACTTGGTCGAATCGCTGGTTGGCGTCGCCTCGTAACTCACTCACCTCGCCGCGGAGGTCCACGATCGCCTTGAGCAGGTCTTTGAGGGTCGGGTCGGCCATCCCCCCGAGCCTACGGGGCTACCCCGGTGAACGCTAGCTTGGGGCCGTCTCATTGCGACTTTCTTGTTTGCGGCGCATCTCCTGAATCAGTTCCTTGATCTCGGCGGACGAGTAGGTGCGCTCCCCGCGCGCGAGGCTCGCACGCGCTTCAGCCACCATGCGGCGCTCCTCCTCGGACTCAGGCTCGCCGATGGGTGCGTTGGCTTCCGCCTCGGCCCAGGGGTCAGCGGGCATCGTCTTCGCTGTCATGGAGGGAAGGGCTAGCACCGTTCGGACCTACCGCGTGTAGACGAGGGTGCGAGTTTTCTACGACCTAGGTGGGATTTCAATGAGCGTTGGCGCGTGCTCTCTTCGTGAAGCGCGCGGTTTCGCGCTTGGCCATGTAGCTGGCCATGGAGGGGGTTCCCATGCGGAAGCGGCTCATTCTCACGGTGCTGGTGACGACGATGGCGTGCGGCCACGAGGCTGAAAAAGCGGGCGGGCGGGCGGAGCAAGCCTCGCGCCGCTGACCGAGGTGGCTGCGCTGGCGGTTCGTGATCGAGCGCGAGCTTCGTTCCGCGGCCTCTTCCCGGAGAAGACCGAACCGCAGGTGCGCGTGGTGCGAGAGCGCGATGGCTGGACGAGTGCACCGAGCGGCTCCCGAACAACGGGCCCCGAGTTCGCAACGACCAAGTTGCCGATGAGCGCCTCGTCGCCATTTCGCGTCCAAGGCGAACGCGCGGCGATCTCGGTCCGCTTGCGCCAGCTCGAGACCAGCGATGGAGCGCTCGCGGACGGGGATCTCGTTTACGCGGCCCGCCTCAACGGCAAGGGCGTTAGCTACGTGCAACATCCGCGGAGCGCGGGCGTCGAGGACTTCATGCTCCTCGATGCGCCACTGCCTCTGACACAGGGCGGGCCGAGCTTGGACTACGACATCACCCTCGAGAGCGGCGTGGCGGGGCTCCGCATGGTCGACGGCGTCGTTGAGTTTCTCGACGCCGATGGCGGTCCGGTGCTCCGGATGAGTCGTCCGATGCTCGAAGGGAGCAACGGCAAGATCACCTTGGCCTCGGTCGCGGTGCAGGGCTGCGCCTACGACGCGGACCCGCGTGCGCCGTGGGGCCGCGCCCCGAAGCCGCCCGGCGCGACCATGTGCACGATGCACGTTTCATGGGACGACGCGACGATCACCTACCCAGCCCTCTTCGATCCGGCATGGGTCGCCACCGGCGCGATGGTTGGCTCGACGCGCAGGTACCACGGCGCCAGCGTGCTGACCGACGGGCGCGTGCTCGTGTCGGGCGGCACCACAGGCTCGAACACGTTCGCGATCTACCCCACATCGGAGCTCTACAACCCGGCGACGAGGACGTGGGCCGCGACGGGCAGCTTCCCGTCCAGCACGAAGCTCGCGTTTCACACGTCGTCACGCCTGCCCAGCGGCAAGGTCGCCGCTGTCGGCGGCGTCGACGGCAGCGGGATCGTCTTGGCCTCGCTCTTCCTCTACGATCCCGCCGTGGGCACGTGGTCGACGGGGCCGAGCATGGGCAATACGCACTCGAGTCACACGACGACCACGCTTGCCGACGGAAGACTCGCTGTGGTCGGAGGGTACGGCGCCGGCACGACGCCGACGAATCGCGTTGACCTTTACAACCCCACGACCAACGCGTGGACGGTGGCGACCAGCTTGCCCACGGCCCGAGCGAGGCACGCGGCGGAGATTCTGTTCGACGGTCGGGTCTTGGTCGCGGGAGGCTTTGACGGGACGAACTACCTCTCGACCGCCACGATCTACAACCCTGCGACGAACACCTGGGCGGCAACGAGCAATGCCATGTCCGCGGCCCGAGCGGATCTGACGCTCTCGGCGCTGACCGCTGGCTTGGTCCTCGCGGCGGGCGGCACGAACAGCGGTGGCGCACTCGCGAGTGCGCAGCTCTTCAATCCGAACAACGGCTGGTTCACGGCGGCCGCGCCGATGGCGGCAGCGCGAGGCAATCACCGAGCGACACGAATCGGCCACGACGAAGTCCTCGTGACGGGAGGAAACGGCGGCGCAGGATCGCTCGCCACGGTCGAACGCTACGATGCGGAAGACAACGTGTGGGCCGCAGAGCCCAGTCTCCCCGCCGCAAAGGAGGGACATGCAGCCCCGAGCTTGGGCCCGAGTCACGTCCTGGTCGCAGGCGCCGGTAGCGCGCAGACTTGGGGAAGGCCCACACAACTGGCGGACGCGGCAGCAGGCCCGGTGCTCGGCGCGACCTGGACGGCGACCGCTGGCACGAGGGCGGCGGCCGACCTCTTGTCGTTCAAGGTCGTCAACCACACGACGGGCACGAAGAACTACACCGTAAAAGTTGTCGCACGAGGTCTCGACGAACGCGAAGCAACGCGGACCATCGGAACGTTCAGCGTCGGCACGACGCCCAACAACCACACGATGCCGGTTGGCAATCTTCCAATTCAAAGCGTCGGGGTGCCGTCGTACGCGCAGATCCGCATCGAGTTCACGCGCCCCGACGGCACGAGCGTAGTGACCAGCGAGCCCCTGCATTACGAGTTCGCTGCGGGCTACGCCTCGGCAACGTTCACGGGTGCGACGCCAAAGAAGGTGCCTGCGGCGAGTCTCCAGTCGATGTTTGGCATCTCCAACGGAGCCATCCCAATCACGAATGCCACGTTTCTCACCCAGTGGGCCGCAGCCACCGCGCCCCTCGCCTCGCTCGTCGGGCGCGTGTTCAACGGCACCGACTACCAAGACGTCACGACGCTGCCGCCCAAGGGCGGCGCCGCACCCATCAAGAGCTCGTACCCCGTCGACGGCTTCTTCGCCAACGTCTACGGCAAACTTTGGCCCAACTTGCCTTCCACCTTCGACGTCGGACCGACGTTTCAGATCTGCACCTACTTCAACGCGCAATACGAAGACGCGGGCTACGGGGAAGATACGTTCGCGGTGAGGGGCGCAGTGCAAGCTGCGCCGGCGTCGTACGCGCGCTATGCCATCACGCGCAGCAGCAGTGTGATCGCCAAGGGGAACCTCAACGGTCAAGGCTGCGTCTCGCTGCAGCTCATGAACAATCAAGACTACGTGTTTGCGCTCGAACCCCGGATGTTCAGGGCGGGCGGCCGCAGCGTCGACGTTAGGTACCGCCCTGCGGCGCCTTACAACGGCGTGTACATCAATGCGACCACGGGGCTCCCGTGGGGAGCGGGCATCGTCAACGACGAACTGGTTCTTGCGATCGCGTTTCGCACGAACCAGCCGGCCGGCGGGCCGATCTTGCTGGGCGCGGCCTACGAGGACCAGGCCACGCGAACGGCCGCGACGGTGGCGCGCGCGATTTCGCTCGACGACATCGGGATGGAGCCGTTGGCCTTCACGGTGCTGGCGGACTCCGTTTGTCCCAACAGCGGGCCTACGCCGCCCTCGGCGTGCGCCAACGACAACCGGAAGCTCTACCTCGGACCGTTCCAAATCGTGGGGACCGACGGGGTCACGAAGACGGACACCCACAACACTCGATGGAAGTTCATCGTCGGACACGAGTTCGGCCACACCATCCAGGAGAACTCGACGGGGTACCCTCGTGCCGACGCGTACAGCGGACAGCTCACCCCTCCACCTGTCGGCCTTTGCGGTTGCGGCCACGTACGCAATCCGGAGGACAAGGCGCACTGCCTCTCCTCGAAGGAGTCGAGCAACCGAGCACAGATGGAAGGTTTCGCGCACTTCATGGCGACGAAGGTGTTCAACGACCTCACGCAAGCGGACTGCAGCTTCGTCTACTACAAGCCATCCTGGGACAAGCCGGGCGCTGTCGTCACTGATCCGCCCATCGCTCGAACCTGCATCGACCAGACCGTCCGATGGCTTGACAACAAGTGCGCCGGCGAGGCGACCAAGGGCGTCGAGTGGGATTGGCTCAACTTCTACACGACGGTCAACCGCGGAACCAACGCGACGACCATGGCGAACCTCGCGGCCATCTACCGACTGACGTGTTCAGGCTCGCAGACAGGCGCGCCGTGCGACGGGCACAACGTGGCGTTTAGTGCGCTCGTCACGGCCGCGAACACCGTTTACGGCAACGCCTTGGACCCGCGTGCAAATCAGTTCACCACCTACGGGAACAGCTCGGGCGTGAACCATTGAAGCTGCCGCGCGCAACTGGGGTTCTTATCGCGCTTCTAGCCGTCCTTGGCGTCGCTCGCTGCTCGGCGCGTTCCGAAGACGCTCCCACGACCTACGACGCGGCGATTGCGCCGCCATCGAGTGACGCGGGCCTCGTTGACGCGCGCGTCACCGCCGACGCGCCATCGTCGGATTCGGCGCGGCCAGAAGGAGGACAACCGGCGGATGCGGCCACGCCCGATGCTGAAGCCGATTGCGCCGCGCTTGCGCCGGCTCCCAGCTGCGTTCATCCCGCGGTCACCGCGCAATGCGACGGCGGCTGGTGTTTCATCCCGAAGGGCTGCTTCATCATGGGCTCGCCGCCATGTGAATGGGGCCGCGGAGCCTACAGCGAGAACGAGAACCAGACGACCCTTACGCACGACTTCTGGATGAAGCAGACGGAGGTCACGCAAGCCGAGTGGACGGCGCTGGGCCTGCCGAACCCGAGCGGACTTAGCGATGCGGGCTACGGCGACTGCGTCGGCGCGAGCTGTCCTGTCGGCGGGGTTGGTTGGTTCGAGGCGCTGGCCTTTGCCAACAAGTTGTCGGAAGGGGCCAGCTTGCCGAAGTGCTACACGCTCGAGGGATGTTCGGGAGCGCTTGGGCAGGGGATGACCTGCAACAGCGCGAAAGGCACCTCCCTCTACGAGTGCAACGGGTACCGGATCCCAACGGAGGCCGAGTGGGAGTACGCCGCGCGCGCTGGGACGCGAACGGCCTTCTACGGGGGCGACATCTTGCCTCTGCCGAATGTCACCGATTGCGCTCCTGACCCGGTCCTCGGTGCAATTGGGTGGTTCTGCGGGGAGCCGAGCGGCGGACGGGTGACGCATGCGGTTGGGCAAAAGACGCCCAACGGTTGGGGCCTGTTCGACATCACCGGAAACGCGTTCGAACCCGTCTCCGACGCGTTCGAAGGCCTTGGATACGGGACCGCGCCTCGCACCGACCCACTCGCGAACCTGCTGATTGCAGACGCAAGTCCGACCACACCCGTGCGCGGCGGGCTCGCGTGGGCGTGGTCAACACTGGCGCGCAGCGCCAATCGTCATCAAGTGTCAATCTACGGAAAGGGGCCCGGGCTGGGCCTCCGCCTCGTGCGCCGCGCGGACTGATGACGCGCTGGCAGCGTTTGGGCGGCGGAGCCGCGACCGTTGTTGCGGTGGCCACGCTGTCGCAGTGCGGCCCATCACCCGACGCGGCGGCCGATGGTGCCATGGCCGGAGCGGCAGACGCCCTGCCGTCGGTCGAGTCTTCCACCGCAGGCCCGCGCATCGACGGCGGTGCGCCCCACCCGCCGGACGCGTCGGTGGGCCCGAAAGACTCCGCCCTTCCCGGACCCGACGACGCCGGCTTCGCGGAGGATTGCGCCGCGCTTGCGCCGGGCCCCAGCTGCGTGCATCCCCCGGTCACCGCGCAATGCGACGGTGGCTGGTGTTTCATCCCGAAAGGGTGCTTCGTGATGGGCTCGCCACCATGCGAATGGGGACGCGGCCGGTACAATGAGACCGAAAGCGCGACGACGCTCACGCACGACTTCCTGGTCAAACAGACCGAGGTGACCCAGGGTGAGTGGACGGCCTTGGGGTTACCGCATCGCAGTCGGGCGACCGATGCAGGCTACGGCGACTGCGTCGGCTCGACGTGTCCCGTCGGCGGCGTCGGCTGGTTCGAGGCAACCGCCTTCGCCAATCTTCTGTCGGAAGCGCAAGGACTTCCGAAGTGCTTTGACCTCGCGGGCTGCTCGGGATCGCCCGGCGTGGGCATGACCTGCGCGAGCACGACCGCTCGGAACGCTTCCATCTACGACTGCGCTGGCTATCGCCTTCCAACCTCCGCCGAGTGGGAGTACGTCGCGCGCGCTGGAACCCGAACGGCCGTGTTCAGCGGTGACCTCTCTCCGTTGCCCAACATCACGGATTGCGCCGACGACCCGGTCCTCAACCCCGTTGCGTGGTTCTGCTTCAATTCAGGTGGACTCACCCATCCAGTGGCGGGCAAGAAGGCCAACGGTTGGGGGGTCTTCGACATCGCCGGAAACGCGGTGGAGTCCACCCTCGACACCTACGCGCCGGTGGCCCACGGCCCAGCTGCCCGCATCAACCCTGGGAGCACGCTCGCACCGGGTCCAGACATTTCCGTTCGCGGAGGCGCAGCGCACATTTGGGCGTCGCTCGCCCGAAGCGCAGCGCAATTGCCAGGCACGCGAGGAGTAGGTGGGCCGACCGTAGGCTTCCGGCTCGTGCGGCGCGCGGATTGAAATGGACGTCCGAATGGAGCGCAACGCCTTGGACCCGCGCCATTGAGCCGGCCGCGCGCAAGTGCCGTTCTTATCGCGCTTCTAGCCATCCTTGGCGTCGCTCGCTGGTCGGCGCGTTCCGAAGACGCTCCCACGACCTACGACGCGGCGATTGCGCCGCCATCGAGTGACGCGGGCCTCGTTGACGCGCGCGTCACCGCCGACGCGCCATCGTCGGATTCGGCGCGGCCAGAAGGAGGACAGCCGGCGGATGCGGCCACGCCCGATGCTGAAGCCGATTGCGCCGCGCTTGCGCCGGCTCCCAGCTGCGGTCATCCCCCGGTCACCGCGCAATGCGACGGCGGCTGGTGTTTCATCCCGAAGGGCTGCTTCATCATGGGCTCGCCGCCATGTGAATGGGGCCGCGGAGCTTACAGCGAGAACGAGAACCAGACGACCCTTACGCACGACTTCTGGATGAAGCAGACGGAGGTCACGCAAGCCGAGTGGACGGCGCAAGGCTTGCCGAACCCAAGCGCAACGCTGGACTCGGGCTTCGGGGACTGCCTCGACGCTAGGTGTCCAGTGGGCAATCTTACGTGGTTCGAGGCGTTGGCCTTCGCGAACAAGATGTCCTCCACGAACGCGCTGCCGGAGTGCTACAGCTTGAACGGCTGCACCGGGACTCTCGGCACGGGAATGACTTGCGCGTCCGCCCAGAGCGTCGAGGCGTCCCTCTACGCGTGCAAGGGCTATCGCATACCGAGCGAAGCCGAATGGGAGTACGCGGCGAGGGCGGGCACGCGGTCGGCGTTCTACGCCGGCGGCATCGCTCCGCTCGCGAACACGACCGACTGCGAGGCCGATCCGGTGCTAGAGAGCATCGCTTGGTTCTGTGGCATCCCGGATGCCGGCAGGACCACCCATCCGGTTGGCCTCAAGCTTCCCAACGCATGGGGCCTCTTCGACATGAGCGGGAACGCTATCGAGCCCGTGTCCGATCCATTTGAGGGACTCGGCTACGGCTCGGCAGCACGAACTGACCCGTTCTCGAGAATCGCGCTGGCTGACGCGAGCCCTACCGTGCCCTGGCGAGGGGGCCTGGCTTGGACGTGGTCCAATCTCGCACGATCCGCGAACCGGTATCAAGCGGGCCTCGGTCGCGGGCCTGGGGGCGGCCTCCGCCTAGTGCGGCGCGGGGACTGAGTTGAGGCGACGGACGCCCGCCCTCAAATATTGAGCCCCGGCCCAACGACATCACTGGACACCGGAGCGCTCCGCTTGCCGCGCCAGCCGCCGCCGCCACCACCGCCCGCTTGGACGCGGAGGCGATTCGCTTCGGCGCGGAGCTGGGTCGCGCGGAGGCGTGAGAGGCGCGCTTGCCCCGTCTCGCCGGCGGCTTGCTCGAGGAGCGAGTCGATGCGCGCGAGGATGACGTTGCGCGCATCGCCGAAGGCCGTGGGGACCACGTCCTCAAGGGCCTGCGCCGCTTGACGAAGCGAGGCCGCGCGCGCCGTGCGCTGCGAGGCGTCGACGTCGAGGTTCCGCGCATTCGCTTCGAGCTGCGCGGCGCGCACCAAGAGGTCCGCGTTCCGATCGGGCGGGTCGTTGCGAACGATGAAGCGGTCCGTCGTGATGCGGCGGTCGACGCGCTCCTCACCGGTCGGGCAAGCGAACGCGGAGCCGGCGACGAGGGTGGCGGAGGCGGCAAAAACGAGCGCGGCGAGCTTCATGGCTGGGTTTGACGGGCGAGGGAGGGAAACGATCTAGGGCCTGTGGCGATTCCCTGGGGCACGCCGAAAGAGCCGGACATTGCTTGGAAAAGGCGGCGCAACGCGGGCGTGTAGCCCGCTCGCGCAGCGCGCCCCGTCGGCTGAACCGGGGCTCGCACCGACACCCGCGCACCCGTATTCTGCGAGCCATGGGGGGGCGCCGATGGAGGCTGAGGTTCGGCGCGATCGCGTGCGCGCTCGCCGCAGTGGCGGAGGCCTGCGGCACCGCAGATAGGAACGACGTCGACGAAACGCGCGCGTCCGAAGAACCGGCGCGCGACGCGGCGTCGGACCTCGGGCGTATGCCTCTCGCGGAGGCCGGCGTCGTCGATGCGCCCGCGGAGGTCGAGGCCGCCGCTCCGGGCTCCTTCGACGTGACGTTCGGCGACGGTGGTCTCCTCGTCCTCGACATGGTCGGACGTGCTGTGTCCATCGACGTGCGCCCGTCGCAGCACCTCGTGATCGCAGGCGACGTCGAAGGCCAGGATGGCGGTTACCCGGCCGTCCTCCAGACGGACCAGCACGGCAACCCCGACGTGTCGTTTGGCGACAGCGGCGTCGTGACGTTTTCAGAGAGCCGTCAGGCAGCGGCCGCCGCCCGCGGCTCGCTCGCCGAGACCTGGATGCTCACGCGACCTGCAAGCGGCGAAGACAGCGGCATCGGCTACGTCACCCACCTGACGCCCAACGGGATCGACGACCGCGGCTCCTTCCAAATCTCGCCCACCACCTGTCCCATCGTTGTTCCCTACGACTTGGCGATGTGGTTCACGCGCGCTGACATCGTCGGCGTGTGCGCACTAGGCCCGCCGCCGCAGCCGTCCGTTTCGGTCCTGGACCTGATTGTGTACGGCTTTGGCACGACGCATGGCTCGGGATTCCGAGGGCCGCTCACGCCGAACGTGGACGGCGGCTTTCGCTATTCGTTGGCGGACGCCATCGGCCACCAATCCGCGGGAGACATCATCGTGGCTGGAGTCACCTGGCTCGATGGCGACGCCGATGGGGAGCTCACCCTCGTTCGCTTGGCCCACGTCGACTATGACCCGTCGTTTGGAACGAACGCCGTCGCCGCGCCGGCCGTTGGGCGCGCGAGGTTCGGCGAGACGGCCCTCGCGATTGCGCCCGACGACGCGATCTTCGTCGCGTTCGTCCGAACGAGCATCACGGGCCAGAGCGGGCCCGACGCAAGCGCCGCGGAGAACCGAATCGCCGTCGCGAAGCTGAGCGCGAACGGGCAGCTCGACACGACGTTCGGGGCCAGCGGCCTCGCCCTTGGCCCCGCCGCGCAAGGCACGACGTCGCTCGGCAACGTCCAAAGGCGCCCCGACGGGAAGCTCGTCGTCGCCGGCTCCCTCGACGAACGCACGGACGCTGGCGGGCCTCTCGGCGGGAACAAGCGAATGTTCGTCTACCAGTTCGATGCGAATGGCTCGCTCGACACGGCGTTTGGAAGCGACGGAGCCGTCTACTCGACGGGCCCACGCGACGAGGGGCGAGAAATCGCGATCACGCCGACCGGCAAGCTCGTCGTCGCTGGCTCCGTTGAACAGCCGACGGCTCGGTGGGCGGTCTGGCAGTTGAATCCCTAGTGCTCGGGCGGGGCTCGCCGCCGGCTGCGGGGTTCGGTCTATGCTTCGGCTCGCACGGAGGCACGCGGACGCACACGGAGGCACACGGCATGGACGAGAGCGACTTTGAAGGCACGCTCGTGCTCGAACAGTTGGCCGCGATCGGCAAGGTCGAAGACTTCTTCGACGCCGTCGACGACGACAACATCGAACGGGCCACCGCGCTGATGAAACGCGCCAACGTCGACGCCGCCACGATCGCCATCGTCCAGAAGAAGATGGCCGACGCCAACGGCGAACACTGAGGTTCAAATTAAAGGGCCGCGCCGTCGTCGGCCCGCGTGATCAGGGCCCCGGCGCCACGAACGGAATCTCCTCGAGGATCTTCCCGCTCGGGAGCGCACGCACGATCACGAGCGCGCCGCGGACGTACGCCATCACGCTCTCATCCGGTGAAAGCGCCGGGAGGCCCGCGCCGTCTTCCAGCTCGAAGCCGCCGCCCGCGTGTTTCACGCTGATCTTCTCTCCGTAGAAGAACGAATAGACGCCTCGCCCGACGCGGTTCGCCTGCCCATCGGCGTTGCACAGGGGCAGCTTGTCGCGCCCCGTCGGCGCCGCCGGCACGTTCTGTCCCATCATCATCATGTAAGGCGCGCCGAGCACGCCCGGAGCGTCGCCGCATTGGTAGCGGCCGGTGGTCGCGTCGAGCTTCGCCTCGCCGCCGCATCCTTCGAGGAGGAGCGTTCGGTTGTCGGGCAAGAAGCGCCCGCTCAACATGGGCCAGTTGTCGCAGCCGGGCATGACGCGGTCGATGCGGCGGCGCTCCACGAGCGTGCGTCCGTCGAGCACGACGCCGTCGCCGCCGCAGGTCACAACCAAAAGCTCCCCGTTCGGGCTCGGCGTCGGGTTGCCGAGCTCCTCGTCCTTCTTGCAGCGCACGGTCGTCGCGCGCGTCGCCTTGCCGGTCTTGAGATCGATGCGCGCGAGCCGCGAACCGGTGACGCGATAGGCAACGTCGCCCGCGACCCCGCCGCGGGGAACGTTGCGTGGGAACGCGGGGAGCGGAACGCCCTCGCCCAAGAGCGTGCCGTTCTGGTCGAAGAGCGCCGAGGCGCCTTCCGTGTACGTTACATTGATTCGCGTCTGCGAGAGAAGCAGCCGAACCGTCTCGACGGGCCCAAGCGCGGGGGCGCTCTTCGGCGCCGAGAGACGGAGGAGCTTTCCCCCAAACTGCAGCAGCGCCTGGGGAGGCTCACCCACGCTGACAGCGTTGCCGGTGCCCATCGCCGGCTCACTGGCGCCGCGATAGAGGACGTCGAGGCTCGGCGTTGCGAGAAGCGTGACTTCGGTCTCGCCGCGCAAGACGAGGCCGGCGAGCTCGGGCGAGGCTTGCGCCATCGTGGTCTTGCCGATGACGAGGCGCTTCACGGCTGCGCGTGCTGTCGGCGTCGGCGTCGGCGTCGGCGTAGGCGTGGGCGCGCGCGCGAGGAGCGTCTCCGTGCCGGTCGCGATGAGCGTGCCGTCGGCGAGAAACTGCACTGTGGTCGCCACGTCCGATGGCGCCTGCTGTACGGCCGTCGATGCGTCAGACGAAGACACCGTCGCGAGCGCGACGACAGAGCGTGACGCGTCACCGCCATGGTTGGCGGCGTTCGCCGCGTTGGGCACGTCGTCGACGCCGCGTGTCGGGTGGCACGCGAAGGGCGCGGCCGAGGCGAACGCGAGCGCCAAAACCAGCGCGCAGGACCGGCCTGCTCGCCGCCATCGCGCGGAATCGCGCTTCGTTCGGGTAGAATGGTGCGTCCGCTGGTTGATGGTTGATTGCACCGCTCGGCCCTTCCCAAGGAGTCCTATACCCCTGGCGAATCGCCGCGAGGAGCCCCATAGCCGCTTGTGCTCGTGGACCTGGACCGACCGATGGAAGAACCCATGAAGAGTGACGACGGTGTGGTGAAGCGGCGTGCCGTGGTGGCGGGCCTTGCCGGCGCGGCGACCTTGGCAGCCATTCCCCTCATGACGCACGGCGATGACGCGGCGGCCCGAGGCAAAGGCGAGAGCAAGCCCGACCCGGCCGGCAGCGGCAAGACGGTCGCGACCAAAGGGCGCATGCCGGTGGCCTACATTCCTCATGGCGGCGGGCCGTGGCCCTTCGTCGACGTCGGCATGTCCAAGGCCGACAAGGAGTCGCTGACGGCCTACCTCAAGGCTGTTCGAGCGCTCCCGCGCACGACGCCGAAAGCTTTGCTCGTCGTGTCAGCACACTGGGAGGAGTCGGTGCCGACGGTGATGACCAACCCGAAGCCTCCTCTCTTCTTCGACTACTACGGGTTCCCGCCCGAGTCCTACAAGCTCACGTGGCCCGCGCCCGGCGATCCGGCGCTCGCGGCGCGTGTGCGAGAGCTTCTCGCGGCGGCCGGCATGAAGAGCGGCGCCGACGACAAGCGCGGCTTCGATCACGGCACGTTCATTCCCCTCAAGCTCACCTACCCCGAGGCCGACATCCCGACGATTCAGCTCTCGCTCAAGAAGGGGCTCGATCCCGCCGAACACGTGGCCATCGGGCGCGCCATCGCGCCCTTGCGCGACGAGGGCGTGTTCATCCTCGGCAGCGGCATGTCGTTCCACAACATGGCCGGCTTCGGCGATCCGCGCGCGCGCGCCACCTCCGTGTCGTTCGACAACTGGCTCAAGGAGAGCGTCTCGCTCGACGAAGACGCGCGCGACAAGCGCCTCCGCGAGTGGGCCTCGGCGCCAGAGGCGCGCAGGGTGCACCCGCGCGAAGAGCACCTCCTGCCGCTCATGGTCGTGGCCGGCGCGGCCGGCGCCGATCGCGGCGCCATCGCCTACAACGGCGACGCTTGGGGCGTGAAGCTCTCCGCCGTGCACTTCGGGTAGCGGCGTGGCGGTCACCGAAGCGTGATTCGCTTCGCCGGCAAGTAGAGCGCAGCGGTTACAGCTTCGGCGCCGGGCGCGAGACCGCCTCGCCGAGGTTCGGGAGTGCCATCACCCCCGAGCCCACGCGCGTTTGGATGTCGACGAAGCGCGTGTCGTTGGAGACGAAGCACGCGAACCCCTCGGCCTTCGCCGGGACGAAGTCGGTGGAGATCAGCTCGGCGCCGCCTTGCACGTGGACGCCCACGGCGGAGCGGGCGACGACCGATTTGGTGAGCGATGCGTTGGCGGCGGCAACGGCGATGGCCGCGCCTGGGTGGCCCGTGAGCCAACACTCGTCGAGCCGCAGCACGCCGCCCTCCAAGGCCGCCACGCCCAAGCCGAAGTCGCCGGCGGCGCGGCGCGTATCACGCACCAAGCTCCGCTCCATCGTAACCTCGGCGCCTACGCCGACGACCACCGACGTCTCGTTGTTCTCGGCGACCACCGAGTCGCGAACGCTCGCGACGGCGCCGCGACTAAGCTCGAGCCCTCGGCCGAAATGGCCCGTCTCGTCGCCGAGCGAGCGAAACACGACGGTGCTTCGGACCTCCGCGCGCGCGAGGGCGCCCGACTCGTCGGCCTGCGAGACGAGGATGCCAACACCGACGTTGTTCGTCGCCGCACTGCCCGTCAGCTTGAGCGAGCCGCCGAAGCTCACGCCGATGCCGATGCCGCGCTTCGCTGGCCCCGCCGTGCCTATCCTGCGGGTCCCCGTCACCAGGAGCCGCTCGGCCGCCACCAACGTCGCTGGGTCTTGCACCGCGAGGCCTGCGAGCGAAGCGTTGACGATGGCCGTCGACGAGAGCTCCGCCGACGCGCCGCCTGCGACGCGAAAGCCGTGAACGCCAGGAGCCGCCGCACCGTTGTGAATCAACAACCCCGTGGCACGCACGAAGCTAGACGGCTCGAGCACGAGGAGCTGCGCGTCACCGGCCGTCGAAACGATTGAACTCGACGTGAGTTCGAGGCGGCCGCCCTTCGACACCTGCACCCCACGCCCAACCTTGTCGACGGCGCGCGTGTCTCGAACGATCAGTCGCCGCGCTGCGGCGGTGCCGCCCGACACCATGAAGCTGACGCGCTCGCCGCCATCGAGGAGAGCGCCATCGATCTCAGCGTTCCCATGGTCGACGACGGCAACCAGCGTGGCGAAGCCGTCGTTGTGCACGCGCGTGACGACCACGCTGTTGAGCGTGCCGGTCGTGCCCTGCCCGCCGATGACGACGCCTGTGCCGGTCGCGCCTTCCACGGACACGTCCTCGAGCTCGAGCCGGCCGCCGACCTGAGCCGCGGCACCCCAACCAAACTTGCCCGTGGCCTCGTCAGGGACGACGCCGTCGATACGCGTGCGCGCGACGCGGAGCCGGGACCCCTTCTCGGCCGCGTAGGCGCCCATCCAACGACTGTCCAAGATCTGCGAGTCCTCGAGCGTGGCCTCCGCGCCGCCTTTGACCAACACGCCGCCCTTGTGGCCACGCAGGGTCACGCCCTTGATGAAGACCTTCTTGGCCCCGTCCGCCACCAAGATGCCGGCGCGACCATCACCGGGATTTTCGATGACGACGTCGCGGGCGCACTTGCCGACGAGCTGAATGTCCGACCGATCGACGTCCACATCCTCGACGTAGGTCCCTGGGTGGATGGCGATGACGTCGCCCGCCTTGGCGCGCTGCACCGCGGTGAAGATGGAGCGCGTGTGCTTTGCGTCCGTGGTCGCGAAGCTCGCGTCGACGAAGAGCGTCGCTTCCGGAGGTGGAAAAGGGCGGGTGCAATCGTCGATCGGTACGCACGAGGTGGAGCCGAGCGTCGCCCTCGTGCCGGGCGGGCACGCAGACGGCGGAACCGCCACGCGGCAGCCCCAACCGCTCGGATCCTTCTCAAAGGGCGCGTCACACGCCGTCCATCCAACGGGGGTGCAGCCGTCGGCGCCCAGAAACGGAGCCGAGCCTGCGGGGCAGTCTTCTTTGGGGAGCGTATCGGCGCACGAGCCGGTGGCGACGTCGCGAACGAAGCCCACCGGGCAATCGGAGGCCCCGCGACACGAGTCGCCGTTGCAAGCGGCCGCAGGCGCGGGCGCGGTGGGCGATGAGCACGCCAACGGCAGCAGCAACAGGGCCGCTAGAATGATCGCGTCCAGCCGCACGGGTTGGCTCTGACACAAGCCCGCGAGCGAGGCACGCTGCTGTTGAAGACATGTGGTGTTTGTCGACGCCCGCCGTAGCCCTTCCCGGGGCCTTGATCCACCGCGCCGCCACTCACCTGGCGGGGGCGCCCCGGGAGCAGCGGCATTTCTCGGCACGAGCGGAGGCACGGAATTCGCTGCTAGACGCCTCATGCGCATCCTGACCACGCTGCTTCTTGGACTCGCGATGACCGCATGCGGCTCAGAGTCCTCGACCACCGAAACCTCCGAGGATGAAGAGGCCCTCTCGCTACGAAGCCTTTGCAGCGGAGCCGGCACGGAGGACTTCCGAGGCATCGAGGGGACCTTCGTGCGCCGCGGCACCAAGAAGGCCGACGAGATGGAGCGGCTCGTAGTCTCCCAAGCCGCGCCGGCCACGGGCCCGCGAGAGGCCACCTACACGAGGACGCTCACACGGAGCTGCTCGGCCCCCGGCTGCAAAGACGAGACGGGCACGATGTCGCTTTTGCCAGACAACGCTGCGTTCTCCGTGAGCTTCGGGTTTCGAAGTGCCCAGCAAACGTCGCCCGAGGAGGGCGAGCTGTACTTCGTCTTGGGGGCCGCACGAGGGAGCAACGGCACCGACATCACCGAGCTGTGCGTCGCTCGCGTCGTGACTGCACAAGACGTGCGCAGGCCTTTCGCCATGAAGCGGGTGGTGCCGTCGCCGTAGGGTGAATCCAAAAAGCTGGGTTGCCGCCGGCGCCAATCGCGGGAAGAGTCCCGCCCCATGCGTTCGCTTTCGTCGTGGCCCGTCGTCGCCTTGCTGTTGCTCGCCTCATGCAAGGAGCAACCGAAACCCGCCCCCGCGCCCGCGACGTCGGCGAAAGCGACGCCGAGGTTCGCCGACTTCGACGACTTCGTGAAGACCCAGAACGTCGACGCCGGAGGCGCCGCGCCGGCCACCGCCCCTGTCGATGTCGCGGCGACCGCGATCGGGACAGCGGACGGCGGAGCCGCCACGGCAACGGCCGCCACAGCGCCGGCACCGGGGGCGGGGCCGGCCATCAAGCTGCTAGAGCCGGGCGCCGAACCCCGCACGGCCGCGCGCTACGACTTCGCGACGGAGACGCCGCAGTCCACTGTGGCGACGGTGCGCATGTCCGCGCAAGGGGGACCGCCAGGCTCCGACCAGCAGCCGCCGCTCAAGTTGACCCTCAAGCTCACGCCCGGGCCCAAGGCGCCGAACGGCGCCGTGAAGTTCGCCCTCCAAGTGACGAAGGCCGAGATCGTCACCGGCGGCATGGCCGTCCCACCGGAGGCCGTGCAGGAGCTCAAGGCGGCGGAGACGGCGATGATGCGCGTCGGCGGCGCATTCACAGCGAGCCCGCGCGGCACCTTGAGCGAGGTCGCGATCGGCGGCAAAGGCGCGCCGCCCGAGCTGCAAGAGCTCATCGGTCCGCTCGTGGAGCTCCTCTTTGCGCCGCTCCCAGAGGAGCCCATCGGTGTCGGCGCGAAGTGGTCCCTCGGCGGTGGAGCGTCGCGCGAAGGCACCCAGACGTCCACGTTCACGCTGACGGCGCGCACCGACAAGACCGCCGAGATCAGCATCGATGGCGTGCGCTCCGCGCCGCCTCAGAAGGTGCCCGATCCGCGCGCGCCGCCGGGCGTCACGATGCAGCTCGACGGCAAGACCAAGACGAAGATGTCGGTGCGCTTCTCCGGCATCACGTCGAAGGTCGATGGCGACACGAAGACGAGCATGACCATCAAGGATCCGAGCACGACGCCGCCGCGCACGCAGACGAACGTGATCTCGGTGAAGCACTCGCTCGTCGCCCTTTGACGCCGAGCCCGCGCCGGCCAGCGGGGCGGAGCGGCGCTCGCCGGGAGCACGCGCCCAATGGCAACACCTTGCCCGCGGCGCGTCGGCCGCTTGCCGCGATGCTCGCGCAGAGCGTCCCCCCTTTCGTAAGGCTTTCGTAGCGAGGTCGCGACGCGTCGGCCCGGCACGTCCGCTGCAGCTGCCGGGGCGTGACCGCAGGATCACCACAAAGTCCCTGGGCTACCTCCGACGCCGGCGCCGCAGCAAGGCGCGTGGCCCTCGAACCCTTCGACGCGCGACGTGCGGAGCTGCGCGAGACCATCCGCAGCATCGATGCAAGCGGCGACACAAGTGACGCGGTCGGCGCGGTCCGGCAGCGGCTCGAGAACGAGCAACTCATGCTCGACATCGATCAGCAGACCATGCTCCCACCGCACCTCACGGCGTCCGGCGAGTTCGAGGCCGGCGACTTCCGGTCGTATTACGAGTCGATGGGTTTCGGTTCGTTCGATGATCTGAGTCCCGAGGCTCAGTTCAACTTCATCCGCAGTGAGGGTCCTGCCTACCTGATGGAGCGCCAAGGCGAGGCGGCGCTGGCAGCCGGCGAAGCGGCGCTCCCCGGCGCCGGCGGCGAGGTACTCGGACAGGCGATGGCCATGGGTGTCATTCGTCCCTGGCGAGGTCCGCCGCGTCGGCGCGCGGCGGGGCGAAGTTGCTCGACGTGCACCGAACAGCAGGCAACGCCGCGCGAACCCTACGTGACGCTCTACCGCGGCATCCAGGTGCGGCGCGGCGAGCCGGTGGACCCTGCGTACCAGAACCCCGGAAGTCGCGGACAGATGGCCAGCAGCTCCGCCGCCGACGCGCTTCACTACGGCATCAATCCTGCGGGCCCGCGGCGCGCCGGCGCCGACGAGATCGTCTTGATACGAATGCACGTTCCTAGGAGGCTCATCGACGGTCGCCGCGTCTACGATCCTTCGCCCGGCGCGCCGCGTAACGACAACGAGTCTTGGCACCTCGTGATCGATCCGCAGCAGGTGAACATTCGCACGCTCCCCGGCTACCGCGAGCTGCGCGTTCCGCTGCGCGAGGTCGCGGGGCCCGCCAACGAGGCGGGCATGCGCACGCAGATCGATCCCGCCGTGCGCTATTGGACGCGGCGCCTGGAGGCCGGCGCGCCCGCGCCTGGACACAACGGCGGGCCACCGCTCGACCCGTGACGGCGCGCCGTCGGCAGCGCGGGGCCTCTAGTTCCCGAAGCGCTCGACCATCGGGGCGAAGGCTGCGTCGACGGCGACATCGGCGCCGCTCGTGGCGGCGTTCGTCGCGACCATCATCACGAGCCCCTTGGCCGGCGCGATCCATGTCGTCACGAGGTTCATGGTGTTCGAGCCGGAATGACTGAGCGTGGTGCCGCCGGCCCACGGCCGCGTGCCGACATCCCATCCGGCGGCGTAGGTTCCGCCCTTCGGCGGGGTTTGCAGCCGTTGAAACGTCGCCGCCGACGCGAGCTTCGAACGGCCCTTGGGTCCCTCGAGGTGCGCGTTCAAGAACTTCGCCTAATCCTCGAGCGGACAATGAACCGTGCCGGCCGGCCCCATGGACCGGGGATTGTCGCCATAGACGTCAGGCGCGACGGGCATGAGCTTGCCGCCCTCTTCGAAATGCGCCCACGGCTGGTCCACCGTCGCCGGCGCCGTTGCGGCAGGGCCGAAGCCACACCGATTCATGCCGAGCGGCGCGAAGAGGCGCTCCTTCATGAGCGTCTCCCAAGATTTTCCCGTGGCGCGCTCGAGGACGACCCCAGCGGCCATGTAGCCCGTGTTGGAGTACGCGAAGCTTCCAACGGGCACGCCCGCAGGCTTGGCGAGCGTGGCGTAGACGACGCGCTTGCGCGTGACCTCCGGCGCCTCGGCGCGCTCCGCGGCGGCCCACATGTCGTCGAACAACGCGGAGGGGATGTCCTCCGCGAAGCCGGCGATGTGCTGGAGCGACATCTCGACGGTGGCGGACGCGAAGCTCGGGTCGACAACCGCGTCGGGCAAGAGCGTCGCGATCTTGTCGGTCCACGCGAGCTTTCCCTCTTCCACGAGGAGGCCGACCAGCGTGGCGGTCATGGCCTTGGTGCAAGACCCGAGATGCCACACGTCGCTCGACGTGACGGCGGTTGGATCGCCGAGCTTGCGGACGCCCGCGGCTCCTGCGCCAACGAGCGCACCGTCGCGGTATGCGGCTCCCGCCAACGCCGGAAGACCGTGGGTCTTGCGCAGCGCCTCAAGCTCCGACGACAGATCAATCGGCGCACCGGCGGCTGCCGCCGCATCCACGGCAGACGGTGCGGCCGCGTCGGGCTGCGCCGAGACCGGCGGGGCAGAGTGGTCGGCTGGCGCTGAGCAGCCCGCGGTCGCGAACAGCGTCGCGAACAGCGTCGCGAACGGCGTCGCGAACGGCGTCGCGAACACCGCCAACGTCGCCGCAAGGAGACGCGCGACGCGCCGCCATCGACGCGATTCGTGGCAAGCCGAAGCGTTGGAGACCACGACGCTGTGGAGCATGAAGACCGCGGTGCAACGGGCGTACCGCAACGGCCGTGCGCGGCACCCGCACCTTTCCCGGCCCGCGACCACGGGGCTGCCGATCGATCCACGCGAACGCGCCGTTCGCCGAAACCGGTACGCTCGTGTCACCGGCCGTGCAACGGGGCGAGGAACTCCACGCGTTGCGACTATCGCAGACGATGCTAGAACCGCCGCCGTGAAACCTCTTCGAGTTGGCCTCGCTTGCGCCCTCACCGTCTTGTCCCTTGGCTGCTCCGAGGCTTCGCCTTCGTCCGACGCCGATGACGTCACCGAGGAGAGCGCCGACGAACTTCGCGCGAGCCACGTATTTCGGTGCTCCGTGCTGGCCAACCAGCCGGGCGGGGCCGAGCCGGTGTACTTCCTTCGTGTCTCGGGGTCGCGCGTGACCTGGAACAAGACCAAGTCCTTCTCGAAGTCTGCCGGCGCGCGCATCGCTCCCCGCGACAAGGCGTACACGCCGCAAGGAACGAAGACCTACGCTCGCTACGAAGGACACTTCACCGAGAGCAACCATTTCTGGTCGCACGACTGGCGCCTCGACACGGACCTCTTGACCGGCGGCCGCGCGATGCAGAGCGGAGATCTCGGCGGGTTCGCGATCTTCGGCACGCGCATCGATTGGTACTCGAGCGTCAAGTACGTCTGCTTCGCGCAGTAGCCGGAAGCGGCTGCGGGCCGCCCGGCGAAGTTCTTCTACGATCCCAAGAAGAGCCCCCGCACCGGGCCACAGTCGCGCTCCTCTCCGAAGCCCTGAGCGTCGATGCCCATCACGCGCAGCAGCGAACAGCCGAGGCGATGATACGTCTGCGGCCCCTCGCTCACGAGGCGCGGTCCCGGCAGGAGGCGCCCCGAGGCGCCCCCCAAGAGAACGACGGGGATGTCCTTGAGGCCGTGCGGCCCCGTCGCCAGCTCGTTGCCCCACACGATGAGCGTGTGGTCGAGCATGGTCCCCTGCCCTTCGGGGAACGAGTCGAGCATTTGAGCGAAGCGCGCGACGTGACCGGCATACCAACGGTTCACGCGGACGAGCAGCGCCGTGACGTCGCCGCCGCCGTCGTCACGATGCGCGAGCTGGTCGTGAAAGTCCTGCCCGATGCCGAGCCAATCGAAGCGCCACTTCGTCCCCGAATACCCCATCGGAAACGTCAGGACCTGCGTGAGGCCGCAGCCGAGCGCCACGGCGGCGAGCTCGAACATCGTGTCCATGAGCGCGGGGACGTCGGCCTCCCGCTGGCCCAAGGCCTGAGGCTTCGCCGGAGCGCACCGGCCTTGCGCGGCAGGCCTCGCCGCCATCACCGAGAGACGTCGCTCAAGCTCGCGAACGCTCGTAGCGTGAATCTCAAGCTTCTCGCGCTCGGCGCGCGAGAGGCGCTTTGAGAGCGACGACAGGTCTCTGGCCGCGTAGTCGAGCACCGAGCGATCCTCGGCGAGCTTGGCCAGCGCGCGCTCCGGGCCCTCGACGGAGGCGCCGAAGAGCTGCGCATAGAGCCGGACCGGATCGGTAGACGTAGGAATCTGGCGCCGCGCTCCCTGGTACGAAAAGGACCGGCGATGCGCCTTGAGCGGCGGAATATCCGAGGCGAGCACCCCGGCGTTGAGCGTTGGAAACGGCACCGTCGGCTGGAGGACACCGCGGACCATCTGATCGAGCGACGGCCCCATGCCCCAAGGGTCGTCGAAGGCGCCCTCGCTTCGAACCCCGCTGTAGAGCCCCGCGAAGCCTTGATCGTGGCCGTTGCCCGCGCCGCCGGCCGTGTTCTCAAGGCCGCGAACGATCGTCGTTCGCTCTCGCAGCCGCGGCACCGACAGGATCGGCTCCAAGATCGACGACGTCATCGACGCGTCGGGCCAGAAGGCCTTCTGACTGGTCCCGTTGCCCTGCATGAGGAGCACGAGCCGTGTCGGCGTTGGCGTATCGGCGCGCAGCGTGCGCGTGTGCGACGCCACGAGCGGCAGGAGCCCTCCGGCGGCGAGGAGCTTTAGAACATTGCGGCGGCTCGTCATGGCTGAGGCCTCCGCCACACGAACGAGTCGCGCGCCACGTAGCGAACGAGCGCGTCCGTCGCTCGTCCCGCGGCGAGCCCCTCGGCGAGGTCGCGAACGTCGGCGCTCCTTGCCTCGCGCCTCCCGGATGCAAAGCGGTACACCTGCCGGGCAAAACACCGACGCACGTCGTTGCTCTCGGCGAGCTTCTGCCCGAGCTCACCGGCGCCACGGAACGGCCCCGCGACGTCGGTGCCGATGAGCTCGCCGCTCGTATCAACAGGGCGGCCGTGCTCCCGCTCACGGCGGCGGCCTATGCTGTCGTAGCCCTCGAGACCGAAGCCGGCCGCGTCGATGGCCGCGTGGCAACCGGCGCACGCGGGATCTTTCCCATGCACTTCGAACTTCTCGCGCGTGGTCTTCGCGGCGTCGAGCGGATCAACGGTCAGCATCTGCGCGGCGATGGGCGGCGCCGCGAAGTCGTCACAAAGCATGCGCGCGCGCACCACGAGGCCTCGGTCGACGGGATTGGTTGCGTCGGCCGTCGCGTGAACGGCGAGAAAGCCCGCAAGCGAGACGATGCCTCGGCGAAACGTCGGATCGGTGGGCGTGCCTGCGGCGGCGTCGGGCGGCGCGAGGAGGTCGGCGCCGTAGACAGCGCCGAGGATCGCCGTCGGGAACGCGCGCGGCGTGGCGAAGAGGGCACGCAAGGTTCCATCGCCGCCGTGGATGGTGGCGTCGATGAAGCGCGACAGCTCGCGGTCCATGTCGTCGCGGAGCGCCATCGAAAACGCCGGGTGCGCCTCGGGAAGCTTGTAGAGCTCGGAGAGATCGGCGACGCCGAGCCACGCGCGCACGAGGCGCTCGACCTCGCGCCGCCCGTCGGCTGTCGCCAAGAGGTCACGGGCCGCGCGCTCGCGCCCTCGCGAACCGTCGAGCTCTCCGCGCTCGGCGGCGGCCAGGAGTTCAGCCGTGGGCCGCGCGCCCGTGAAGAGAAACGAGATGGCGCTGGCGAGCTCGTGCGGCTCGAGCCGCACCAGCGAGGTCGAGGGGTCGACGGCGTCCGGGCTTGGTGGCGCGACCTCGGGCCCGAGCTCCGTGCGGTAAAGCGTATGCGGCGACGGAAACATGGCGTTCGCCACGACCCTCGGGCCATCGAAGGGGGCGCTCGCAGCGGCCTGTGTCGAAACGTCGAGCAACGCGAATCGCGAACGCTCGTCGGTCGAGAGCCATCGCCCGTAGAGACGGAGCGCGAGGCGCTCGGCGAACACGGAGATGCACCGCTCGCGAGGCTCGGAGGCGGCGCACACGAAGCCTCGCGCGAGCGCCGGGGCCACGGCGTCGGCGAGCTCGACGAGCGCGTCGAGCTTCGGCCCCGTCACGACGAGCGCCTCGTCTTGGTTGTCGTACCCGTCCACGTTGGGCTCGCTCGGCAACGTCACGGCGACGTCGGGAGCGAGCGCCCTCGCGACGCCGGCGAGCTCGTGGTTCGAGAGGCGCCACACGCGCGCGGGGAGCGGACTCGGGGCGTCGTCCGCCGGCGCCCGCTCGGGCGCCGAATAGCAGGCCGCGAAGGCCAGCATAAGGAGCCACGGGAGCGCGCGCGACCTCGTCACCGCGCGATGATAGCGCGGCGAGCGTGGGGTCGTTTGTGGCCTACTTCCGCGCGACCTTCGGCCGCGTGGTGGGCGCGTCGGGCGTCGCCATGGGGCTGCCCATCTTGCCAACCATCTTGCGCGCCTCGGCGAGATCGGGGTGAAGCTCGAGCACCTCTTGCAGCACGCTCCGCGCCTCGGCGCGCTTGCCCAAGGTGTCCAAGACCCGCGCCAAGAAGAGCCGCGGCTCCGGTGAGCGCTCGCGCAGGGCCCACGCCTCCGTCGCGTGACGCGACTCGCGGTAGTCGCCGGCCGCGTAGGCCGCCGTGGCCCACTTCTTCATCGCTTGCGCGTCGCCGGGCTTCGCCTTCGCTTGCGCACGGGCCTCGGTCAGTCGCTTGAGGTCGAGCGCGCGGTTGTCGTGGGGGCGGCTCTCGGCCTTCTCCGCCTTCGCGCTCTTGGTGTCCGCCTTTTCCGCTTTGGACTCGGCCGAGCCCTTGGCTTCGGTCGCGGCGGCGACGGTCGGAACCGACACGGTCGCCTCGTTCTCCGTCGGCGGGACCGCTTCGACGACGGGCGCGGCAGGCGCCTCGCCGGGCGCGACAGCAATCGCCGCAGGAGTCGCCGCCACAGCGGCGTTGGTGACCGTGGTCTCGCCCGTCGGCATGTCCGCCGTCGCCGGAGGCACGTCGACGAAACGCGCCTCTACCGCGGGAGCCAGCTTGAGGCCGACGTAGCCCGAACACGCGAGCGCGCAGACGATGGCGGCGCTCATCAGCTTGCTCCGACGTGGGCGCGGCGCGGGCTCCGGCACGACGAGCGACGCTTCGAGCGCTTCGCGCATCGCGGCGGCGTTCTCGAACCGATTCTCGGGCTTCTTCGCCAGGGCCGTCACGATGAGCGAGTCGAGCGCCTCGGGGATCGCGCGATGCGGCGCGCGAACGCGCGGCGGCTCGGGGATCTCGCGGAGGTGTTTGCCCATCACCACGACGTTCGACGGGCCGTCGAAGGGCGTCGTGCCGGTGACCAACTCGTAGAGCACGCAGCCGAGCGCGTAGAGATCGCAACGGCCGTCGACGGGCTCGCCGGCGACCTGCTCGGGCGCCATGTACTCGGGTGTTCCGAAGATCGCGAAGCCGCGTTGCCGCTGCTCGTCGCCTTGCGCGGCGACGTCGGAGAGCGCCATGGCCACGCCGAAGTCGACGAGCTTGAGCCCGCCGGTCTTCAAGAGGAAGAGGTTGGCAGGCTTGAGATCGCGGTGCACGACGCCCGCCGAGTGGGCCGCTTCCAGCGCACGCGTCACCTCGATGGCGATGGCGACGGCCTCCCGCCAATCCATACCGCGAGCGGAGCGCAGGTATTGGTCGAGACTCTGCCCCTTCAGGAGTTCCATCGCCAAGAAGACGCGGCCGTCGAGGGCTCGCCCGAAATCGTAGAGGACGCAGAGGTTCGGGTGCGACAGCCCCGCGATGGCGCGCGCCTCGCGACGAAACCGATCGACGGCGTCCTTGGCGGAGCCGTGCTCCGGCGAGAGCACCTTGAGTGCGACGGCACGCCCCAGCTCCACGTGTTCGGCCTCGTAGACGGCCCCGCTGGCGCCTTCGCCGATCTTCGAGAGGACTCGGTACGGCGTCCCCGCGAGCGGCGCGTCGTCGTTCATGGCGTCGGCCACTTTGGAGGCGACCTCGCTGCGCACTGGCGTGATGCGCTCCTTGATGAGCGGACGGGCTTCCTTGAGGAGGCGCGCGAACTCGGCGCGGCAACGCTGCGGCTCGTGCGCCCAAAGGGTCTTCATGAGCGAAGCGACACGACCACGCACGCCGCGCTCGCCGCCCTTGTTGGACTTCGCCTCCTGAAGAATGCGTCCAAGGTCCGCCGTGGCTCTCGACGCGCTCGGATAACGCCCGTCGGGATCGTTGGCGGTGAGCTTCTCGATGACTTCGTCGAGGAGTGCCGGTGCGCCGATTTCGGCGGCGATGGCCGGGACGCGGACCTTGCCGGCGGCTGCGTCCTCGAGGTGCTTCTGCGGATCGCCGGTCAAGAAGCGGCGGCCCGCGCACAGCTCCCAGAGCATGATGCCGAGGGCGTAGACGTCGATGCGGCCATCGCCGACCTGCTGCCGCGCGACTTCCGGCGCGACGTAGCCCGGCTTCGCGAAGACGACGCCGGCCACCGTGTGGCAGCGCCGGTTGTGGCCGCGAGCGGTGCCAAAGTCGATGAGCTTCACCTCACCGGCGTAGCCAATCATGACGTTCTGAGGACTGAGGTCGCGGTGCACGATGCCGAGCGGCGTTCCGTCGGAGCCAGCGCGCTCGTGAACGTGAGCCAGCGCCTGCGCCATCTCGATGCACATGGCCACGGCTTCGGGCCAGTTGATGCGGGCGCCGAGCTGGATGGCTCGTTGCCGCACGTCGGCGAGGGAGCGACCCTCGACGTACTCGACGACGACAAAGGGCTCGCCGCTCTCGTCGGTCGACGCCTCGATGACCTGCGCGATGCCCGGGTGATGAAGCTGCGATTGAACGCGGGCCTCGTCGAGGAAGCGCGCGAGGAACGAGCCGTCGTGGATGTGGTCGCGACGCACGGTCTTGACGATGACGGGCCGCTCCGCGCCCTCGATGCCGGTCGTGGCGGCGAGGTAGACGTCCCCCATTCCGCCGCGCGCGATGAGCTTGAGGAGCAGGAGCCGGCCGCCAAAGACCGACGGCACGGGGAACCCTTCGTCGGTCGCGGCGGAGAAGCCTCGTTTCGAGTCCGGCGCGGCCGGCACGGACGCCGCGGTGGCTGGCGCCGCCGCCTCCAGGGCGCCGTCGCTCGCCGCGCCCGTCGCGCTCGCCGCTTTCGCGTCGTCGATTGTGGGGCCTTGCTCATGGGTGAGCGACTCGCGCGCTTGGATGCTCTCCGAGACCATGGGCCGACGCTACGGACGGCGCCGAAAACGGCCAACTTTAGCGCGGGGGTCGGCGGCCCATCGCCACGGCGTGCCTACCGCGCGTCGCAGGTACCGGCAGCCGGCTTGTCGAGCTCTTCGAGCTTCTTCTTGGCGAGGACGCCATCGGGCTGTTTCGCAAAGCGCGCCGCGGCGGCTTGGTACGCGAGGCGAGCGTTGGGGCAGTCCTTGAGGAGCAAATACGCCTCGCCCATGCCGAGCAGCGTCTTGCCAAGGACGTTCGACGGAGGTTGAAAACGGAGGACGCGGTTAAACTCGCCGAGCGCCGACGCGCCTCGTCCTTCTTTCACGTCGGCGTCGCCCATGAGGAAGAGGACGTCGTCGGCCTTCTCATCGTTGGGGTAGCGGTTCACGTATTCGCGCCCCAAGCTGCGGAGGAGGTTGAACTCCTTCTTGTCGTACGCCGCCTGAAGCGCCGCGTGGTGCGCCGTCTGCGATTCGGGAATGGCTACCGGCGGCGTCTTCGCGCCGTGCGCTTCCTGGTTCCGTTTGAGCTCGTCGAGGCGGGCGTTCTGCTCGGCGCGCGTCGTGGCGACCTCCTTCTTCACCTCGTCGACGGCGTGGCTGGTCTCGTCGAGCCGGCCGGCGATGGTGTTGAGGCGCGCGCGTTCCGTCATGAAGTCGGCGCCTCGGTCGGCGTTGGCCTTGAGCGCCTGATCGACGCGGGCGATGGCGCCCTCGACGGTCCCCTTCAACCCTTCGACATCCTTCTTGAGGGCCGCCGTCGCTCGCTCTTCCTCGGCGATGCGCGCCGTCAGCGCCTCGTGGTCGCGCTGCATGGCGAACACGCCGCATCCGCCCAGAAGTGGCGCCCAGAGCGGAATCAGAAGCGCGAGCGGCGGAACGAGCGTGGAGCGCCGCGTGCTCGTGCGAAGGCGTGACGGATTCCTCATGCTCGCGCTTTATACCGCCGCGGGCGGGCCCGGAGCGAGCTTTCGCGGCCCCCTCGGCCTCCACCTTGTCAATCTGCGGTGGGCCGCGTAAACACCGAGGGTCGATGGCGAGTCTCCCCAGCGGTTCCAAGGGTGCGGCGGCCGTCGATTTTTCGGCGAACCCCTACAAGACGATCTTGCGCCTCGCGGCGCCGACCATCGTGGCCATGCTCTCGCAGAGCGTCGTCAACGAGATCGACATCATCTTCTTTAGGATGCTCCCGGCGCCAGAGGACTCGAACGCCCAAGCGGCGCTGATGCCGTGCCTCATTCTCGTTTGGCTCTTTGGCGGCTCCATCAGCGCCATCAGCGTCGGGACGCAGGCGCTCACGGCGCGCCGCCTCGCCGAGGGCGATCACAAGGGCGCTGCCGCCGTGCTCACCAACGCGGCCCTCTTCTGCCTCATCGCCGCGCCCATCAGCACGGCCCTCGCGTACCTCGTCTTGCCGCACATCTTGGGTCGACAGCTCCCGCCCGACGCCCTCGGCATCGCCGTCGGCTACGCGCGCTGGCGCCTGCTCGGCATTTTCTCGATGGCGATGACCTTCGGCCTGAAGGGCTTCTTCGACGGCATCGGGCGCACGCACGTTCACTTCTGGGCGGCCGTCGTCATGAACGTCTTCAACGTGCTCTTTTGTTGGCTCTTCATCTTCGGCAACCTCGGGGCTCCGCGCATGGGCGCCGCCGGGGCAGGTCTCGCCGCGTTCCTCTCCACGTGGATTGGCCTCTTCATCATGATCGGCTTCACGCTCGTGGCGCGCGACGAGTTCCCGATCCTTCGCGCGAGCGCCGTCTCGAAGACCCTCATGGCGAGCATCCTCAAGCTGTCGATCCCCGCGGCGCTCGCCACTGCGGTCATGATGTTCGGCTTTCAGCGCTTCTTCGACATCGTCGGAAAGCTCGACAAGCTCGCCGTGGGTGGCACCGGCGAGGCCGTCAATGGCGCGGCGACGACGAACATCATCGGCGTCCTCAAGCTCACCTTCACGGCGTGCATCGCCTTCGGCACCTCAACGGCGACGCTCGTCGCCCAAGCGCTCGGCGCCAAACGCCCGGCCGACGCCGAGCGGTTCGGTTGGGCGAGCGTTCGCCTCGGATTGGTCGTTTTCGGCGTGGTGGGACTCGCGGAGGGCGTGCTCTTCACGGGGAACATCGTCGACTTCATCACCGACTCGCCGGCCGTTCGCGACGCGACCATGGTCCCCATGCGCATCATGGGCGTCGTCACGCCCATCTTGGCCGTGGGCATGATCGTCAGCGAAGCCCTCTTCGGCGCCGGCAACCCAAAGTTCGTCGCCGTGGTGCAGTTCATCTTGATCTTCTTCGTGCTGCTGCCGCTCGCGTACCTCTTCGCCATCGTCTTCGCGCTAGGACTTGTCGGTATCTGGCTCGCCGCCTGCGTGTACGTCGCCCTCGCGGCGGTCGCGATGACGCTCAAGTGGAAGGGCGGCTCGTGGAAGACCATCGAGCTCTGAACGGCGCGCGTCGAAGCGTGAGCCGCGGCTGACTGAAAAAGCCCTGTGCCCCGGATCCAACCCCGTCGTGGCCGATCCAGCTAACGGAGCCAGCCTCCCAACCTCCGCCCCCTCGATTCTTCGAGAAAACGTCGCATTCGGGCGACACCCACATGTGGCACAGAGGATGCTCGAAGAGAGCGCATGACTCTCCGCGCCCTCTCCCCTCTCGCCCTCCTCGCGCTCCTCGCAGGTCCCGTCGCGTGCAGCGCCGAGGCAGGCGATCCCGAAGCCGACGACGAAGAATCCGCGATTATCGGCGGCCAGTCCTCCGGCAGCAGCGACGACGCGGTCGTCGCCATCTACCGACGCAACCAGCTCTACTGCACCGGCACCCTCGTGGCGAAGAATGTCGTCGCCACGGCGCTGTACTGCGTGTCAGAGCGCGACGAAGCGGCCCGCACGGCGGTCCCCATGCTCGGCGATCGGGTCCGGCCCACGGAGCTCACGATTCGCATGGGCACGAAGCCGACGAGCAAGACGAGCGCGACGGTCTCGAAGGTCATCGTGACCGATCCGGTGAAGGCCGAGTCCGGCGTCACGGTGCCGATGACGTCCAACAACATCGCGTTCCTCTACGTCCAGCCGGTCGATCCGGCCTTCTCGAAGATCGTCCCGCGCCGCGTCGCGACGCGCTCCGTGGAGCAAGGCTCGACGGTCACGGTCATCGGCTACGGCGGCGCCAGCGAGCAAGTCGTCCGCGGCGGCACCCCGGAGCGCCTCCGCAAGGACGTCGAGGTCAAGCTCAGCGTGAAGGAGCGCGGCCAAGACGCCGAGGGCACGTTGGAGAACGGCCAAACGGTGACCTGGAAGAACAAGTCCCGCGAGTTCGTGACCTCCACGGTCGCCTGCGGCGGTGACAACGGCGGCCCGGCCTTCGACAGCCAAGGCAGCCTCGTGGGCATCGTGTCCGCGGTCATCGGGAGCTGCGTCGAGGGTTCGCTCTCGGTCTTCACCGACGTCCCGTCTCACGCGGCCTTCGTGCAGAAGAGCATCAGCGAAGCCAAGACCATCGGTTGCTTGAACGACGACGAGTGCGGCAACGCCACGTCGGGTCAGGTCTGCGACGGCAAGACCAACCGCTGCATGCGCGGTTGCCGCGCCGGCGGAAACGGCTGCGCAAACGGAGCGACCTGCTCGGTGCAGGGCCGCACGTCGGGCGCGCAAGGCATCTGCCGCAGCACCAGCGGCGCGCAAGACGCGAGCGACCCGAGCTACGATCTGGGTGCGTACGTCCCGCCGGCTCTCCCCGGCATGACGTGCCCCGGCAATCCCTTGTGCCCGACGACGCCCGCGACGCGCGAGTGCCGCGTCGACGACGAGTGCCGCGGCGTCAACGGCTCCAAGCCGCGCGTCTGCGACATCCCTGCGGGCCGCTGCCTCGACGGGTGCCGCGTCGCGACGGCCGGCATGTGCGCCGTGGGCCAGGCCTGCGGGGCCTACGAAGAGGATCCGCTCATCGGCATCTGCCAGCTCGCGAAGCCCGCGGCGCCGCCGCCCGGCCCGCCCGCCTCGCCGCCGGTCCTCCAATCGGAGCCGCCCGTCGCGGCGCCCGCCGCGACCACCGAAGCGCCGGCCGTCACTGCCGCCGCGAAGAAGAAGAAGAGCGCCGCGAAGGCCGATGACGGCGGCTGCTCAGTGAGCGCCTCCTCAAACCGAAGCGCGTCCGCTTGGCTCACGCTCGCGGCACCGATGCTCGTCGCGCTGCTGCGCCGCCGTCGTCGCGCCGCCTGACATCTGAAAGCCGCGACGGCGCGGACACGAGGCCCGGCTGCCCGGGCCTCGCGGTCATTTTGTGGATCGACGCGGCGGGTCGACGAGGCGATGTCGCCCAGCGAGACCTTGCTCGCGCGAACGATCCAATCGGCACGGGTCCCAACGCGCGCTCGTGCTGCGAAGCGCACCGAGGCGCCCCGCCGGACAAGTCGCCGAGCTGGCGACCGGCCGTCCTTAGGCGCTCGTGACCATTACGATTTTCGCTCCGGTCGAGGTGCCCATGGTCCAGCGGACTGGACCCCGTTTGCCCCAGTGCCGGCGAACGGCGTCCAGCCCGAGCGGGAATTTGCGCCACGGTAGGTACCTAGGGGTGGTCCGGCGATTGCAGCGACCACCTCGCCATGCGCCTTCGCCTCCTTCTACCCATCCTTGCTGCGACCGCTTTTCCCCTCTCGACGGCCTGCTCGCAGGCAGCCAGTGAGGACGAAGGCACAGAAGATGAGCTCGTCGGCGGCGAAGCCTCGGGCGCGGAAGACGACAACGTCCTCTTGCTCGTCAAGGACGGCAAGCCCCTGTGCACCGCCACGCTGGTTGCGCCCAACGTGCTCGTCACGGCGCACCACTGCCTCGGCATCGCTCGCAACGGGCGCGTCGCGACGACCTTCCAGCCCGGCGAGATCACGGTTCGCCTCGGCGGGACGCCGGGCGAGAAGGCAGCGGCCGTCGTCACGAAGATCTGGCGGCCGCAGGTGACCGAGCCGGCGGCGGCCGGAACGACGGGTGGCGCGGCGACCGGCGGCGCCGCCGGTGCCCCCGGTACGACAGGCACCGGCACGACGCCGACGGAGCCCGCAGCGACGGAAGGCACGCGCATGGAGTCGGCCGACATCGCGGCCGTCCTCGTGCAGCCGCTCGACCCGGCGTTCGATCGCCTCCGCCCGCGGCGCGTCCGCGACCGCAGCATCTCCGAGACCGAGACAGTGCGCGTCGTGGGCTGGAACGCCAACGGTCCCGACGGCCGCATCGCGTCGCTCAAGCGCATGAAGCGCTCCGGCGTCGACGTCCTCGCCGACGCGACTCAAAAGACCAGGGTCGAGTCGCCCTCCGACAGTGCCATCACCGTCACCAACAAGGCTCGCGAGTTCGTGACCGAAGCGGTCGCCTGCCAAGGCGACGACGGCGCACCGGCCTTCGACGATCAAGGCAACTTCGTCGGTCTCGTGGCTGCCGTTGCGGGCCCCTGCGCCGCCGGCTCCCTGTCGGTCTTCACCGACGTGGTCGCTCAGCGCAGCTTCATCACCGGCGTCATCGCAGAGATGCAGCGCCTCGAGTGCGCGACGGACGCGAAGTGCGCCACCGCGGGCCGCATCTGCGACGTGGCGACCTTCAAGTGCGCCGACGGCTGCCGCACCGGCAGCGTCACGTGCGCCACCGGCCAACGGTGCGCGGCGCCGAGCGAGACGGCGGGCGTGCCCGGCGTCTGCAGCACCGGAAGCCCAACCACGAGCTCCGCGGGCGGCGACGCCGGCACCGTCGTCACGCCCATCGGCGATGGCGGCGCATCGACCCCGGCTGCTGCATCATGCACCGATCAGAGCTGCGGCGGCACGACCTCCGCGCCCAAGGTCTGCAACGCAGCGAAGAAGGAGTGCGTCGCTGGCTGCCGCGTCGGCGCTTCACCCGGCATGTGCGCCACCGGCTTCGACTGCAAGGCTTCGGCCGAGGACCCGACCATCGGGTCCTGCCAAGCGAAGGCCATCACTGCGCCCGCCGCGCCGCAGCTCTCACCGCCGGCGCGGGCCTCTGAGCCCGCGGGCTCCGGTGGCGTCTCCACCGGCGAGGACGCGCCGACGTCATCGGCCGGCGCCGATGCGGGCGCCAAGGCCAAGAAGAAGGCGGCCGCGAAGGACGAAGGCGGCTGCGCCGTCGGTCATGTGGGCTCGAAGAGCGCGGCGGGGGGCTTTGCCCTCCTCGCCTTCGCCCTCGCGTGCATCCGTCGCCGCCGCGCGGCCTGATCCCGGGCCAAGCCGCTCCGAATCACGCTCAGCGGCTTAGCTGCTCGTCGCCGACGAATCCCCATCGCGTGAAAGGCGAAGCTGAACGAGCCGCGCCGTCTCGGCGTCGGTCGCGACGTCGGAGTGACACGACGCCTTCGCGCCCTTGGCGGCGCCCACGACCACGCGCGTCTTCGACGCGAGCTTGTGGATCTCTTCCGGCGACAGGACGCCGCGCTGCTCCAAGATCTTCTGCTGCTCTTCCGTGAGCGCGGGGCTCTTGAGGACGCGCTCGCGCGCGAACCCTTCGGCCTTGCCGCTCGCGAACTCCACGATCTCCTTGCTGATGCGAACGCTGCACCAGTCGTGGCCGCACATGCCGCAAAAATCCGTGTCGACATCGAGGTCTTCGTCGTGGAGCGCTCGCGCCGTGTCGCCGTCGAAGGCGAGCTCGAACTGCTTCTCCCAGTTGAGGGCGGCGCGGGCCTTCGTGATGGCGTCATCCCAATCGCGGCTACCGGGAATGCCCAACGCGACGTCGGCGGCGTGGGCGGCGATCTTGTAGGCCACGCAACCTTGCTTCACGTCTTCCGCCTTCGGGAGGCCGACGTGCTCCTTTGGTGTCACGTAACAGAGCATGCTGGCCCCGTGGTACGCGGCGGCCGTCGCGCCGATGCTGCTGGTGATGTGGTCGTAACCAGGAAAGGCGTCGGTCACCAGCGGGCCAAGCACATAAAACGGCGCGCCGTGGCAGAGGCGGCGTTGCACCTTCATGTTCCACTCGATCTGATCGAAGGGCACGTGCCCGGGGCCCTCGACCATGACCTGGCAGCCCTTCTTCCACGCGCGCTCCGTGAGCTCGGCGAGCGTCTCGAGCTCGGCGAGCTGCGCGCGGTCGGACGCGTCGCCGAGGCCGCCGGGGCGAAGGCCGTCGCCGAGGGAGAAGCTGACGTCGTACTCGCGCATGACGTCGCAGATCGCGTCGAAGAGCGTGAACATGGGGTTCTCGCGGCCGTGGACGAGCATCCACTTCGCGAGCAAGGAGCCCCCGCGCGAGACGATGCCGATGAGGCGCTTCTCCACGAACGCGAGGTGCGCCCGACGAACGCCGGCGTGGATGGTGAAGTAGTCGACGCCCTGCTTCGCCTGATGAAGCACCGCGTCCAAGATGACCTTCTCGGAGAGCTCCTCGATCTTCCGGCCGATGATCATCGAGTAGATGGGCACGGTACCCACGGGAACCGTGGACGCACGAACGATGGCGTCGCGACACGCGTCGAGATCGCCGCCCGTCGAGAGGTCCATGATCGTGTCGGCGCCGAAGCGCACGGCGAAGCGCATCTTGTCGACTTCAAGGTCGGTCCCCGACGACACGGGCGACGCGCCGAGGTTCGCGTTGACCTTCGTCCGCGAAGCGCGGCCGATGGCCATCGGGTCGAGGCCGTAGCCGAGGTGAACGCGGTTGGCGGGAATGATCATCCGGCCCGAGGCGACCTCGTCGCGCACCGCCTCCGGCGACAGGTGCGGCTCACGCTCCGACACGCGACGCATCTCGGCGGTGACGACGCCGAGGCGCGCGTGCTCGAGCTGCGTCTTTGCGACGAAGCCCGCCGGCGCGACGGCGAAGCCTGTCTGCTCATCGCGACGCCATCCGTCAGGGAGGAAGTCCCACGCGGTCTTGGCGGACGGCGCCGGCATGCCCGGCGTGTCCGGCGAGCTGTACGCGAGGGGCCGGCCCACGGCCGGCGCGTTGGCGAATGAACCGGGGTTGGTTCCCTCGGCCGCCGTCGACGGATTCAGCGCCCCGCGCAGCGGCAGGTCGGGGAACGCGTTGGACATTGCACCACGAGAGAGTGTCGCCATGCCGGTCAGTTAGGCCGGCGGGCCGGGTGCGGCAATGGAGATCGACGCCGCTAAAGCGCTCTACTTCGTGCCGCCCTTGGGGGGACACGGACCAAAGTCCGGGTTGCAGTCCTCGGGTTTCGCGGCGGGCGCGCTCGGCGCAGCCGGTGCACCCTTCGGATCGCAGGGTCCGAAGTCGGGGTTGCAGTCCGCGGCCTTGGGTGGCGCGCTGCCCGCCGGCGCGGGGGTGCACGGCCCGAAGTCCGGATTGCACGGCTCCGCCGAGCCGCCGGTTGCGGGCGCCGGCGTGCAGGGCCCGAAGTCCGGGTTGCAGGGGGCCGCCGGTGTAGCGCTCGTCGTCGGCGCCGTGGGCAGGGCGGGCTTTTCCGGCACGCGTCCGTCGGGCCACTTGGCGCGATCCGCAGGCGTGCACGGCTTCGGGTCGGTCGGATCGTTTTGCACGCACTCGAGGAGCCACGCTTCGCGCGGAGGGCGATCCTCTTTCGCGGCCTTCGCTCTCGCCACCTCGATGTCACCGGCGACGCCGACGTTCGAGAACCACGGCACCGCCGAAACAAGGACCAACGCGAACGTGAGGATGCCCGCGAAGGGCAAGACCACTTTGTAGAGGCTCGCCACAGGTCTGTTGAACCGGAAGCTCGCAATAAAGAGGTTCAGCCCCAAGGGCGGCATGCAGTAGGCGATCTCCAGGTTCAAGATGAAGATCATCCCGAGCTGGAACGGCGACATGAACTCCTCGGGCCTTCGAATGCCAAGGTCGGCCACGAAGGGCAGGAGCAGCGGCACGGCGACGAGGATCGCGCTGAAGCCTTCCATCAACATGCCGAGCACGAGGAGGAAGACGTTCATCATGATGAGGAACTGCCACTTCTTCTCGATGCCGATCTTCAGGAGGAAGTTCAGGACATCGGTGGGAATGCGCTGGTCGACGACGAACGCCATGATCGCGTTCGCCATGGCGAGGATCATGATGATGGCGCCGGCCATGGCCATGCTCGCCTTGGTGATGCGCCCGAGGTCCTTCTTGAAGGACAAGTCCTTGATGACGAAGAACTCGACGAGCACCGTGAAGGCGGCCACGAGGGCCGCGCTCTCGTCGATGGAGGCGAGGCCGCTGCCGAGGCCAACCATCAAGATGAGCGGGATCAAGAGTTCCCACTTGAGCGCCCAGGTGGCGCTGGCCATCTCGGCGAGGCGAGGAGGCTCGCGCACGACCTTCTCTTTGACCCCGATGTATGCGGCGTAGAGGCTCAAGAGCACAATGACGAGGAGCCCCGGCACCACGACGGCCTTGAAGGCCATCGCGAAGTCGACGTGCGCGACGAGCGCGAAGACCAAGAGCGGCAGCGAATAGGGCAAGAGCAGGCCCACCGAGCCGCCTGTCGTCACGAGACCAAGAGCAAAAGCTTCGGAGTATTTCTGCTTGCGAAGCGCCGGGTAGAGGAGGCCCCCGATGGCGATGATGGTCACGCCGCTGCCGCCCGTGAGGAGCGTGAAGACGGCGCTCGCGACGACGGCAACGATGGCGAGGCCGCCGGGCAACCACCCGAGGTACGAGCGCGCGGCGCGCACGAGCCGGTCGGCGGTCTTCGCCTCGGCGAGCACATAGCCCACGAAGGTGAAGAGCGGGATGGTGACGAGGATCGGTGAATCGGAGAAGTGCGCGTCGAGGATCGGGGGCGAGATGAAGCGGAGGTGCCGGTACTCAGCCTCCTTGTGGAGGAGCCAGGCGAGCTCGGCGCTGCCGCCCATGATGGCGAAGAGCGGCGTGCCCAGGAGCGCGAGCAGCGCGACGCCCGCGGCGACGAGCCCGCCCCAGAAGGCGATGCCGGAGACGGCCGCTCCGCCGATACCGAGACCGACCTTCGCGGCGCGGCTCATGTTGCCCTCGTTCGGCGTGGGCGCGCTCACGAGGCACCTCCCGTCGCGTCGGCGTCGGCGGGTCCGTGAACGAGATGAGGATTCTCCTCCTCGTCGCCGTGCGCCGAGTCGGGGTCGAAGCTCACCTGCCGCGAGAGCACGAGCAGCACACGGAGGACGAACTTGATGCCGATGACGAGGAGGCCGAAGGGAAGAATGAAGTTGAGGTCGCGCACCAAGAGCCCCTGTGCGGCCGCGCCGCCGGGCGCGGACACGGCCGGCATGCGCGGGTTGGCCACGGCCTCGGGCCCGACCATCAAGGCGTCGACGCCCTCTTTGGGAAAGTGCTTGGTCCAGCCGTCGTAGGAGTCCTTGAGCCACGCGTTCCAGGCGCCGCCGGACATGTCGTAGCTCTTGCCGGCGAGCACCCGCGGGAACGTGCTCACGTCGAGCGAAATCTGGCGGCCTAGGAGGAAGAGATCGCTCGCCATGCCTTTTTGCGCCGTGGCGAGGCGCTCGCCGACGGGCGTGTCGCAGAGCTTGCCGCCGCCGCACGAGCGAAAGGCCTCGGCGTTGAACTTCGTGACGGCGATGCCATCGACGAAGGCCCAAGAGGCGGCGAAACACACGGCGGCGGCCGCGAGCCACCCGACGATGGCGATGGGCATCACCGCCTTCTTCGGCAGGTAGCGCGTGGCCACGTCGATGTTGATGTGCTTGCCCTTGGACGTCGCGATCGACGCACCCAAGAGCGCGAGCCACAGCGTGAGCCGCGTCACGAGGCCGCGAAGACCACCGATGAGCATGATGGCCGACGCGTTCTGGATCCACGCGCGCATGTTGGTCGCGTACTCCTGGCCGCCGTTGGGCCAAAGGCGCCCCAAGAAGAGCCCCACCACGGCGGCGCCGGTCACGGCGAAGGCGTGCATGCGCACGCGCGCCTCGGGCGCATCGCTCCGGGGCCGCATCGCGAAGTGCACGACGAGCCCGAGACCAATGGACGAGAGGATGGACCGAAAGATGAGCCCCGCGACGTTGCCGCCGGGCGTGTAGAACGACGAGAGGCCGCTCAGCGAGACTGAGAAGCAGAGGACGACGATCTCGGTCAGGATGACGACGACCGCGAGCCCCTGCTCCAGCCGCGTCCACGACCGATCGAGACGCAAGAGCGGCGCTCCCCACGGGCTCGGGGCGGCTTCGGCTTCCGTTGTTTTCGCCATGGGCGGGGAGCGTACAGCGGCGGCGGCTCACGGAGCGAGCATTTCGCCGACGTTGCGAAGCCGACGACCCCCGCCTGCGAGGTCACAAAAAGCGAAACGCGGTCACCGGAGCGGGACCGCGTTTCCGAGTGCGCTCGAGCTGCGGCTCAGCGCTTGTTCTCGGGGAGGAGCTTGTTCCAAAGACCGGGGTCGAAGAGCCCCTTCACCGCGGCGCGGGTCTTCTTGAAGACCTCGTCCCACTCGGCAGCCTCCGCCGGCGTCAGCTCAACGACGTTCTTGCTCTTCTTCATGTTGGCGAGCGCGGCAGCGTCGAACTGACGGATGTTCTTGGTTAGCTCATTGCCGTAGTGCTTGCCCGTTTTGAAGAGCAGTTCGCGGTTCGCCTCGCCAAGCGCCTCGAGCTTCTCCTTCTTGATGACGAGCGCGCCGGCGGCGAAGGCCGGCGTGATGAGCGTCACGTGGTTGACCTTCGAGGCCCATTGGAGCTGCTCGGCCACGAAGGGCGCCGTCGTCAGGACCTCGATGTCCTTACCGAGGTGCGTCGACACTTCGGTCAGCACCATGGGCTTGCCGATGGCGCCGGGAATCTGCGCGAGGAGCTTGGGCGCGATGACGTCACCGGGAAGGTGGAAGACGCCCTTGCCAGCGAAGTCCTTCGGGGTCCGCGCGGGACCGCTGACGGTCATGATCTTCGCCGCGCCGATGTCGCCAGCGCCGAGGATGACGAAGCCCTTGTCGTTGAAGCGCTTCTCGATGTCAGCCTTGCCGGCCTCGCGGTACTTGTCGAGCTCGGGCCAGTTGGCGTACGCGCCCGGCATCTGGAAGAGGAGGAAGTTGACGTCGATGGCCGAGAGGCCCGTCGCCGTCATGGCGGCGCCGTGCTTCACGCCGTTCTTCAGCTCATCAAGGATGCTCTGCTCGTTCGACGAGTTGAAGTACCACTTGAGGTAGACCTTGCAGTCGCTCTCCTCGAGCACTTCGTCGGACCACTTGGTGAACTGCTTGGACCACTCGGAGCCTTGCGGCGCCAGGGTGACCATCTTGAGCTCGTGCTCGGGGGTGATGAGAAACTTCCCCGTCTTCGGCTCCACGCACTCGCTCTTCGGCTTCTTTGCTTCCGCCGTGAAAGACACGCCCAGCACGAGACCGAACGCCGCGACCGCCGACACCAACTTTCCGAACATCCTAGACCTCCAAGACGAACAAAGACGAAGACCACATGAGACGGCTACTGGTTGACAAGACTGGGGAAAAACCGGGAACTCAACTGCGCCGTCGCACGCACCCGCTGGGTTCGACGAGGCTAGCCCTGCGGCGATTCACGCGCCACCGCACTGGGGCAAAAAGTGCCGCGTTTTACTTCTTTTTCCCCGAAATCGGCCCCTTCGGCGTGGGGTCCATGCTGCAGAACTCGAACATTCGCTTTTCCGTGAGCCAGCGCTTGGCGCGCTTGCGGGCCACGGCGTTCAGGAGGCGCAGCTCGGGCTTCTCGTCGGGCGCCGCAAGCACATGGGCCAGCGTCTGCTCGTAGAGCGCCGCGTCTTGCTTCGCGCAGGCGTAGCGCGTGGCGTACGCCATGTGCACCGTGAGCGACTTCTTACCCGTGGCTTGAAGCGCCTCCTCGAAGAGCTTCTTGGCCTGCGCGACCTCGGCGCCGGCGCTGCGCGCGTGGTAGGCGGCGAGCGCCGTCAGGCCGGAGAATCCGTTGTAGCCGCGGTCGAGCTCGACGGCGTGCTCGAGGAGCGCGACGCCCACCCATAGGTCGGCCACGATGGCCGGCTGGTCCTTGTTGAGGGACGTCCGTGCGAGCCACGCGTAGCCGAGCCAGAAGAGGTTCGGGGCGTCCTTCTCGGCGCTCGTGAAGTTCTCTTTGAGCCACGGGCGGAGCGTGGCTTCGCCCTTCTTGGCCGTATCAAAGCCGTCGGCGCGCTTGCCGATGAGCTCGAGGCCGTAGCCGATGGCTCGCTCGTAGGCGAGGTTCGCCGTGTGCTTGTAGTGCGCCTCGAGGTCGGCCTCGCCGTTGTCGTGCGCCTCTTCCATGTGGTCTTCGCAGAATCCGTAGCCGTAGCTGGTCCAGCCCTTGGTGAGCAGAAACAGCGCGTCGGTGTTGTCGGGCGCGAGGCTGTGCATCCCCTCGAATTGGACGAGCCCGGCGCGCGCCGCCGACTCGACGAGATCGAGATCGCCGATCGTGTCGAGGACGCCGGCAGCGTTGCGCGTCGAGGAGATCTGACCGTTGACGAGCATCGACTTGATGCAGCCGACGTTGGACAGCGCGAAGGCCATGGAAAGCGTGATTGCGGCGCGGGAGAACATGCGCCGGTTCTACGAGGCTCGCTCTTTGCTTGTCAATCGCCGCTGCCGAAGGCCGAGCGGATTTTGGAGCGCCTGTCGCGCCCAGCTCAGCGGTGCTTGGGGCGGTCCCCCGCGGCGAGGAGCAAGCACGCGGCGCGCGTTCGAACGGAAGGGTCTTGATCCGCGAGGAGCGTCGCGCCGCGGGGCCCGCGATCGAGCGCCACGAGCGACAGGAGCGCCGAGAGCCGCGCCTCCGGGTCGGGCGCCACAAGATCGCGCTCGAGCCAGGCCTGAATCGACCGGTGGCCCGCCCCCGCGAGCGCAAACAGGGCCCGCCGCGACAGCGGGCCTTGCGGGCGGCCGCCGACGACCTCGAGCTCGCGCGTCGCGGCGGCGCGATCGGGCTCCGACTCGAGGAGGCGCGAGAGCGCGGCGACGCGCAGTTCGAGGTCATCCTCCTTGGCGAGCGCGCGGATGGCCTCGAGCAGCGGTGTCAGCAGCGGAGCCTCGGCGCCGCGTCGCGGCAGGGGCGCGATGGCAACGGCGTGGAGGCGGCCGCGGCGGACGTCGTTCGACAGCGTCCGCGAGAGAAACGCCACCGCCAGCGCGCGGAGCGCGGGGGACGGCGCGCTGCGGCTACCGTCTCCGCCGTCGGAACGCGCCCGCAGGACGCCGGCCGCCGCTTCGATGGCCCCCGCGCCTCGCTCGCTGGTTAGCAGCGACACGAGCGCAGCTTCGCCGCCGTGCGGGAAGAGCCCCGGGCTCGCCCAAGCGAGGCCGAGATCGCCGCGAAGGCCCGTGTCGCCGCCGGTCCAGAGATCGCGCAGCTTCGTCGCCACCTTGGGACCACCGATGGCCATGAGGGCGCGCAAGGCGTCGGTGCGCGCCAGCATGTCGGGGTCGAGGCGGGCCGCTTCTGCGAGCGCCTCCACATCGCCCGCGTCTCGAGCCACCAGCGAGGCGCGGAGCGCAGCGCGGCGCTCGTTCGCGTCGCGGGCGACCATGGCGTGGCGCCGCGCGTCCGCGTCCTCGTCGCGAACGAGACCGAAGGCCGCGATGCCGCGGCGACGCTCGTCGGAGTGCCGCGCATAGCGGCGCGCCTCGCTGGCTCCCATGTCGCCGTAGCGGGCGCGAGTCCAGGCGGCGAGCGCGCCGAGCTCACCTTGCGCATCCTCGAGGTTCGAGAGAACACCCGAGAGCGCGTTGGCACACCCGACGATCTCGCGAAAGCGCGCTGCGAGCGCCGCACCGGACGCCGCGCGAAGCTCGCGTTCCAAGACGACCTCCGCGACATCAGCCGCGTCCCCTCGGGTGAGCGAACCGTCGTCAATGCGCGCACGCAACGCCGTCGCCAACGCCGCCTGGTCGCCACGCCTCGCCGTCTGCGTTACGCCAGAGCCGCAGGCCATCAGCGAAGACACGAGAGCGGCCGCAAGAGCGACGCGAAGGGGCGGCATGGGCGCCATGGTAGCCGATGCGCGCGGCGACGCGCTCCCGTGAACGTAGCCGTGCCCCGTGCCCGTGGACGGAGCGACGCCGGCGCGTCACTCGGCGTTGGCCACCGGGGTCGGCCGCGCCACGACGACGCGGTTGCGACCCATCCCCTTCGCTCGGTAAAGGGCGCTGTCGGCGTCGGCGAGCAACTGCTCGTGCGCCCGCGCGTCACCATCGACGGACAGGATCGTGACGCCGGCGCTCAACGTGCACTGGAAGCTGCGCGCACCCGCGTGGTGGACCACGGCAGCGAAGGACTCGCGAATTTCATCCAGGACGCGTGCCGCGTCCTCCGGCCGCGCCCCCGGCAGGACGATGGCGAACTCCTCGCCGCCGTAACGACCGATGCCGTCGCTCCTTCGGAGCCTTTGGCGAAGCACGCGAGACAGCGTCCGAAGGACGCGATCGCCAACAGGATGCCCATAGGTGTCGTTGACGTGCTTGAACTTGTCGAGATCGATGAGGGCCACCGCCAGCGACACACGCTCGCGGTTACATCGCGACACCTCGCCGGCGAGGCGTTCCTTGAACGAGATGTGATTGAGCAGCCCCGTAAGGCTGTCGTGGTGCATGAGCGCACGCATGGCGCGCGCCCGCGCCACGCGGTTTCGCACCTGTGACACGAGTTGGTTCGCGGCCACGGGCTTGACCATGAAGTCGTCGGCGCCGCAGCCCAGCGCGACCATGTGCTTGTCGACGTTCTTCTCAGCCGACAAGAACATGATCGGCAACCCGACCCACGCCTCCTCGTACCGAAGCACCATGGCGAGCTCGAGGCCGCTGCAACCGGGCATGTAGAGGTCAACCAAGACCACGTCGGGAGCGAAGTCCTCGAGCTCCTGCATCGCCTTCTCGGGCTCCGTCACCACACGGACGAGCATCCCCTCGGCTTCGAGCATGGCCCCGTGGAGCGTCGCCGCCGGCTTGTCGTCGTCCACGATGACGACGCGCGGTGGCGCGTCGCCGGCGCGGTGAACCATGCGATCGACGCGCTCGATAACCTGGGGCGCGTCGAGCGGCAGCGTCAGAAAGTGCGTGACGTTCATGCGAACGGCGCGAAGGCGGGCTTCGAAGGTGCGCGAGGAGGAGATGCCGACGACCGGCAGCGCCTGCTCGCGCACACGACGAACCACTTCGCCAGCGTCCTCCAAGTCCAGGTCCACAAGCACCACACCGGGTGTCTCGTGGCTGAGGGCCTCGAGCGCCTCGCTGGCCGACCCGAACGCCAGCCAGTCGCTGGCGAGCGCGATGAGCTCACCCGCGAAGTCTCGCTCCGGGCTCGCGACGAGCCAGGGCGTGCCGGCGACCACGGCCGCCAGCTCGCGCGAAGGCGAAAGTGGAACGGCCGACATGGCGGCAGCGGCGCGCTGAAGGGCGCCGCGCGCTTCGCCAACGGCAGCACCGACGTGGCCCGCCTGCCGCGCCGCCTTGATGACGCCCTCGAGGACGCCGGCGGCCGCCGCGAGCTCCGCGTAGCCGAAGGTTCCGCCGGTGCCGCGAATCGAGTGGGCGACTCGCTCCGCAACGGCGAGCGGCTCCTCTTGGCCGCCTCCGCCGCCGGCCAAGGCGTCGTCGAGCTGCCGCAGGCGGTCAGGCATCTGGTTGGCGAACGCCTTGCGGAGAATCTGCATCCTCTCCTGCAAGGCCAACTGGGCCGCCGAGCTCATCGCTTGCTCCATACTTCGCGGATCTGGTCGGCCAGCGTCATGGGATCGAAGGGCTTCGGGATGACCCCTGCGGCCCCGAGCGCCTGATACTCGGCGGCCTCGTGCGCCTGCACCTTGGCGGTCATGAAGATGACGGGCGTGGTCTTCGTCTCCTCGCGCTCGCGGAGATGTTTCATCGTCGTGGGCCCGTCCATGTCGGGCATCATGACGTCGAGGAGGATGAGGTCGGGCGCGAAGTCTGCCACCTTGCGGAGCGCGTCGAGACCGTTCTCGCAAGCAACAACCTCAAGCCCGCCGACGTCAACGAGCGCCAACAGGGCGACCTCGCGAATGTCTGGCTCGTCTTCGGCGTAAAGCACCCGGGTCAACGCTCGCTCGCTCATGGGGTCTCCAATCCGTTCTTTCTTCGAAGGCTCGTGCTTACAAGGGGCGCGCGGCGGCGACGGGCAGCGAAAGGCGACGCTCACCGCTCCGGCCCGCGAGGGCCTGCGCGGAGACGATGGGCAACGCGAAGTGGAACGTGGTCCCCTTGCCGAGCTCCGTGTCGAAGCCGATGCGCCCGCCCATGCGTTCCACGATGGTGCGCGCGATGGCGAGGCCGAGGCCCGTGCCGCCGACGCGGCGCGTGTCCGACGAGTCGGCCTGCGTGAAGCGCTCAAAGACGCGCGGCCGATAGGCTTCGGGAATCCCGGGGCCCGTATCGGTGACGGAGACGGCCGCGAAGCCGTCTTCGATGGCCGTCGCGACCGAGACGGTTCCGCCGCGGGGTGAGTACTTGGCGGCGTTCGACAGCAGATTCGCCATGACCTGAAGGAATCGATCTTGGTCGACGGACACGAAGGCGCCGGCGGCCTTCGCGGTGAGCGCGAAGCCGACTTCGAGCGGTTGGCCGTAGCCGCGGTTGGCCTCGACGGCCTGCGCGACGATCTCGTCGAGCGACATGCGTACGAGGTCGAAGCGCATCTTTCCCGAGGCGAGCTTCTCGATATCCAAGATGTCGTTGATGAGCGTCGAGAGGCGTTCGCTGTTCTTCTGGGCGATGGTGATGAGGTTCTTCACCTTGTCGGGGACCGCGCCCATCTTGCCCGACGACACGAGCCCGAGCGAACCTCGGATCGAGGTGAGCGGCGTCCGCAGCTCGTGGCTAACCGTCGACACGAACTCGGCCTTCATCCGCTCGACGCGCTTTCGTTCGGTGATGTCGCGAAGGATCGCGAGGAAGCCCCCCGTCGAGAGCGCCGTGAGGCGGGCCTCCCAGTGGTGACCCCCGAGCGAATACTCAAAGACCGTGGCGCCGCCTCTGGCGAGCACCTCGATCATGGCCTTGCGTACGCGGGTGGCAACGTCTCGCTCAAAGGCCTCCTCGACAGACCGTCCGATGAAGAAGTCCGGTTGAAGGATCGCTTCGCCCTGGCCCTGCTGGTGGTCGACGAAGCGCCCCTCTTCGTCGAGCTGCAGCATCAGGTCCGGGATGGCGTCCAGCAGGCTCTGACTCTTGGCGCTCGCGTGCTCCAGCGCTTCTTCGATTCGGTGTTGCTCCGTCACGTCGCGAATGACGCCGGTGAACATGTACCGATCGTTGAACTGCATCTCCGCGAAGGCGACCTCGACGGGAAAGACCTCTCCGTTGCGGCGCTTGGCGCTCGAGCCGCGTCCGCCGCCAACGGTCGAGCGACCCACCCACTCGATGGGCACACCGACACCAAGATCTTCCGTGAGCGTCGCTTCGCTCATGAGGACGCGAACGTTCTGCCCTTTGAGCTCATCGGCGGCGTAGCCGAACATCAACTCGGCAGCGGGGTTCACACCCTCGATGTCGCCGCGCTCGTCGATGGTGAGGATCGCGTCGGCCACCGTGTCGACAACGCCGCGCACGCGCGCCGCCGCCTCGCGTTGTTCCTCGAGGGCCATCTTGTGAGCTGTCACGTCGAAGAAGGAGCAGACGACGCCGCTCGGCCGCGTGCCTTCGCCCTCGAAGATCGGTTGCGCGTTGATGGACACCCACCCGAGATCTTCGGCGTGCCGATAGACGCCGACGACGACGCCGCGCGTGGGCTCACCGCGCGCAAGCGAGATGTGCGCCGGATGTTCTTCCGGGGGCAACGGCGTCCCGTCCTCGCGAACCATGCGCCAGTGAGACGGTCGGGCACTCCGCCCCTCGAGCTCCGCCGCCGTCAGTCCGAGAATGTGCTCGGCGCTCGCGTTGTGAGAGACGACCTTGCCGTCGGCGTCCTGGAGAACGACGCCTTCGGCGAGAGAAGCGATAAGCGATCGGTACTGAAGCTCACTTCGTGCGATCTGCGAAACGGACTCGCCGCGCTCGATGGCCGAGCCGAGCCAGCGAGCCAGGAGGCGAACAAACTCCCGATCCGCATCGTCGAAGCTGCGCGACGCGGCCCCCGTGGCAAAGGCCACCACCCCAAAGGCGTGCCCGAAAGCGCGAATGGGCGCCCCAATTCGCGCGAGGAGACCGGCCGCGTCGGGCCCGTCCTCAAAGCGGGGCGAAACCGTGACAACGTCTTTCGCGCGCCAGGCGAACTCGCAGAACGTCTCCGAGAGCACGAGCTGTTGCCCTTCTTGCAGCATCGAGTCCGGCGTCTCGGCGGCAACGACCACCGCGGAGGAGCCCTCCACGCGCAGCACCACGCCGAGGCTCATGCCCGTGAACCGAGAGCCGAGGGCGAGGGCCCGCGAGAACTGCAGCCCCGGCTCGATCTCGGGGAAGGCCGCGATGTCGTTGAGCACTTGGAGAGCCTCGCGTTGGCGGCGCGTGCGCGCGTCCTGGCGACGGCGACGGACGATGGCGACGGCCATGTCGGCGGCCGTCGCGAAGACGGGCATCGCCTCGGCCAAGCGGTCTTGGCAGGGCTTTGGCCAGAGCCGAATGTGGCCCGGCGCATCGCCAACCATCGCGAAAGGAATCGTCACGACGTCGTCGGAGTCGGCGGCCGCAAGAAGGTCCGCTAAGCTGGCGCCCGGCACGACGTGGCAAACCTCAAGATCGTCGAACCCCTGCAAGACAACGACGCGGAGCGCCAAGAGCTCCGCCGCCGTGGCCAAGAGTTCAGCGAGGACGCGTCCCTCGGGCTCGCCGCGCACAAAGCGCGTCTGCGCCATCAGGGCCGCGCGAAGCAGCTGACACGCGTAACCCGAAAGCTCCCCACTCATTGACTAAGAAAACGGCGGGCCGAGGCGGACATTAAGTGAGCACGTTCTTGCCCAGGCCTCGCGGCGCGATCTTGTTCAATCCGAACGCGGGAAAGGGGCGCGGTTACGAGGCCTTGAGCTCGGCTCGGTGCCCGCCGGGTTTCGCGTTGCGGCGCACCGCGTCGGTCGAGGAGCTCGCCCAAGTGGCGGAGGACCTCTTCCGCGATCCGCCCGAGCTGGTCGCGCTGGCCGGTGGTGACGGCACGCTGATGGCCGCGCTTTCGGCGTTCCACCGCGCGTCCGCCGGTCGACCGCTTCCGGCCTTTGCGATCCTGCCGTTCGGCACCGTCTCGACGATCGCGCGGAACGTCGGGATCAAAGGGCGCGGCGTGCGCTACGCCCAGCAGGCGCTGGGACGCTTGGCCGCGGGACACGGCACCAAGCGTCTCCAACGGACCCTCAAGGTACGCGACGCGAGCGGCGACGAGCGCATCGGCTTCATCTTCGCGACGGGCCTCGTCGCGCGCTTCTTCGAGGAATACGACCGGCAAGACAAGCAGGGGCTCGGCACCGCGGCCAAGCTCGCAGCACGCCTCTTTGGCGGCGCCGTCCTCGGGACGAGCCACGCGCGCCACGTCATCGCGCCTCAACCCATGGAGCTCGTCGTCGACGGAACGCGCGCCCCGGGGAACCGCTTTAGCCTCGTCGCCACGAGCGTCCTAGAGGACCTCGGCCTGTCGATGCGCCTCACGCCGCGCGCGCGCGCCCGCCCCGGCAAACTGCAAATCGTCGCGTCGACGCGCGACGCGCAGAACCTCGCCACGCAGGTTCCCTTTGTCCTCGCCGGCCGTCCCCTGTGGGGGATGGGGCACGTGGACGTCCTCGCGGAGGCGCTCCGCCTCTCCTTCACGGGCCCTTTGACGAGCTACGTGCTCGACGGCGACCGCTTCGACGTCCCCCGCGATGGCGGCGCCGCGCCGTGGGTCTCGGTGACACCGGGCCCCGACATCGAGATCTGGCTCCCCAGCTAGTGTGGTGAGTCAGCGATTCGCCAATGGGCGAACTGCCCTTGGTCGATCGAATGCATTCTACAAGTTGATGCCGGCGCCCTCGAGCAGTTCGCGCACGACGGGCGTCACCAAGATGCCGAGCGTCAACCGATCGGCCTCCGCGAGCGTCACCTTCGCGTTGCTGGGCTCCGCCATGGCTTTGCCTCCGAAGACGCGCTTGGCCACGTCGGCCTGCGCCGACGACAACCCGTACTTCTGGGCAAACGCGTCGGCCGCCTCCTCCGGCGCGAGCAGCTCCGTGGCCACGAGGTGACCGCCGTCTTCGACGATCTTCTCCCAGGGCTTGGGCCCCTTGAGCGAGCCGTCGCGTTCGCTCCAGAAGGTCGCCGTCACGACCGGCGCCAGCGTGCCGCCGACGTCGACGTCCATCGCGTCGAAGACGCTCTCGCGTTTGAGGTGTTGTGCGAACTGAGGCGGCATGCCCTTCAGCTGCGCGTCGAGCTTGTAGGCCTTCTTGAGCTCGAGGGGGCCTTCCTTGCTCTTGGGATCGTAGAACAGAGCCACGACGCCGAGCTTCGAGAAGGAGATCGCGCCACGGGTGCCATCGCGCTCGCTGCGGCGATAGCGGAGCCCTTCCCAAGTGACGTCGTAAGGTCGCTCGGGGCTTCGTGCGAGGTGAGCGGCAAAGAGCAGGCTGTGCAGACGTGCTCCGCGGCGGAGTTGATCAACGGTGGCCACGGACCGAGAGTACGTGGCCCTGAAGCCGGTGGAAATCGTCTCGGTCGCGTCACGGGGCCTGTCCACGGCGCGCCCCCCGGGAGGGACCGTGCTAAGCGCCTGTCCCCATGCGATCCCGCCTCACTGTTCCCGCCGTTTTCGTCGCGCTCGCGGCGGCTTTTCCCCTCGCGTGCTCCGGCACGGAGCGTGATCCGGTGGCGGGAACCGGGGGCACCCGAGCGGTGACGCCGGGCCCCGGCGGACAGGATCCGATAGGCCAAGACCCGGGGTTCGTGGAGGGCTCCCGGCCCGATGCCGGACCGCAGGAGGAAGAGGCGTGCGCCCCGGACCCCGGCCGCTTCGACGCTCCGGGCAACGTATGCGACGACGATCAAGACGGGACCGTCGACAACGCCGCCGAGGTCTGCGACTCGGCGCTCGCCGTCGACGCCAACGCAGAAGCCTTCGCGAAGGCCCTCGGCCTTTGCCACAAAGTTACGGGCCCGAGCGATCCGAAGTGGGGCGTCGTGTCGGCGACGTACACGAAGGGCTACAACCAGTCGGCCGGGCCCGCCGCCGGGCAACACGGCATCCTGACGGCCTTCGGTAGCGCCGTCGCGCCGCGCGAAGGCGATGCCTTCGGCGTTCTCAGCACCGGCTGGGCCCGCGCCTACGACGGCGAATCGGGCACACCCACGTTCAAGAAGGGCGGCGGCATGCAGGGGCTCCAGCTCTTGGGCGGGAAGGTCCCGCCGGGCTACCCAAAGTCGTCGCCCGGTTGCCCGGCGATTCCCCTCGCGATGGACATCGCCGTCGTGAAGCTTGAGATCAAGACGCCCAAAAACGCGCAGGGCTTCCAGTTCGACTTTGATTTCTATTCGGGCGAATGGCCCGAATACGTCTGCTCGCCTTACAACGACGGCTTCATCGCGTACTTGAAGTCGAAGGCCTTCAACAACGGCGCACCGGAGAACATCTCCTTCGACGCGAAGGGCTCACCGGTCAGCGTCAACAACGCCTTCTTCGATCGGTGCACGCCCAACGCGCAGACGGGCTGCAGCGGCGGTGGCGCGCAGCAAACGGCGGCCTGCGCTGGCGGCGAGGGCGAGCTCGTGGGAACGGGCTTCGAAGCACGCGGTCAGTATTGTGGCGGGAGCAGCACCGTCGGCGGCGGCGCGACCGGTTGGCTCACCTCGCAGGCGCCCGTGCAGGGTGGCGAGACCATCACGCTCGAGTTCTACATCTGGGACAGCGGCGACGCCCGGTACAACTCGAGCGTCCTGCTCGACAACTTCCGTTGGGTGCCCAAGCCGGTCACCGTCACGACAACGCGTCCGCCGCCGAAGTGACGGCGCGCTTTCGCGCGGCATGTGGCGCTGGCGGCTGCGGCGCATTGGGCAGCTCCCCGAGGTAGACGACGCGATCGGCGATCGCCTGAGGCGCGTCGCGATGGGTCACGAGGACGACGGTCCTCTTGCCGCGGAGGCTCGCGAGGGCTGCGAGGACCGTCTGCTCGGAGGCCGCATCGAGGCCGCTCGTGGGCTCGTCGAGTAACAGCACCGGCTGCTCCGTCGCAAGCGCACGGGCGAGCGCCACGAACTGCCTCTCTCCTCCTGAGAGCAACCGTCCACCGGCGACGAGTCGCGATTCGCCAAGCGAAGCGAGCTCGCCGGCGCCAAGCTCATGAAGGAGCGCGGCGACGTTGGTCGGCACAGGAGCCGCCAGGGTCACGTTCTCTTCGAGGCTTGCGGCGAGCAGTGGCGCGTCCTGCGGCATCCATGCGAAGGGCCGGTACCGAGGTCCGGCCGGCGCCGCTTCGAGGGTGCGCGCGCCGTAGGCGATGACGCCAGCGGTCGGCTCCTCGAGTCCAAGGAGTAGGCGTAAGAGCGTGGTCTTGCCCGCCCCCGTCTTGCCCACGAGAGCAACGATGGTCCCCGGCTCGACGCGAAGCGACAGCGGCGCGAAGGCGCACTGCGGATGCGAGAGTCCGTCGAGGCTAAGGACCTCGAGGCCCCAGGGCTCATCGAGCGGATGCGGCGCTGGCGACGGGTCCCGTTGGGCCAGGAGCTGCTCGTCGAGCGTGCGGGCCGCTTCCTCAGCGCGACCGATGGCGAAGCGGGCGTCGGCGAGCTCGCGCAGCGGTCGATAGGCGAAGAAGAACGGCACAATGAAAGGCGCAAAGCGCGTCGCCTCCGCCGCGTTGGTACGCGAGAGGCCATAGAGGCCCGCCGCCACGACGAGGGCCCCCAGGATCTCGTTGGCCCCGCTCTGCGCGACCTCGAGGGCGCCGAGCCTCGCCGAACGCTGGCCCGACTCGCGACCAAGGCGCTCGAGGTGACGGTCGATCTTGTCGATGGCGCCAAACGATCGCCACAGGTCGCGGTATCGCACCGCTTCGTCGACGGCTTCGAGCAGCATCTCCCCGTCGGCGAGGGCCCGGCGTTGCGCGGTGCGCGCACGACGGCGAAGCTGCGACAAAAGAACCGAGAAGGCCATCAGCACCGGCGCGGCGATGAGCACGAGCCGCGGCGCGACGAGAGCCATCACGCCCGCGAGCAGGATGAGCTGAAGGACCGCGCGCGCGGCGGCGACGCGTGCGCCGATGCTTTGGGTGATCTCGCGAATGCGTTCCGTGAGGGCGAAGAGCCCGCGGGCGAGGTCTGAAGCCTCCGGCGCACACGACCCGCCATGATCGGGCTGTCGCGGACGGCGCAATCCGTGAACAGCGTTCATGGACCCCAACACCCCACGGCGGAGCCCGACACTTACCTCCGTAGAGAGGGCGATCAGCGTGTAGGCCCCGAGCGAGCTGCCCACGACCCGCAGCGCCACGACGCCCGCTGCGAGCAACGCCAGCTTAAAGGGGTCCTCGCTGAACTCGCCCAAGTACGGTGTGGATCGAAGCGCGCCCGGGGCCGATCCCCCAACGGCGACGACTACCGCACCCCCGAGCAGTGCAAGGCCGGCATGGCCGAGCGAATGCATGGCCGAGGCGCCGGCCAAGACCGTGAGCCGGCCGCGCTGACTCAGCACTGTGCGAAGGATGATCCCTCGCGTGGAAACCGGCGTACTCTGGACCGAGCTCATGATGTTTGAACGGCCGCCCCTCCGGGCGGGCGCGTCGCTCCGCGCCATGTACGCGAAGCGCGACCGGGACGAAAGCGGCGACGGATCGACGGCCGAGGCCACCTGCGAGAAGAGATGACGAAGAAAACGCCGGCAAAAGGGCTCCGTCCGAGCCAATCGAAGCAGAAGAGCAACGCGAAGCGCCCCGCGCCGCAAGCGTCGTCGTCGCGCGCGTCCAAGAGTGGGTCAAAGAGCGGGTCCAAGAACCTGGATCGCTCCACCACGGGCGGGAAGAAGACGAGCCCCTCCGGAGGGCCGCGCTCGACCTCCACACCCCCGTCCACGGCGTCTTCTGGGCCGGCCTCGCGAAGCTCCGCGAAAGGAATGGAACGTGCACCCACCTCGGCACGCGGCTCCGTTTCCGAGACCTCAGCTGGTGTTGTGACCACCGCCGCGACCGTTGTCAAAGAGCCTCGACGTTTTTCCAAGCCGTCGCCGAAGGAAGCCCCCATGAGCAAGAGCAGCCGTTCCAGCGCCGCCGTCGCGACCCCCGTCGAAGACAGCGGGCCGCCCTCGGCGTTCGGCGCTGCGGTCGACGACGAGGGCACCGAACGCGAGCCCGCCGACGGCGAAGCGGCCGTCGACCTTGCGGAGGACTTCGAAGAGGACGAGGCGCCGGTCGTCGCTGAGGTTGAGAGCGATGAGCTCGAGGCGCCGCGGGCCAAGCCGGCGAAAGACGTCGACGAAGGTGGCGGCGACTCGATGCTCGCGCGCTACTTTCGCGAGATGGCCACGCACAACGTGATGGCCCACGAGGAGGAGCTCGCGACGGCCATCGAGGTTGAGCAGGCAGAGGTGGCACACTGGGTTGCCCTCCTGTCGCACCCACCGGCCGCCGCGATGCTCGTCGACGAGTTGATCAAGGAGTTGCCTACCGGCGAAGACGCCCTCAGTCTTCCGCAGATCGCAGACATGCAGAAGCTCTTGAAGACGGCGCGTCGCGGCCGCTTCACGCGCGAGCAGGAGAAGAAATGGTCGACGCTGTCGACCTCGCTCGGCCGCGCCATCCGCCTCGCCGACAGCGATCGCTTGTGGGTCGCGCGACTCGAAGACCTCGCCAAGAGCTTCGGGACGGCGGAAGCGCCCGAAGACGAAGACACGAAGGACGAGGGGCCCGTCTCCACGTCGGCGCCCGAGACGTCGCGCTCGGGGCACATCCCCACCACGGTCGCCTACGACAAATGGCTAGGCCGCATCGCTGGCGCCAACGTCCGCTCGCGCATCGTTAAGAACAAGTTCGTCAAAGCGAACCTTCGCCTCGTCGTCTCCATCGCCCGCCGCTACAACCGCGGCCGGTTGCCCCTCATCGACCTGATTCAGGAGGGGAACATCGGCCTCATGAAGGCCGTCGAGCGCTTCGACCACACGCGCGGCTACCGCTTCTCGACGTACGCGTCGTGGTGGATTCGCCACGCCATCAGCCGCGCCCTCGCCGACAAGGGTCGCGCCGTTCGCATCCCGGTCCACATGCTCGACACGCACAACCGCGTGCAGCGAGCCACCCAGGCCGTCTTGGCGCGCACCGGTCGCGATCCCACGCTCGACGAACTGGAGCGCGAGACGGGCATCCCGCAGGAGAAGCTCGACAAGGTGAAGGGCTCGTGGGCCGAGACGCCCTTCTCGCTCGATCGTCCCGTCGGCGACGAAGACGGCCGCAAGTTCATCGACTTCTTGCAGGACGAGAACGCGCCAACGCCCTACGACCGTTTGGTCAACGAGCGCTGGGGCGACGAGGTGCGGCGGCTCCTCGGAACGCTGACGCCCATCGAGTCGCGCATCATCCGGTGGCGCTTCGGCCTCGACGACGAAGACGAGCTCACGCTCAAGGAGATCGGCGACAAGTACAACCTGTCGCGCGAACGCATCCGCCAGCTGCAAGAGCAAGCGCTCGGCAAGATTCGCAAACACATGCGCGATTGATGCGCTCGCGCCTGAGGGGACGGGGCGCTCGTGCCCGTGCGCATAGACGCTGGCGCGCCACCCACGTATAGGGTGGGCATGCGCTTTATCAGGCACTCGACGAAATCCGATTGGGGCCTAGGCGTAGTGACCGCCGAGGACGCGACGAACCTCGACATCCTCTTCGAGGGCATCGGCTATCGCAAGCTCGCGAAGTCCTTCCAAGGCCTCGTCGACGTTGCGGAGGATGACGTCCCCAAAGACCACGGCCTGCGCTCGCAGAAGGCGTGGCCGCAAATTGATCGCGACGGCCAGCGCACCCAAGCGCGCCGCGATCTGCCGAAGCGCTTCGACGGCTTTCTCCAAGAATTCTTGGCGCAATACCCCGAAGGCCTCCTGGCCAAGAGCTGCGATGAGAAGGAGCGCGACGCCAAGGTTGAGGCGTGCGCCTTCGCGCAGGCGGAGCTCACTGTCGCGGCCCTCGATGAGCTGTTCGCCAGCGGCGGGCACGCCGAGATCATCCAGCGAACGCTGCGCGTCCTCACGAAGGCCAGCATGGCCTTCCCCAACGAGCTCACGAAGTTCCGCGACGTCCCCGAGGCTTCGCAAAAGGGCGTCGCGGAGCGCATCGTCAAGTTGGTCAAAGCCGGCGAGCGAACCCCCGAAGCGCTCGAGGCGCTGGCCACGGCCCTCGGCCCCCACGGCGCCGCCAAGTGGCCCGTCGTGTCGCTCATTCCGTTCTTGCTCGACCCCGTCCGCTGGCCCTTCGTCAAGCCCACCTTCGTGGAGCGCGCGGCGAAGGCCACTGGCCTCGATGTGGAGTACGACGCTCGCCCCAACGCTCGAACCTACTCGCTCGTGTGCGACCTCTACCGCGACGTCGCCGGCGCGCTCAAGGCGCGCGACGTTCCGCCGCGAGACCTCATCGACGTGCAGACGTTCTTGTGGATCGCGACGGGCATGGCCCGCGAGGCACAAGAGACGCAGAAGGCTCGCCGCGACGCGAAGGCCAGCGCCGCGAAGCCTGCCTGAGCCACCGCTAGCCAGCCGGGCCAGCGGGAGGCTCACCCGAGGAGCCGCTCGAAGCGGATAAACGAACGATCCTGAGGGTCAAAGCGCACCGCCATGCGCGCCCCGACAACGGCCTTGGGCACGCTCGACGCGCGGACGGGAACGAGCAGCGTGCCGCCGAACGGTTCCCCCGAGGAGGGAGTCACCATCACGTCAAACGCGAAGAGCTCCACGCGCACGCGTAGCTCGCGACTGCCGAGATGGGTCACGCGACGCACCGTCGCGACGCCCGAAGGCAGCCCCATCATCCGCAACGTCGTGCGCAGCGGCTGGATGAGCGGCAGGGGCAAGATCGCCCCCAGCACCACAAGGCCCCAGGCAAACGCGTAGCCGGAGACCACCAGCGCCACGCCACCGGCGAAGACGCCGAGCCATAGGAGGCCAAGGGCCATCGAGGCAGGCGTGAGCCTCTGGGAGAAGAGGATGCCCGCCATGACCGAGGACGCCAGGGCCTCTACGGCCTCACGGGGGACGCCGCTCCGTTCGCCGAGTCGAATCGCTTCGTCGCGCTTGCCCGACAAGACGAGCGCGCGAAGTTGCGCCGTCACGTCGGCGGCGACGGTACGCTCAAGCGTCGGTGGGCTGTCTCGGTGCACGCGGAGGAGCGCGCCGCAGTGCAAGCAGGGCCAGAGGGATTCGGCGGGGATCGAGCGGGGCTGCGAGAGCGGCGCGCCGCAGTGGGCGCACGTGAGGACGACCGCGTTCACTGACCGAGGATACCGACCTTCGTCGCGAAGCGCTTCTTTCCGCTGGAGCGAATCTAGCGAGGCCAGGAGCGACGAGCGAGCATGAGGACGAGTTTGTCGATGGCGGCGCGAGCCTGCGCCGCGTGGCCGGCCGTGCCGTTCATCAGCACCGAGAAGGCGATGGGGCCCTTGCCGTCGGGGCCCAGCACGTAGCCCGAGAGAGCGATGGCATCCTCCAACGTCCCAGTCTTGGCGCGGACGTTGCGGCGCGCTCGCTCGGCCGTGAAGCGCTTCTTGAGGGTGCCGTCGGCGCCGCCGACGGCGAGCTGCGCGACGAACTCCGTCTGCAGCGCCGGGTCCTTGTAGACCGCACGCAACACCGTGGTCATGCTCGACGCCGTCGCCCGATTGGCATCGAAGAGGCCTGAGCCGTTCTTGACGACCATCCCGGCCTCAAAGGCGCCGACCTTCTCGAGCCACGACTTCACCGTCTCGGCCGCGTCGGCGTGCCGTGCAGGCCGGCGCTTCGTCTCTCCGCCGAGGGTCTTGAAGATCATCTCGGCGTAGAAGTTGTCGCTGTTCTTGCCCACCGCGTAGAGCAGTGACGAGAGCGGCTCCGACACGTGCCGCGCCAGCACCGGCCCCTTGCCGTGGCCGGCCTTGACCTCGCCGCCCACCTTGATGCCCGCCTGCTCGAGCGCCACCTTGAGGGCGTAACCGGCGAGCAGTGAAGGGTCATCCACGCGGCGCGTGAAGCGGACGACGCGAGCGTCGGCGCCAACTTTGCCCGAGACCTTGGCCTGGAGTCGCTTGCCCGCGGGAACGAGCACCAGGCCCACGCCATCGGCCCCCTCGCCGGCGGTCGTGACGGCACCTTCAACGTCGACGAAGCCGGGCGGGTCGAAGATCACGAGCGCCGGTGCGCCCTCCCCTTGCGGGCGCACCGTCATGGTGACGGTGTTCTCGTTCAGGGAGACGGCCGCCACTGGCGACCGAAAGCTCGCCCATTCGTTCGGCTGCTGCTCAAATGCGGGAGGCACGAATTCTCCGTCGAAGGCCCGCTGGTCGACGGCGATGCCATCGGCGACGCGCCGAACGCCGAGGCTCCCGCAAGTCGTCCACCATCCGGACGAGATCGGACGTCTGGAGCGATGGATCGCCGCTGCCGCGAAGCACCAGCGCGCCGGTGACTTCGCCGCTCTTCAAGACCCCCGAGAGCGTCGTCTCGTAGCGGAAGTCGCCGCGAAGGGTCGCCAGCGCCGCCGCCGCCGTGTAGACCTTGGCGTTGGACGCGGGATTCAGAGGAACATGTTCACCACTCGCCGCGAGCACGCGCCCCGACTCCACGTCGACGATGGAGATGCCGACCTTGGCGTCCTTGAAGGCGCGGTCGGAGACCAGTGCGCGCACGGCCGCCTCGATCTCGGGCGCGGCGGCGACCGGTGCGGGGACCTTCTGAGGCTCCTGGGCCTCCGCCGGCGACCCAGCCGCGGCGGTGGCGCAAGCAAGCGCAACGAGTGCAGCCAAGAGACGCATCGCTGCGGTTTACAGCGAAAGGCCCCGCAGCGGAAGGCCTCGCCGCGCGGGCCCCGCCGGCGCGCCGTCGCCGCCGCTTGGCTCTTGCTCCTGGCCGCGTGCCGCTCGCCCGAGTCGGGCCCGCGGCCCCTTGAGATCGTGGTCTCGAGCGAGGCCGAGACGCTCGACCCTCGGTACGCCGTCGACGCCGTCTCGCACCGCATTACGCGACTCGTTCACCGCGGCCTCATGACCCTTGATCCAACGACCCTCGAGCCAAAGCGGGCGCTGGCCGAGTCGCTGCGGTACGTCGACGACGTCACCGTCGATGTCACGCTGGTTCGCGACGCGACGTTTCATTCGGGCAAGGCGCTCACCGCCGCGGACGTCGTCGCGACACTCCGCGCACTGGCTGCCCCCGCGGTGCACGCGCGCAGCGCGCGCGTCGTCGAGCCCATCGCGAGCGTTGAGGAAACGGGCCCCCTCTCGCTGCGGATTCACTTGCACCGCCCCCACGCGACGCTCGAGACCGATCTTGAGTTGCCCATCTTGCGCGCCGACGAGGCCTTCGCGCCGCCACGCCCCGACGGCAGCCTCGACGGCTTGGGCCCCTATCGCGTGTCGTCGATGCGGAGCGGCGAGGTGGCGCTCACGCCAGCGCGAGGCAGCTCCGCGCGCAGCGCCGTCACGGTGCGTACCGTGCGCGACGAAAACGCGCGCGCGCTCCGGCTCATCGCCGGTCGCGCTGACGTGGCGGTCAACGTCTTTTCGCCCTCGCTGATGCCCGCCATGGCGCGCGAAGGCGTGCACGTCGCAACGCGGCCCGGTGCCAACGTCACCTACCTGTTGCTGCGGGCCGACCGGGCCCCCTTCGAGCGACTCGAGGCGCGCCGTGCAGCGGCGCTCGGCGTCGATCGGAGACGCATTGTGTCGGGCCTCCTCGCCGGCGCCGCTTCGGTCGCCACCGGCGCCCTGCCGCCGAGCTTGTGGGCTCACGCGGACGCGGCGCCGCTGGACTTCGATGGCGCCGCTGCGGGCGCCGCTATCCGCGCGTTGGGTGGCCTTCGCTTCGGTCTGCTCACGAGCCCCGACCGTGTGCGCCTCTCCATCGCGCGCACCATCGCCCAAGACATGCGAGACGCCGGTGCCGAGGTTGAGGTCACGGCGCTCGAGTTGGGCTCGCTCTTGGCGAGGCTCACGGCCGGAGACTTTGACGCCGCGATCCTCAACATGCCCGAGCTGACGGAGCCAAACGTGCTCCGCCTCTTCTTGCATTCGGCGTCGATACCTCCCGCCGGGACCAACCGCGGTCGCGTTCGCGACGCTGAGATCGATCGCTTGCTCGACCTCGCGGCGCAGTCGCGAGGCAAGGACGAGCGGCGCGCGCTCTACGCGGCTCTCGAAGCCCGCCTTCGCGAAACCCACCTCTTCATCCCTCTGTGGCACGAGCATCAGATCACGGTCACGAGCGCCCGAACCCACGGCTTTCTGCCGAGCGCCGAGGGCCGCTGGCTCGCCATCGCCAACTATTGACGGTCTCATGGCGGTGTCAGCGCCGTGGCGGTGGTTTCCCTCGTGGCGCGGCGCCAAGTGCGCGAAGCCTCACGGAGGCACCGATGGAACGGGCGCTGCATTGGCCGTCGCATGGCCGCCAATTTCGCCCGTCTCCCGACGCCGACGATCATCTCGTTGGGAAAGGCCGGTGCCGTCGCGCAGCTCACGCGCGCCTGCCGCGCCGCCATGCTCGACTTCGTCAACGGCGCGCCCTTCTGGGACAAACGCGCCCTCGCCACCTGGCTCGTCGGCAAGTACGCGCCCCTCGTGAAGAACGTCGCTCAACCACCGATGCCACGTCGCGCGGTCCTCGTCTTGGAGCCGCGCCTCGTGGAGATCCTCGGCGACGCGCGCCACACGCTCCTCGCGTGCCTTCGCCTCGCGCGGCGCAACCACGCGGCCTCCGCCGGAGCGTGGCGCATGATCAGGCTCGGCGCGCTCTCTCCTTGCGAAGACGAAGAGGCTCGCGGCTGGATGCCCGTGTCGCTGCCTCGCATGAGGCTCCGCGACCGGCTCCTCAGTCTTTGGGCCGTCGACTACTTCGCCGACGACAGCGAATACGAGTCGAGCCTCGCCATCTGCGCGCGCTGCCAACGCGTCGAGTTCGACGCGCTGTCGGTGGCCCGGAGCACGTGCCGCGCCCACTCGAGCGCGTTTAGCGAGCGGCCACCGCGGGAGAGCATCACGCGAATGCGGACGCGCGGCGATCGCTGACCGACCGGGACCGTCAGCGGGACCGTCAGCGGGACCGTCAGCGCTTGCGCAGGCTGAGAGCGCGGTCGACGGCGGCCGAGGGTTGCACGGCACCGAAGCCCTGACGGTCGACGTCGACGTCGGGGACGCGGACGGCGGTGGTCACGAGGATGCGCTTCACCTCCGCGGGTGAGAGCTCCGGGTTCGCTTCGAGCATCTGCGCGACCACGCTGGCCACGATGGGAGCGGCGAAGCTCGTGCCGTCGACGACCTTGTAGTGCTCGTTGATGACGTTGCCGTCGCGGAGGCCCGCCGCGATGATCTGGCGCAGGACGTAGGGCGGCTGCCGTGACGCTTCGTCGAGCGGCGCAAAGACGCCCTTGTGCTTCTGGAGCAAGGTCGCGAGCTCATCGTCGGAGGCTTTGTCGAGCTTGTGGAGCAGCGCCGCCTGCTTGTGCGTTGGCGTGTCAGGCAAGATCGGCGCGGGGATCTTGTCGGCCAAGGTCACCACTTCGGGTTTCGGAATGCCGTCAAAGGTAGGCCCGTACGACGACCGGTACGCGGTGACCTTGCCGCCGGGTTGCGAGCCGACGTCATCGATGCCCCCCACGGTGATGACCGCCGGCACGCTGGCCGGCGGAACAATGTTGCCCGGCCCCTGGTGCCCCGCGTTGCCGGCTGCGGCGACGATGACGACGCCGGCGCGAATGGCTGCTTCCGCGAAGCGGGAGATGATGTCGTCGAGATGGGAGGCCTCGTAGTCGCCGCCGCACGAGATGTTGAGGATGCGGATGTCGTAGCGGGCCCGGTGTGTGAGCACCCACTCGATGCCGCGGGCGATGTCGTCGTGGAGCACCCGCGACATGTTCCCCACCTTGACGAGGACGAGGCCCAGGTCCGGCGCGAGCGAGCGGAAGCGACCGTCCGATTGCGTACCGTTGCCGGCGGCGACGACCGTCGACATCATGCCGTGCCACGACGACGGATCGGCGTGTTTGAGCTGGTCGACACCGTCCTTGAACCAGATGAGGTCGTGGTACGCGTGGATGCGCGAGTGCGGCGTCACGAGATCCGGATGGGCGTAGAAGCCGGCATCGAGGAACGCCGCGACGACGCCCTTACCCGTGTGTCTCCGGTCGGCCTTGAGGCGATCGGGAATCGCTAGCGACCCAACGGGGATTCGGTTTGGCGAGCGGCGCCTCTCTTTTGACTCTTGCGGGACAGCAACGGCAGCGGCGATCTTCGACTTCGTGGAGCGGCGTTCGGCCATGCGGGGTCGCCAAGACTCGCACAAACGTGCGCAACCCGAGAAGGTCTCGCGCGAGGTGGTGCGGAGAGAACAGGGGGGCGCGCCCCATGACATGGGCACGTTTACGGGGAGGCAACGGTGTGGGTGGAGGGCGCCACCCGCTCACGTAGACCGAGGAGGATTGAGCGAGGAGAGCGAGGCTCTGATAAAGTGATCGGCCATGCCTTCGCCTTCACTGCGCATCGGACTCGTGGACATGAACAACGGCGTCGCCAATCAGGCGATGCGCTGCTTCCGCCGGATCCTCGACCGCTTCGAGCAACGGGTCTACCAGAAGAATCCGTCGCTGGAGCTTCACCGCCACGAACTTCAGCCGCGCAACCTCGGCGAGCTGCCTGAAGGGCACTACGATCTCGTCTTGTCGAGCGGTGGGCCCGGCTCGCCCTTCGACGGCCTCGACGACCCCTGGGGCGTCGGCTACCGACGGTTCCTCGACGGGGTCTACGAAGACAACCTCCGCGATGCGAAGGCCGCCGCGAAGCTCTTGGTCGTGTGCCACTCCTTCGAAGTGGCTGTGATCCATTTCCAGGTCGCGCGCATGGAGAAGCGCGAGACGCTGAAGTTTGGCCTCATGCCGGCGTACACAACAGCCGTGGGGCGCGAGGTCGACTACTTCAAGTGCTTTGCAGACAGGCTCTTCACCTGGGAGCACCGTTGGTGGCAGGCCATCGGCACCGATACGCGACGCCTCGCTGAGCTCGACGGACGCGTGCTCGCTCAGGAGTCCCGCGAGGGTGGCCCCAACAAGGGCGAGGCCATCTTGGCCTTTCGCTTCGGGCCCGGCATCGACGGGACGCAGTTCCATCCGGAGGCCGACAAGCCCGGCGTCATGGCGTGGGTGCAGATCGCCGAGCACGCCGAAAAGTTCAAGGCCCAATACGGAGAAGAGCTCTATGGGCGCATGCTCAAGAGCCTGAACGACGAGGCCCGCCTCGCACGGACCTTCGCGCTCTTCGTCCCCGGCTGGCTCACCTACCGGTTCAACGAGCTGGCGAGCGAGCGCGGCCTCGTGCCCCTCGCCACGCCCGAGCTCGACCTCGCGGACTTCGGAGCGAGCACGCCGCCCTGGTCTGGTCGCGCCGCCTAGCCACCAAGCGTGATTGTGAACCTGGGGGAGTTCAACCTCCGCGACGGCTCGACCCCCTGCGGGGTGAGCCGCGGGGCCGGTTTGAGCCTACCGCCCCCCTCGGACGAACGACGTATCCCTGCCATTTCGCGAGGTTGAGCCGCGCCCGGAGTTCCCTTCTCTCGGCACGATTGCCGCGACCCCATCCCCACGCCCTCGCGGCAAGCGGTTGGCCGAGAGGCGGGCGCGCCTCCGTGTTATGGGCCGGGCCGTGTTATAGCCGGTCTCCACGGGTAGTCGCGGGACGGGATGAGGGGAGTGCCAAGTGACGGAGCGCATCGGAATCGTTGTCGGGATGGAGGACTCGTTTCCGCCCGCGTTCATCGCAAAGGTCAGCTCGATTCCAGGATTCACGGCCGAGCTCGCCAAGTTCGGCGGGACGCGCGCCCACGGGCTCACGGCCGACTACCGCGTCCTCGTCGACCGGTTGAGTCACGAGGTTCCGTACTACCGGATGCACATGAAGGCTGCGGCGCTGGCTGGCACCTTCGTCGTCAACGATCCCTTCTGGTGGAGCGCCGACGACAAGTTCTTCGGCTACAGCTTGGCCGACCGCCTCGGCGTGGCCGTACCACGGACCGTCATGTTGCCATCGCGCTCGTACATTCCGTCGATCGACCCGGCGCGCTCGCTGCGCAACCTCGCCTACCCGCTCGATTGGGCTGCCATCACCGACTACGTGCGCTTCCCCGCGTTCCTGAAGCCCGCCGACGGCGGCGGCTGGAAGCACGTGACGCCGGTCGCCAACATGGGCGAGCTCATCGCTGCGTACAACACGAGCGGCACGCTGGTGATGACGCTCCAAGAGGGCATCGAGTTCGAGGAGTACGTCCGCTGCATCTGCATCGGCAAGAACTTCATCCTCCCGATCAAGTACGACCCGAAGCGCCGCTGCTACGTCGAAGCCGACGGCTTCTTGCCCAAGGCCCTCGAACAGCGCGTGCTCGACGACGCGTGGGCCATCAACCAAGCGCTCGGCTACGACATGAACTCCGTCGAGTTCGCCGTCCGCGACGGCATCCCCTACGCCATCGACTTCACGAATCCGGCACCGGACTTCGACAAGAACTCCATCTTGCCCCGCTACTTTCACATGGTCGTCGACGCCATGGCCGACTTCGTCACCAAGGCGGCCCGCGACGGCCGCCGCAACGCGGGCTCGGGCCAGTTCCAAAAGTTCCTCGAAGGACCGCCCAAGACGCGCCCCGCAGAAGTGAGCACGCCATGATCGACGGTCAATTCACCCTCGGCGTCGAAGAGGAATACCAAATCGTCGACCCCGAATCGGGGGAGCTTCGGTCGTACATCCAAGAGCTCATCGAGATGCGTGGCGAGCTCAACCGCCTGTCGCAGCGCGGCGGCCTCCGCATCATCGCCGCGTCGACGCATCCTTTCAGTGACTGGAAGATGCAGGACATCACGGACCAGGCTCGCTACCACGGCATCGTCAACGACATGCAGGACGTGGCGCGCGCCAACCTGATCTTTGGGCTCCACGTCCACGTGGGCATCAAGGACAAAGAGACGGCCATCGCGCTGACGAACCAGGTTCGCTACTTCCTGCCGCACATCCTCGCGCTGACGACGAGCTCGCCCTTCTGGATGGGCCGCAAGACGGGCCTGATGAGCACGCGGACGCAGATCTTCAAGCGCTTCCCGCGCACGGGCATCCCCGACGAGTTCGAGAGCAGCGTCCACTTCAAGAGCTTCGTCGACCTCCTCGTGAAGACCGGTTGCATCGACGACGCCAAGAAGATCTGGTGGGACGTGAGGCCGCACCACCTCTACGACACCGTCGAGGTTCGCATCTGCGACATGCCCACGAGCATGGACGACACCGTCGCGGTGGTCGCGCTCATTCAAGCGCTCATGGGCAAGCTCTACCTGATGTACCGTCGCAACACAGCGTTCCGGAGCTACTCGCGCAGCCTCATCGAGGAGAACAAGTGGCGCGCGCTACGCTTCGGCACGGGGGCGAAGCTCATCGACTTCGGGCGCAAGGAAGAGCGACCCTTCGCCGAGCTCATGGACGAGCTCATCGACTTCGTCAGCGAAGCGACGGACATTTTCGGGACTGAGGCTCACGTCAAACGCATCAAGGACATCGCCCTCCGGGGCACGAGCGCTCACCGACAGATCGAGATCTACGACAAGAATGGTGGTGCCACGAAGCCGGTCGTCGATTGGCTCATGGCCGAGACGATGCGCGGCATCTGAGGGGCGCGGCGCGAAGGCGCGCGCTGGCACAACGTGACGCAACGGCCCGCCGCGACGACCCGCGTTGTGTAGCGCTCGCCGGCGCGCGAGACCGTGGCACGACCCGTGCTTTGGGCGCGTCATGTTCTCCGCGGCGCGCCCTTCGACGCTTCCTCTTTGGTTCCTGGCCCTTCACCTTGTCGCCTGCGGCGGCGCCGTCGCGACCACGAGCGAGCGTTCTGAGCGCGGAGCGCCAACGCCCGCGCCAGCGCCGACGGCGAGCGACTCGCGAATCGGTCCGCTGCCGGGACCGGTGCCGGCGTCACGCGTCCCCGCGTGCGGGGGCAAGACCGGCGGCACGTGCCGCTCTGATCAGTACTGCGACTTCGGCGGCGCCTCGTGCGGAGGCACCGACCGGGCCGGTGAGTGCCGGGGCCGCCCCCAAGGCTGCAGCACCCTCTACGCGCCGGTTTGCGGCTGCGACGACAAGACGTACCCCAACGACTGCGTCGCGCACCAAGCGGGAGCCTCGATTCGAAAGGACGGCTCTTGCACGAGCTTCGCCTGCGGCAGCGCGACGTGCGATGCACAGACGCAATACTGCGAGGGCACCGACACGGGCAACGACATGTGCCTTCCGCTGCCGAAGGGATGTCAGTCGACGAGCGGTCGCCGCGCGAACTGCTCGTGCTTCGAGAGCCCAGACCCGTGCATCGGCTGCGTCCCGGTGTGCGCCGAGCAAGACGCCGGGCCTCTGCCCGCCTTCACCCTGTATTGGCCAAACTGAGCACGGCGCGGCGCTTCGCGCGCTCCGCTGTCGTGCCCCCTCAGCGCAGGAGCACGAAGGCGACGAGCAGCCCGAGCACGATGCGATACCAGCCGAAGGGTTCGAGGCCGCGACGCCCGAGGTATCGCAGGAAGACCGCGATGACCGCCCAGGCGACGAAGAACGAGACCAGCAAGCCGACGGCGAGGCTCGCTGCGGCCCCGTTCGCGAAGAGCGTCGCCCGCGACTTCAAGCCCTCGTAGAGGGTGGCCGCGCCGAGCGTCGGCAGCGCGAGCAAAAACGAAAACTCGGCCGCGGTTCGGGTCGAGAGGCCCGTGAGCTGCCCCGCGACGATGGTGCTCATGGACCGGCTCATGCCCGGCCACAGTGAGAAGCACTGCCCGACACCGATGGCGAGGGCGCGTGACCACGTCACGTGCTCAAGACCGTCCAAGCCCACCTGGGCGACGTCCTTCTGGTGTCGCCGCGCGCGCAGGCGCTCCACGACGATCATGAGGACGCCGCCAAAGACAAGCGCCATGGCCACGGGGCCTGGGCCGAAGAGATGCGCCTTGATGGCCTTGCGAAAGAGGAAGCCCACGGTCGCTGCCGGAACAAAGCCGAGGGCGAGCGCAACGAGGAGACGCCGCGACGTTTCGCTACCGGTGAAGAGCCCTCGCGCGCGCTCGCGCAAGAGTGTCCGGTAGTGCACGACGACGGCGAAGATGGCCCCAAGCTGGATCACGATCTCGAAGGAGCCGGCCGCCTCCGTGCGTTCGCCGAGGGCGTGCCCCACAAGGACGAGGTGCCCCGTCGACGAGACCGGTAGGTACTCGGTGAGACCCTCGACGATGCCGAGGAGAATCGCGATGCCGAGCGGCATTCTAGAGACCTCTGTCGGAGGTTTGCGCCGGCACTACCGCCGCCACAAGCCGACGGTGCCGCCGACCCAGTTGAGGCCCTTGTTGAAGTCGACGCCCAGCATTCGGCCGCGGGACAAGCGAATCAGGCAAATGAGCGGCACGAGGTCGGCGGCGCCGGGCGGCCGGAGGAGCATGACGCGCACCTCGGCCTTGACGGGCGCCCCCTCCGGCGTGCGAAACGCGTCGGCGTAGTGGAAGCGGCGCTGGAGGAGGTAGTTGCCGCGCTCGCTCTCGGGGATGGCGCGGAGGGCCTCTTTGGTCACGTCGAGGACCACGCCGCCGCCGGAGAACGAGAAGAGCGGCTTCAGGACCAAGTCCGACAGATCCTCCGACTCGAAGTCGACGTCCTTCACGTAGCGCGCCTCAGGCACCCAGGGGTGCTTGAGCAGCGGCAGCGAATACTTCGACCAGACCCAGTACCAGTTCGGATGCGAGCACCACGTGAGGTCGAGCTCGTCGCGCCACGAAAACGGCAACGCGACGTTCTTACGCTCGAGCTCGTCGAAGACGACGCGGTTGTAAAAGCGCCTCACGGGAATCCACTTGCCGTCCTTCTCGCGAAGGAGCGTGCGGCCGTCCTTCTTGAGCTTGGTCAGACACACGGTGTCGACGCCGAAGAGGCGCTTGGTGGCGACGAAGTCGGGCCACGTCTTCTGGCTCTCGGGGTGGATGTCGACGAGGACGGTCTCCTCCGGCGCCGCGTCGCCCACGATGGTGCTGCGCATGAGCTCATGGGCCTCGGCGTCGCCGAGGCCGCCTAAGAAACACGTCCAATCACCGGCGAGCCCAGGCCTTGTGGACAGCGTCTCGCGCCACGCCTCGGCCATGAGCGTCTCGATGGCGTAGAGCGATGGAAACGCTTGAAGCTCCACGAGCCGGCCCTCGATGTTTCCGTTGGCGCCTTCGACGAGGGCGAAGTCGACCTGCAACGTGTTCGGCAAGGCGTCCATGCCAGGAGCGAAGACTCGCTCAGGGATCGCCTTCTGCTGCTTCGCGAGGTTGTCGGGGCTCCGGAGCTGCTGGACGATGGCGCGCGCCTCGCGTGCCAGCGCGTCGCGCAGCTCCGGCGACAAGAAGAGCGGCGTCTCGGCCAACGGGAACTCGACGGGCCCCGAGCGCTCCTCGAGGCGTCGGCGATACTCCAGGAAGGTATCGGGCGTGTAGCTTTGGTTGTAGGCGGTGCGAAAGGCTCGATCCATGGGAGCCTCAGTGCGCCGGGCGAACGGCGGCGGGCAGCACGGCGAGGACCTCGCGCTGGAGGCGCGCCGCGTAGTCGGAGACAAGACCGTGAGCCCGCGCTGCGTCGGGCGAAGCGACCACCAAGCCGACGTGGTGCGGCTCGGGCGAGCGGTACACGACCTCCGGGTCGTTGAACGACGAGGTGTCGGGCTCCGCATCCTTCGCCAAACACACCACCAAGCCGCCGTAGTCGGTGCGCACCTTTGGCAGTTGGTAAGCGTCACCATCCATCACGATGTCGGCCCACTCAGCCCAGAGGTTGAGCCCCGTCGAGGCCTCCACCATGTCCGCGATGTGGGCTCCACCGACGCGAGCCGCACACTCGAGGAACGAAAACTCTCCTGTCTCGCGGGAGCGCAAGAACTCGATGTGCGACGGGCCCCGCTCGAGGCCAAAGCTCGTGAGAATCTTCTCGTTCATCGCGCGCAGGGTTCGCTCCTCGGAACTCCCACGCAAGACCGTTTGGCTGGAGAAAATGCCCCCGCCGTGCGCCACGTCGAAGGGCGGAGTTCCGCATTTGTGCACCTCGGCAAAGAGCACGTTGCGACCCGTTGTGAGCGCGTCGACGTGGTACACGTCGCCGGCGACGTAGCGCTCGAGCAGGTAGTGGCTGCGTTCGTCGCCGAGGGCGTCGAGCGCCGGAAATAGCTCGTCGATGTTCTGGATCTTCTTGATGCCGGTGGCGCTCGCCTGGGCCCGCGGCTTGAGCATCCACGGCCCCGGGACGCGCGCCGCGAAGGCGCGCACGTCGGCGTCGTTGAAGAGGCCCGTGAACTCCGGCACGGGGATGCCGAACCGCGCCGCGGCGGTGCGCATCGCGAGCTTGTCGCGAAAGAGGCGCGCGTGCGTGTCGCCCATGCCCTCCATACGAAAGTGCTCGCGAAGGTGTGCCGCCGTCTCCACGTCGAAGTCGTCGAGCGCCACCACTCGATCGAAGCGCGTCGTCCGCGAGAGGTAGCTCACGGTCTTGACGACGTCCGCGAGCGAGTGGCGATCGGGCACGGCGAAGACATCGGCGAGGTGTTCGCGAGGCCACGCCTTACCGAGGCACTTCTCTACGGTAAAGAGGTACACCCGGGCGCCGCGTGCGTGAGCGCGCCCGAGGAAGCGATGTCCCTTGAAGTAGCTCGCCAGCGCCAAGATGGTCAGTTCGCTCACAGCATCGACTCCGCGACATGAAAGTTGTCGTAGTGATTGAGTGGAATTGGGGTCCCCGGCGCGAGCGTCGACGCGCCTTCGCCGAGCCAAGACCGAAGCTCCGACGATGGCTCCACGACCCGCAGCAGAGACGCGAGTTCGCGCACCTTGGGGGCCACGGTGAGGACCCGGTAGCGGTTGCCGGAGCGGACCTCGAGGTCGAAGGGCTCTCCCGCCGCGAGCACGTAGGAGAGCACCTCGGGCCGAAAGGCGAAGCCGTTGACGGCCACGAGTTCATCGCCCGCAAGGAGGCCCGCCTTCGCCGCCGGCGATTCGGCGAGCACCTCGAGGACGCCGGGGCCGCGGTCGGCCTTCAGCCACACGCCGAGCATCGGACGGGTCTCGCGCTCGATGGCGAAGCCCAACGCCTCGAGCCAGAGCGACGTCTCGGGAATGTCGCTCCCCACGACGATGCGCTGGAGCATCGGCCCAAGGGGAACTCGCGGCAGACGCGGCGACGCGAAGTGATGAAAGAACTGAATGGCCTCCTCCGTTGAGAAGCCGCGCCCCACGAACTCCTCGTAGAAGGCCGCGAAGGCGCGGTCGAGCGAGCTGGGCGTTTGGGCCGTGCGCAAGCACGCGTCGATGGCGAACGCGACGAGGAGACCCTTGTCGTAGTAGTCGAGCGTCGCGCTCGTCGAGCCGGGGAATCGATTGTGATTAAGGAACGTGGCCTTCGAGGAGTCGGCGAGGGACACGTGCCGCGAAGCGGGCAAGACCCGAATGGCGTCGTCGTAACGCACGAGGTTCGAGAGAAACCTGTTCACAGAGAAGACGCCGGTGCGCGCCGCGAGCAAGAGTTCGTAGTAACGCGTCACGCCCTCGCTGATCCAAAGGCCGTCGGGGAAGGAGCCGGCGACGAAATCTGGCTTCATGAGCGCTGCGGGACGCAAGCGACACACGTTCCAAGCGTGGAAGAGCTCGTGGGCCGCCAGGCGCAACGCCGTGGCGCGCGCCTCGCGGTCGATGAAGACGAGATCGCCAAAGCCGACGAGCGTGGCGTGGGCGTGCTCGAGACCAAAGCTGTGACGCGGATCGGTCGCGACGACGAAGGTGTATTCGTCAAAGGGATAGCTGCCGAAGATGGCCTTCGTGGCCCGGCAGATGACCATGAGATCGTCGACGAAGGCCTCGACCTCTCGCTCGTGACCGACGGCGCGCGTGAGGAAGACCACGTGGAAGGTCGCACCGTCGTCGGAGCGCGTGAGCCGGTCGAAGGCGCCGCACACGACCGGCGTGTCGACGAGCGACTCATGACTCCGATGCTGGAAGGTGGGAGTGCCTTCGCCGACATCGCGTAGGGCGCCGCCGGGGTGATGGATCGCCCAGCCCTCGGGCAGCTCGAGGGAGAGCTTGCACGGCCCGTCGTGACCGACGTCGAAGGGAAAGTGGCTCGCACGGATGACGGCGTAGCCAGGCTCGACGAAGCCCACGAGCTCGCCCCATGCGCCGTCGGCCGCGCTGATCTTCGCCGTCACGCGCACCTCGGGAGACGCGTCCTTGATGCGGAAGCCGGAGAAGCCGTCGCGTTCGACGCGAAGGTGCTCGCCCGTCGCCACGTCTTCAGCGCCCAGGTCGAAGACGTCGCGGCCGTAGCGCATGAAGGCGTAGGCGCCGGGGACCCAAGTCGGCACGGCGAGCGAGATATCGCCCCGCTCCTTCCGCGCGAGCGTCAGCGAGAGCGAGAGCTGCCTTGCCTGCGGGTCGACGCGCACGCGGTAGTGCATGCTCAGCGCAGCCCTGCGAGGAAGGCGTTCGCTTCAAGCGGCGGCGTCGCCGGCGGCGCGTTGGCGAGATCGATGACGAGGCGCGCCATCTTTCGGGTCACCCAACCGAAGTGCTCTTCGCCGAGCGACGCCACGTCGAAGTCCGGCGCCGAGTTCATGTAGTCGATGGCATAGGGCACGCCGTCTCGAATGGCGAACTCGACGGTGTTCATGTCGTAGCCGAGGCCCTTGGTGATGGCGAGAGCGTCGGCCACGACGCGCTCCTCAAGCTCCGGGGAGAGCGCGGGCATCGTCTCCGGCGCCTTCGTGTAGCGGTCGAAGTGTGAGTGGCGCGGATCCCAAAGAGCCGGCCGCACGTCGCGACGTCCGATGACGAGGCAGCGAACGTATTGAGTCCAGCGAATTTCCTCTTGGAGGATCATGGTGAGCGGCCCGCTCGCGTCGTACGCCGCGTGGAGGGCCGGCATGTCGGCGATTCGCGAGACGTTGCGCCAGCCGCCGCCCCAGTGGGGCTTCATGTACATCGGGAAGCCGAGGTCTTTGGCGAGGCCGTCCCAATCGACGAGGTCCATGTTGCGGGCCAACGACTCGGCGTTCGTGTCGTCGCCATAGGTCTTCGACGGCAAAAGAATGGTGCGCGGCACCGCGAGTCCGAGCTTCTCGGCGAGGCCGGCGTTGAAGAACTTGTCGTCGGCGATGCGCCAGAAGGGATTGTTGATGACGTAAACGCCGTGGAGCGCGCAGGCCTTGAGGAACGGCTGGTAGCAGGTCACTTCGTGCGAGATGCGGTCGATGACGACGTCGTAGGGCGGCTTCTCCCAGGCGCGCGGCGCCGAGAACTTCACGTAGGAAACCTCGACGCCGACGCCGCGTCGCGCGACCTCCGCGATCAGCGCTTCGGGAAATGAGCGCTCACGGCCGACGAGCAGGCCGACGCGCTTCTTGCCGGAGCCTTTGCCGGTCATCGGTCACAGTCCCAGGCGTGCGTCGACGTAGTGGTCGAGCATGCTTCGCCAAGTCGGCCAGTCGTGTTTGACGTCGTGGCCCCAGAGGTCGAGGTTGTGCCAGATGCCCTTGTCCCAAAGGAGCTGCGAGAAGCGCCGCGACGCCTCCGGCTTCTCGTAGGCTCCCTGCCCCGACAGGATGTGAATCTGGCTGTGGTTGCGGATGAGCTCGAGCGTCGCGCCGTTCATGCGGGGCACAAACCACGACGGGTTGTTGAAGTAGAGGTTGTCGTCGCTGTAGCCGTCGGCGAACGACGAGAGATCGAAGAACCCGCTCATCGCCACGAGGGTGTCGAAGAGGTCGGGCCGGCGGAAGAACTCGTTGGTCGCGTGAAAGCCGCCGAAGCTGGCGCCGGCGACGATGGCGCGGGCGCTGTCGTTCTCAACGACGCGGCGCACGTGCGGCATGACCTCTTCTTCGACGTAGCCGGCATAAAGCTGCTGGCGGCGCGCCGACTCGCGCGGCGACACCTTCTCGTCCATCCACGACATCGTGTTGACGGTGTTGATGGAGAAGACGGTGATCTTGCCCGCCTCGATGTGTTTCTGGACGGAGTGGACGAGGAGGAATCGTTCGGCGTCGAAGAGATCGCTGCCGGCGGTGGGAAACAGGATGAGTGGCTTGCCCCAGTGGCCGTAGCGCACGATGGGCATGTCGATGCCGAGCCGCGGGCTCCGCCAGCCGAAGACTTCTTTTTTCACGCGAAGCTGCATTGTGGCGCTCCCAACCCGTCAGAGGCGCGCCAAACGGGCGGCGCCAGGCGGCGCAGCATACTCAACAAATGCCGGCTCCAAGGCCCGCAAATGAATCTGTCTTTCGGTCAGCAGAAGTTGCCCGGCGAACGGGCCAGCCGAACCGGAGCGAGTGTTCAGCGGCGACGGCGGCGGACCATGGCGAGGCCGAGCAACAGGCCGCCTGCCAGCGACGCCGCGTGCCCTCGCCCCGTCTTGGACGTCCCTACGGCGCACCCACCCTTGTCGTCTGCGTTGGCCGCGGGCGCCTTCGCCGCCGGCGTGGACGCGGGCAGAAGGCTCTCGGTTTCGGGCTGCGCCGGCGCTGCTCCGGCCTTCTGCACGGCCCGCTCGATGAGCTCTGTGAAGCCCTTGGTCTCGGTGTAAACGTGGCCGAAGTCTTCGCCGCACTCGCCGCCGCGAGAAACCACGCCGATGACCGCGCCGGTGAGCTGCGAAATGGCGGGGCCTCCCGAATCGCCGTGGCAGATCGAGACCCCGACCTCGAATTCGTGATCGCCGAGGGCGGTCTCCGACGAGGACAAGCCCGGACCAACGGCGCGAACAACGACCCCGGTCTTGCGGAGGCGCGTGCCCGTCGTACCGGTGTCGGTCTTGCCGTAGCCGACCGAACGAATCGACTCTTGAACGCCGACGTCGCGCGCGAGGCGGACCGGTAGCGGCGTCACATCGAGGTTTCGATCGAGGATAAGCAGCGCGATGTCCTGGTTGCAGACGACCGGCGCGTCAGGCCGCACGATCTCCCGAACCTGCGCGGCGACGCCACCGTAGAAGTTCGGCTTCGCGCCTGTATAGACCCGAATGTCCGACACGGGATGGTCGTCGCCGAAGTGCGGACCGTTCTCCGAGGCGCCCTTGGAGTTGCAGATGACCGTTTTGGTCAAGCTCGTGGAGACACAGTGGCGCGCGGTGAGCAGCACGTTCGGCGCGATGGCCGCCGCGGAGCAGAGCTCGGCCTTGGCGCCTTGCCCGATGCGAAGGGCCACCACCGCTTGATTGGTGCTGTCGTCGAGCGAGCCGCCGTAGATCGGGTCTTCGGTCTCGTCGCCCGAGTCCACGGGAGCCGACGCGCATTGCGTGGCGCTGGCAGCAAGGGCAGCGAACAACACCAGCGTCAGAGCGCGCATCTGCGAGCATCATACAATGGCGTCTGGTGTCGTCCAGGAGCGTGGAGGCTCGCACGGATAAAAAAGGAGTCTCCGCTCGTATCTACCTAATTCTTCTTCTGAAACATCCCGTTACCTGGATCCGAGCGACCCCAGCCTGAGGGGCCGGGCGCGGGGGGCGGGGCGCGGGGGGGCGGGGCGCGGGGGGGGCGGGGCGCGACCCGCCACAAAATTAGCATGCTAATTGTCGACCCCGACGCCGCCGCGCCCCCGCGCGGCCCCCGCTCCCTCCCCTGCCGTAGATCGCGGGCGCATGCCCGGGTGCGCACGAAGAGGAGGCGTGTCCACGGGCGCATGCACCTTCACGGGAGAGTCCGGGAGCGGGCGCGGGCGCGCGCGATATCGGCCGGAAAGGTGGGCTGGGGCGGCTGGCGTGATACGGTGCCCTCGTGTCGCAAGGGACGGTCCTCATCATCGAGGCCGATGAGGGGGTCGCCAGGCGGCTCTCCGAGTCGCTGACCGCGAAGGGTTATGCCGTCGAGGTGGCGCTGGAGGCTCGCGCGGGCTTCGAGGCCGCGTGCGCGAGCAACCCCGACTGCATCGTCTGCAACATTGAGCTGCCGGACATCGACGGCTTCTGGGTCGCCCGCCGCATTCGCACCGAGTCCGGCTCGGTCTCGTCGACGCCCTTCCTCTTTCTCGCCGAATCCGACGACGAAGACGCCCGCCTCCAGGGGTTGCACGTCGGCGCCGACGTCTACCTTTCCATGCCGTTCACCCACGAGGAGGTCGAAGCGCAGGTGACCGCGCTCATCGGCATGGCGCGACGCCTCCGGGCTCGACGCGACTCCTTCGTGGGCGAGCCCACCTCGTCGAAGCAAGGGGTCGCCTTCCGCGGCGAGCTCGCCCAGATGCCCCTGGCGTCGATCCTCGATGATGCTCGAGATGGAGCGGCGCAGCGGCCAGCTCAAGGTCTCGACCGACGCCGGCGCAAGCGCGTTGTTCACGCTCATCGGTGGCACGTTCGTCCAGAGCGAGGTGAACGGCACCGAGCGGCCCGCCCTCGACGTCTTGCGAGACGTGCTCAAGTGGCGCTCCGGCAAGTTCTACTTCACGCCCCGCGACATCCAACCGAAGGCGTCGCCCCGCGTGTCCATCGGTGAGATCTTGCTGACGGCCATGCAACTCGAAGACGAGTCGCGCCGCTGACACCGGCGACATCGGCCCTCGACGAGCCGAAGAGTGTAGCGCCTCGCCGTCAGACGAGCCCGTTGCGCTCGAGCAGCGCGCGCGGGTCGGGCTCGCGCCCCATAAAGGCGACGTAGAGCGCCTTCGGATCTTCGCTGTTGCCCTTCTCGAGGATGCTCGTTCGGAACGCCTGGCCGGTGGCGCGGTCGAGGATGCCGCGATCGCGGAACCGCGAGAAGGCATCGGCGTCGAGGACCTCGGCCCACTTGTACGAGTAATAGCCGCCCGCGTAGCCGACCGGACTGGCGAACAAGTGACCGAACGACGCGATCATGGCGTAGTCCGGCGGGAGGGCGGCGGCGGAGAACCGGCTCGACACCTCGCGCGCGAACTCGATGACGTCGCCGTGCTCCTTCGGCGAGAAATCCATATGGAGCGCGAGGTCGGTCTCAGCGAAGCCGAGCTGACGCATCTGCATGTTGGCGGCGCGGAACGTCCGCGCCTTCTGCAGCTTCTCGAAGAGGTCGGCGGGAATCGGCGCCTTCGTCTCGTGATGGGCGGCGAAGAGATCGAGCGCGGCCCGGTCCCAGGTCCAGTTCTCCATGATCTGCGACGGCAACTCGACGAAGTCCCACGCGACGTTGGTGCCGGCTTGGGAGCGCAGCTCGGTGCGACTGAGCAGGTGATGCATCAGATGCCCGAACTCGTGAAACATCGTCTCGACCTCGCGGTGCGTGAGCAGCGCGGGCTTGCCGCGCACCGGTGGCGTCACGTTGGCCACGATGAGGGCGATCTGGCGGCCGCTTTCGCCGGTGCCACTGATGAGCCCGTGCATCCAAGCGCCGTCTCTCTTTGATTCGCGCGGGTAGAGGTCGGCGTAGAACGCGCCGATCTCGCGCCCCGTGTCGTCGCCCTCGAAGAGCTTGAAGGCCTGCACCGACTCGTGCCACGTGGGCGCGCCCGGCCAAGGCTCGATGCGAACGCCGTAGAGGCGCGTGGCGACGGTGAAGAGGCCCGAGAGGACGCGCTCGAGCGCGAAGTAGGGCCGCAGCAGCTCTTCGTCGAGGTCGAAGCGCGCGCGGCGCAGCTTCTCCGAATAGTAGGGCACGTCCCACGGCGAGAGCGCGCCCGCGGCTCCGTCGAGGCTCGCGCGAAACTCCGCGAGCTCGCGGTTCTCGCGCTCAAAGAACGAGCGCGTCTGGCCCTCGAGCTCGCGCACAAAGGCCCGTGCGACGCGCGCCTCTTTGGCCATGCGATCTTCGAGCACCAGGTCCGCAAAAGTAGCGAAGCCGATGAGCGACGCCTTCTCGCGGCGAAGCTCCAGCATGCGAACGACGATGGGGCGGTTGTCGAACTCGCCGCCCGACGCGCGCGTGTTGAAGGCGCGGTAGAGCGTCTCGCGGAGCGCGGCGTCGTCGGCGTACGTCATGACGGCGACGTAGCTCGGCGCCTGCAAGGTAAAACGATAGCCGGCCTTGCCCTTTGCCTGAGCCGACTCGCGGGCGGCCTCGAGGGCGCTCTCGGGGAGGCCTCGGAGGCGGTTCGCTTGCTCCTCACCGATGATGAGTTCGAAGGCGTTGGTGGCGTCGAGGACGTTCTGCGAGAACTTGAGGGCGAGCGTCGTGAGCTCCACGTCGATGGCCGCGAGGCGCGCCTTGCCGGCATCGGGAAGCTCGGCACCGGCACGGCGAAAGTCTGCGAGCGTCGTCTCCACAAACCTACGCTTCGCCGCCGAGAGCGACTTCGCGTCGACGCTGTTGGCGAACGTGGAGAGCCGGGCGTACAGCTTGGCCGACAAGTAAACGCTCGATTGAAACTCGCTCACGGCCGGCTGCACCGACGCGTACGCGTCGCGGAGCGCGGGCGTCGTGGCCACCGACTCGAGGTGCCCAGCAATAGACATCGTTCGCTCGAGGCCTTCGCTCATGCGATCGAAGGCGCCAAAGGTCGCCTCAAAGGAGACGTCTCGCCCGTCTTCGATGGCAGAGGCGAGCTTTCGCGCAGCGGCGAGCTGAGCGTCGACGGCCGGGACGACGTGCTCCGCGGAGATGAGGTCGAAACGAATAGGCAGCGCCGTAACGATGAGCGGGTTCGCGTGCTCGGTCATCGCGCCATGGTAGCCGAAGCCATCGGCCGCGGGCCGCGCGAGCGACGCGGGCGCTTCTTTTGCCAGGCTGCGAAATTCGGCTCCCGCAAGTCCTGATTCGACGTCGGCCGCCCGATGGTAACCTCCGCCGATGCATCGCTCGGAGCGCTTCGGGATCGTCCTTGTGTTTACCCTGGCGGCGTCGGCCGCCTGCGATGAGACGCTCGACGCGACGCCGGCGCCCGCCGACGCCGGGTCCGCTATCGATGGCACCGCCGACGGCGCGGTGCCGCCCACGCCATCGCCTTACGGCCTCGATGTCCGCCCTGCCAACACAACGTGCCGTGCGCCAGCGCGACCGCCGCCGCCGAGCGGCGTCGTCTTCGAGAACGCGTTTCCCGCGGCCATCACGTTCGCCGCGCCCATGAAGATTCGGCAAGCGCCCGGCGAGCCGGGCAACCTCTACGTCGCCGAGCGCGGCTCTTCGACGACGGTGCCCGCGAAGGTAAAGCGCGTTCCGCTGAGCGCACAGACTCCCAGCGACGTGAAGGACTTCGCCCTCGTGCCCGTCAACCCGGCCGGCGAAGGCGGCCTGCTCGGCATGGCGTTTCACCCTAAATGGGCCTCGAACCGCACCGCCTTCTTCTCGTACACGCGCACTTACGCGGCCGGCACTGACGGCGCACCGCCCGACTCGAACGCCGGCGGCCCGATCAACTCGGGCCTGACCTCCATCGTGTCGCGATGGACCAGCGCCGATGGCGGTCTCACGGTCGGCAGTCCCGTCGAGGTCTTTCGGCGGGTGCAGCCTTACTCAAACCACAACGGCGGCGACATCGACTTCGGTCCCGACGGGTACTTGTATTTTGGGCTCGGCGACGGCGGCAGCGGCAACGATCCGCTCGGCAGCGGCCAGCGCCTCAACACCGTGCTCGGCAAGATTCTGCGGTTCGACGTCGACGGGGCCCCGCCCTACACGATTCCGCCGACGAACCCCTACGCTTCAAGCACGGGGCCCGAGAAGAAGGAGATCTACGCCTCCGGGTTTCGCAATCCGTTCCGGTGGAACTTCGACCGCGAGACGGGCGACTTGTGGGTCGGCGACGTGGGGCAGAGCGCGTGGGAAGAGATCGACAAGGTCAAGCTCGGGGGCAACTACGGGTGGAACACCTGCGAAGGCTTCCACAAGCGAGGGAGCACGACGGCGCTCTGCGCAACGCCTGGCCTCAATGATCCCGTGGTCGCGCACGGTCGCTCCGAAGCCACCGTCATCACCGGCGGCATCGTGTACCGCGGCAAGGCCATCCCCAGCCTCACAGGCACGTATGTCTACGCCGACTACGGCACCGGCAACGTGTGGGGCATCGTCTACGACGGCGCCGGTCGCGCCACCTCCAAGCCGCTCGGCCGGGTGCCGAACCCGGTCGACTTCACCGTCGACGCCGACGGCGAGCTCTACATCGCGTCGCTCACGACGGGACGCATCCTCAAGATGAAGCCCGACACGGCCATGACGACGCCTCCGAGCGCGTTCCCCGACGCGCTCTCAAAGACCGGCTGCGTCGACGCGAGCGACCCGAAAAAGCCGGCGAGCGGACTCGTGCCCTACGGCGTCCGCTCGCCGCTCTGGTCGGACGGCGCCGAGAAGGAGCGCTTCTTCGCGCTCCCCGAAGGCGGGACCATCACCGTCGGCGCCGATGGCGACTTTGACTTTCCCCGCGGCACCGTGCTCGTGAAGACGTTCCGCGCCTTCGGCAAGCTCCTCGAGACGCGGCTCTTCGTCCGCCACGACGACGGGGAGTGGGCAGGCTACAGCTACGAGTGGAACGACGACGGCACCGACGCTCAGCTACTCCCGGCTGGAAAGACGCGCGCCTTGGCGGGCGGCGAGTCGTGGACGTACCCGAGCCGAGCGCAGTGCGTGCAGTGCCACACGACGGCGGCCGGCGGCTCCCTCGGTCTGGAGCTCGGACAACTGAACGGCGACTTCGTCTACACCTCCACGAACCGCGTCTCGAATCAGCTCGCCACGCTCGAGCACATCGGCGTGCTGGCGGCCCCGGTCGGCGATCCCGCCAAGCTCGCGCGCTACCCGGAGCCTTCGGGCACCGAGCCGGTGGAGAGCCGTGCGCTCTCGTACCTCCACTCAAACTGCTCGCATTGCCACCGACCGGCCGGTGGCGGCGGCGGCGCGATGGACTTCCGCTACGGCCAAGGGCTCCTCGCGACGAAAGCGTGCGGAGCCAACCCCGTCGGAGGCAACTTCGGCGTCGCCGCCGCGAAGGTGCTCGCGCCGGGCAACCCCAACGAATCGATGATTTCCATCCGCATGCGCGCCGAGGACGCGAAGCGGATGCCCCCCATCGGCGTCCGTATTCCCGACGCGAAGGGCGCGAGCCTCATCGACGAGTGGATCACTTCGGTGACGAGCTGCCCGTAGCGGAGCCGGTCCGAAGAGGGTGCGCGGGGCGCTCGACCGATGCCCCAAATTGGGGCACCCACGGCCTCGGCCAGCGCAATTCGCAGGGTTTCTCGCTGGCGTGAGCGTTGCTCCACGGAGGCCATGACGAACATTCCGACCTGGGGCCGCGTCGTTTCCGAGCCGCACGAATACCTGATTCATACACGCGGAGGCCGCATCGTCCGGCACGGCCAAGGGCTCGCGTGTTTCAAGTGGCCGTCCGACAGCGTCGCGGTCGTTCCGACGTCGATCGCAAAGCTGTCGTTTCGCGCCGATCAGGTGACCCTCGAGAAGACCGGCGTGGAGGTCAGCGGCCTCGCCGTCTATCGCATCGCCGCGCCGCTCCTCGCGTACCGGATGATGGACAGAAATCGCGAGTCCCTGACGGACATCCTGCGTGAAATGTTCGTCGGCGCCACGCGACGCATCGTGTCGAGCCTGACCCTCGATGAGTGCATCACGCACCGAAAGGAGCGTGTTGCCGCCGCGCTCTTGGAGGAGGTCGGGCCCGTGTTGGCAGGGAGCGGCGCGAGCGGAGAGACCACCGATCGGGGCTGGGGCGTCATCCTCGACACGGTGGAGATTCAGGACGTGCGCGTGCTCTCGCAAGACGTGTTCGCGCGCCTCCAGGCCCCCTTTCGTGAAGGACTGGCCCTCAAGGCCCTGCGTGCGAAAGACGAGGTCGAGCGGGAGGAGGCGCGACTTCAGGCCGAGCGACGCATGACGTTGGAGCGAACACGCCTCGCGCTCCTCCATGAAGAGCGGGAGCGCGCCCTTCTCGAACGAAGCCACGAGCTGGAGCGCGAAGCTCACCAGGCGGCGATGCTGGAGCGCAAGCAGCAGGGTGAGCTGGGCCGTCTTCTCGATCAAGCGAACGCGGAGCGAGAGCGCGCCGCCATCGAGCTCGAGGCGCGTCGCCGCGCTGAAGAGCAAGACATCGAGCTCGCGCGAAAGAGGCGCGAGGCGGTCCCCGATCTTTCGCCGGCGCGCCTCGAAGAGCTGCTGGTGACAGAGACCATGCCGCGCGTCGCGGAGGCCTTCCGCGGCTCCTTTGACCGCATCAACCTTTCGGCGGGAGGCGAAGGCCCGCTCTTCTCGTTCCTCTCCTCAGGCCTCGAGCAGGTGCTCGCTTCCACGAGAGCGTCCCGCGCGCGATAGCCGCCGGTGCGAGTCGCTACTCGACGCGTGCGCCCTGCGCCACCCACCGACCGAGGATCGCGCGCTCTTCGTCGGTCATGCCGGTGCGGTTCGCGAGCGGCATCGTCTTGGCCAAGACGGCGCGCGCCATGATGCGATCGGCGTAGAGGTGAATCTGCTCGGGTGCGTCGAACACGACGCCGTTGGGCGCCGTCGTAAAGACCGCGTCTTTCGGCGTCGCCGAGTGGCACGTGACGCAACGCTGCTGAAGGACGGTTCGCGCCTCGCCGAAGGTCACAGGCGGCCCCCCGCGAAACGCGGCCATCGCGTCCACGCCGCCGCGCGGCACCAGCAAAAGGTACAACGCCACGATCGACGCGGTCAGCACCGCGGCGAGCGTCGGCTTCCAAGCGGGGAACGTGAAGCGGATGTTGAGGACATGGCGCACCGACGCGCCGGCCACCATGAGGACCCCAAGGACGACGGCGCGGTGCGCGTGGCCGAAGGTGCTGGAGAAGTGGCTGCTCAACATCAAGAAGAGCAGCGGAAACGTCATGTAGTTGTTGTGGATGGAGCGCTGCTTCGCGCGCCACGAGAGGCGCGGATCCTGGTCGCGCCCCGAGACCGTGGCTGCGACCAACTCGCGCTGCGACGGGATGATGTGGAGAAAGACGTTGCCCGCCATGCATGTGCCGAGGAGCGCGCCCACGTGGATGAACGCGGCGCGACCGCTCAGCCGCGACGTGAGAAAGGCGACAGCGCCGGCCAAGAGCGCCAGCGAGAGGAACGTCGTGAACCGCTCGAACTTGGCGATCGGAGTCCGCCACATGAGGTCGTAAACGAGGAGGCCGCCGAAGACGGTAGCAAGGCCCAGGTGCGTCGCCGTGCCGGGCGTCAACACCGACACGCTGGGGTCGACCAAGAGCGCGCCCCCGCCCATGTAGTAAACGAGCACGAGCAGCGCGATGCCGCTCATCCACGTGGTGTACGCCTGCCACTTGAACCAGTGCAGCATGGCGGGCATCTGCGCCGGCGCGAGCGACTTCTTCTCGACCTCGTAGAAGCCACCCGAATGGACCATCCAGATGACCCCCACGTGACGGGCGTCCGCGCCAGCCCGCTTCTCGAGGTTGCGGTCGAGCCAGTTGAAGAGCATCGAGTTTCCGACCCACATGATGCCGGCGATGAGGTGAATCCATCGGGCGATGAGGTCGAGTAGCTCGCGGGTGGGGGCGTCGATGAGGGTGTGCATCTGTGGCGAACGCGGCGTTGGCCGATGGGCAGCCGATAGCTCAGGCGGCTTTTGGGCACCAGGAGTCGTTGCATGCCGCGGGAGGCGTGGGGCGCCGACCGCTCGTAACTCGACCAAGCGCCCCCGAACCCACTACGCTCTCTCGCCATGAGTGAACGCGTTTCCAGGCGGGATGCCCTGAAGAAGGTGAGCTTGACGGTCCTAGCGGGCGGCCTCGGAGGCTTCGGCGCCCTCGGCTGCGGCAAGAAGGACCTCACATGCACGGACGTGGCGGGCCTCTCGGCCGACGAGGCCTCGGCGCGGACGACGCTCGGGTACGTCGACAAGTCGCCGGACGCCGCAAAGAACTGCGCCAACTGCCTGCAGTACACGGCGGGCCAGCCGAACGCGTGTGGCGCCTGCAAGGTCATGAAGGGGCCGATCCACCCGTCCGGCTACTGTAAGGTCTGGGCCCAAAAGCCCGCCTAGCGCCGCCTGACGCCCTCGACGCCGCTAGGGGAAGTCGCGGCCCGCTGCGGGCCTACTTTCCGCACTCGGTGGGCTTCACCGCGGGCTTCTGCGCCTTGCAGGTCCCGCCGGTGCCGCCGTCGGCGGGAAGCCCGCCGTCGCCAACCTTGAGACAGCTCACGGTCGCGCACTGGAGGTCATTCTCGCAGGTGGCGCCACCGGGCCCGCCGGCAACGCACTTCTTCGTGACCTCATCGCAATAGTTGCCGAGGCCACACTCGAGCGTGCGGACGCGCTGGCATGGGGCGCCCACTGAGAGGGCGGTCTTGCAGACGCCGATCCACGGCGCGGGCCCCGCCGGTGTCACGTCACAGTAGAGTCCGGCCGCGCACAGCGCGTCGAGGTCGTCCTTGATCTCGCAAGCGGCACCGGCCGGCAGAATGTGGGTCGTCTTGCACTTCGAGGCGTTGCACGACACGAAGGCATCGGCCGTGTCGTTGAGCTTGCACTGGTCGTCACGCGTGCATGCAGCGCCTTCGCCAACTTGGCCCGCGAAGATGCGGCAGTTCTTGAACGCGCGCGCCGCCTCCGTGAAGTCATCAACGACCCAGAAGCACTTGTCGACGATGGGCTTGAGCGAGTTGAGGCAGGCGTCGATGCGGGCGCCATTGAAGGTGGCCTGACCAGCTTTGACTTCAGCCACGTTTTGCTCGCAGTCGGCCTTCGCACGCCGGAGGCAAGTCGCCTCGTCGAAGCCGCTCGACTTCTCGCAGCAGGCCTTTCGCAGCTCGCAGACCTTCGGAGCCGTGGTCTCGCAGACGTTGTCGAGCGTGTAGACGCCGTCGGGGACGGGCCCGGTGGACGTGGCGTCACCGCCTGCGTCGGAAGGGCCCACTCCGAGCGGCGACTCGCTCCCGCCGCACCCGGCCAAGCCCATCGCGAGCGCCAGCGTCATGCCCAACGGTGCCCAAGCTCCACGACCCCAACGCCTCATGAGTGCCTCCGGCGCGCCGTCCCTTCATGTCTCGTGCCACCCCCGTCGTAGCAACGGCCATGCGCCCGCGATGACGCCGCGGCAGGCAATTTCGCCTCGGCGCGACACCGCGGTCGGTGCGGAAGGGGGTGCGGAACACGGAGGGCCGACGGGCTTCGTGAACGGCCGGCCACGGCCGGAGCCTCGTTGCCCTTCACATCCCAAAGCACGCGCAAACACACCGGGCCGGGGGCTCGTGCCTCCCGTTCGCGCTTGGGGTCCATTGCAACGACGGCGGCCTGGCGTTCCGCTATAGAGGTGCCCGTCGTGCCTTCGGTGTGGGTCTTCGCGTACGGTTCGCTGCTCTTCCGGCCGGGCTTTTCGCACCGTGCGGTTCGGCACGCGACCGCCCTCTGTCGGGCGCGCCGCTTCTACCAGGGTTCGCCGGACCACCGCGGGACCCCAGACCTTGGGTCGCGTCGTCACCTTGGTCGAGCAGCCCGGAGGTCGGTGCGAAGGCCTGGCCTACGAGCTGCCGAGCGAGACCCGCGAGACCATCCTGCGGGAGCTCGACCTACGCGAGAAGGGCGGCTACGAGCGGACGGTCCTTTCGCTTTGGAGCGGCGACGGCGAGCCGCTCGAGGCGGTCACGTGGATCGCCGGAGCAAACAACCCGTATTGGCTCGGTCCCGAGCCTTTGGACGCCATGGTCGACCGCATCCGGCGCGCTCATGGCCCGAGCGGAAAAAACCGCGACTACGTCCTGTCGCTGCATCGAGAGCTCGAGCGCCTCGGCATCGAGGACGCCCACGTGCGCGAGCTCGCGACGTTGCTCACCGGACCCTAGACCGCGCGACGTGCGGCGCTTAGACGCGCGCGCAGCGCGTTTCATGCAGACCGCCGGAACTTTCTCCGAGGGTGGCTTTCCAACGCTCGGGAGGTCACTCATGGGCGAATTTTTCCGCGACGCAGGCTGGGGCATCTACCCGGTGATGTTGTTTGGGGCTCTCGGTTTTCTGGCGGCCCTCGCGCACGCCGCTCTGCCGCGCCGCGATCGCTTCGCGTTGGCCGTCGGCCTCGCCGTGGCGACGGTCTTGGCGGGATGCCTCGGCGCCGTCGTCGGCGTGCAGACGTCGGCCGCGGGCTATTCGCTCGCGGGAACGCCGCCGTTGCACCTCTTCCTGGTGGGCCTGCGCGAGTCGCTCAACAACATGGTGGCCGCGCTGGTGTTCGCGACGGTGCAGACGCTCATCGCCACTTGCGGGGCTGCCCGGCAAGCGCGAAACGAGAACGTGGGAGCGGCGCGCGCCGCCGCGGCCTGAGTCGCCGCTTGGTGCCGAGACGCGCCCGCGCTACCGCGCCGCGTCGAGCGGTTGGAACTGCCCTTCCGTCGGGTTGTAGTCGAAAATGCGGCCCGACTTGATGTCGAAGATCCAACCGCTGACGCGCAACGTCCCTGCCTCGAGGCGCTCGTTGACGAAGGCGTATTGGCGCAAGTGCTCGAGCTGCATGAGCACGTTCTCCTCCACCGCCGCCATGAGCTGAGCTTCCGGCGAGAGATCGCTGTAGCGCGACTCGATGACGTCTCGCACGCGCTCCGTCTCCGCGAGCCACCGACGCACGAAGGGAAGGTTCGCCATGCGCTCCGGGTGAAGGATGGCGTCGATGGCGCCGCACTGCGTATGACCGCACACGATGATGTCGTCGACCTTGAGGACGCTCACGGCGTATTCGAGCGCCGCCGCCGTGCCGCCCGGTAGATCGGGCCGCGGGATGACGTTTCCGACGTTGCGCACGATGAAGAGCTCACCGGGCGACGCGTTGACGATGAGGTTCGGCACGACGCGCGAGTCGGAGCACGTGACAAAGAGCGTCTCAGGCTGTTGCCCCGTCGTGGCGAGGCGCTCGAAGAGCTGCTTGTGATCGGCGAAATAGTTTTCGCGAAACTCGTGGATGCCTTTGACTAGCTTTTGCATCAGTGAGCGCCCCAGGAGCCGTGGTACCCGGGCTCTTCGAGGTTTGCCGCCTGCGCCGTGGGCAAGAGCGGCAAATACGTATCGATCATCACCGCCAGCTCGTCGGTGCGGGTGGCACCGATCGACGCCTCGTAGGCGCCGGGGTGAGGCCCGTGCGCAATGCCCGCCGGGTGCAGCGAGATGGCACCGGGACCAACGCCGCGACGGCTCGTGAAGTTGCCTCGCAGGTAGAGGATGACCTCGTCGCAGTCGACGCTCGAGTGCGGATACGGACAAGGGATCGCCTGAGGATGGAAGTCGACGAGGCGCGGAACGAAGGAACACACGAGGACGCCGCGCGCGGCAAACGTCGTGTGAATCGTCGGCGGCAAATGAACGAGGCCCGTCTTCGGCTGGTACTTGAGGATGTCGAACGCGAACGGGTACACGGTGCCATCCCAACCGACGACATCCATCGGCGGAGTCTCGAGCACGTAGCGCGTCGTTCGGCCGCCCTTGCGTACGAACAGCTCGCGCGGTCCTTCGAGAGGGCCCGTCGCCGAGGCGATGGGCCCGCGGGGTCTCACGAAGTCGCGATGCGTGTAGGGCGCATCCATCTTGAGCTGGCCCACGGGGTTACGAAACTGCTCCGGCACGTGCATGCCGCCGTGGAGCTCGAAGCCCATGAGCCGCAGCGGCGCGTCGATATGCCAGCGATGGATCAACGAGCGCGGCACGAAGACGTAGTCGTTGGCCTTCACGTCGAGGAAGTCGCAGGGCGATTCGAGGCGCCCCTCTCCTTCATGGATGAACCAGAGCTCGTCACCGTCGCCGTTGGCGAAATACGCGTCGTCGGTCTCCGTCGGGCGCGCCAAGTGCACGGTCACGTCGGCGCTCGTGAGGATCGGCGTTCGGCGATCGAGGAGCTGCCCCCCGGCGGAAACCCGCTCCGACGCGTAGAGGCGGCGTTTGAGCGGATGCGACGCGCCAAGGTCGGCCTGCGCGCGCGGATAGCCGCGCGTCGTCTCCGTCACCTCGCGATGCGGGGTGATGGGGTTCTGGTGATAGAAATACGTGAAGGCGTCGGCGAAGCCCCCGCGCGTGAACATCTCTTCGTAGTAGAGGCCACCGTTCGCCGTGCGAAACGCGGTGTGCGGCTTGTCGGGCACCAGGCCCTGCACCATGCGGTCGATCACGAAGCTCGCCCCGCAGCCTTCTGGGCCCGCTCGATGCTCTCGAAGAGCGCGCGGAAGTTGCCGTAGCCAAAGCCCTCGTCGCCACAGCGCTGGATGATTTCGTAGAAGAACGGACCGGCGCGGCGGTCGTCGTACATCGAGGCGGCTTCGTGCATGAAGATCTGGAGCATGTACTTGTCGTGGGCGCCGTCGACGAGGATCTGCTTCTTCTCGAGCTCGGTAAGGGCCGCCTTGACGTTGGAGATTCCGAGCTTGGCGAGGCGCCCCGGCAGGTCTTCGTAATACGACTTGGGTGTCTTCATGAAGTCGACGCCGCGCGCTTCGAGCTCCGGCACCGACCACAAGATGTCGTCGACGGCGAAGGCGACGTGCTGGACGCCGTTGCCGACGTTGTCTTCGACGAACTTGGCGATCTGCGAGTCGCGGAAGAACGGCCGGAGCGGCTCGTTGGTGGCAAACTTCACGCCGCTCTCCGGGTGCCACATGACGATGGAGCGGAGGCCCGAGCCGCTGGCCCGCTCTTTGGCGACGTCGCGCGTGTGGAAGCTGATTTCCCAGAAGGGCTCGAAGCCGAGGACGTCGCGGTACCAGGCGATGATCGGCTGCATCGTGAGGCCGTTCGAGGTCGCGTGATCAACGGCGCGAATTCCAAAGCGGTTCGGCGGGTCGGTCGAGTGACCTTGGCCGACGTCCACGAAGCCCGGCGCGAAGGCGCCGAAGTTCTTGCGCTCGACGAACCGAAAGGCGACGTCGCCTAGCGGGGTGGCGATCTCGAAGGACCGGTACGTGCCGCCGGCCTCGTCTTTGAACTCGAGCGGCTCGCTCAAGAACGTTCCGCCGCGCCCATCGAGAAAGTCGGCGGTCTTGTCGAGGTCGTCGACGGTGAACGAGAGGCTCATGACGCCGGCCGGGTGGACCTTGAGGTACCGGGCCGCCTTCGACGTCTGCGTGAGGGGCGTCGACACACAAACGCGAACCTTGCCGGCGCCGAAGACGGCCGACTGCTGACCGCTTCGCTGCACGAGCGCATCGCCGGCGCGCGCCACCTCGGCGAAGTCGAGGACGTCGCGGTAGAACTTCCTTGAGCGTTCGAGGTTCTCGACCACGAAGTGGAACGAATCGAAGCCGGTGATTCCGCAGTGTTCGCGCGCCATAGCCGCGCAGTCTGCCACATGGCGGGGGCCGCTGAAAACGCTCGCCGTCGACAATCCGGGGGGCCGGCGGCGGGAAACGAAGGGGCCCGCGCGAGGCGGCACCGCTCGCGGAGCTCAGCGCGCCGCGAGCGGAGCAACAAGCCTCGCAGAGACTGGCGCGTAGAATTCGCCCAGGACGCTGCACCGCCCATCGCGCCCCTTCTTCGAGCCGCTAACGACCCCCAGGATTTCGTATTCTTCGACGGTCCCAGCGCGACGCGCCACGAGGGGCCCGCCGGAGTCGCCGTCGCACGGCTGAGCCGTGTCCGGGGCGGCGTAGACCTCGCCGCCGGGCAAGAGCTCGTAGCCGTAGAGCGACGTCAGCGCGCCGCGCGACGCCGTGACCCAGTCGCGCCCCTCCGAGGCGGTGAGAAGCGTTTCCATCGCGTCGAAGGTCGGAAACAAGGAAGGCAGAGCCTTGCCTTCCACGGCGCGCAACCGAACAGACCCTGCGCGCCTCGTGCCGCGAACGCGGCCGTCGTAGTCCTGAGCGCCAAAGCCGACGGCCCACAGCCGGAGTGCCACGCTTGACGCAGAAAGCGCATCGTTGGCCAAAGGCAACGGGGCCACGTCGTCGATGGGTTCCGCCAACGTGTAGACGGCCACGTCGTGACCGAAACCCACGTACCCGCCTTCGTGGGGCTCCAGCCGCTCCACCTTCGTGAAGCGAACCACTCGCCGCGGGCTGTGAACGTCGAAGCCAACGGCGAAGCCCACGTCGCGATCGACGACGTAGGGCGCCTCGGCGGCGGTGGCTTGGACGCAGTGCTTGGCCGTGAGGACGCGGTCGCGCGCGATGAGCGTCCCGGTGCACTTGCCGTCGAAGGTCGTGGGCCCGTAGATGAAGCCCACGCTCCCAATCGCGTCGGCTCTTGCATCGGTGACGTCGAAGCCATCGAGGATCGCCCCCTCTTCGACGTCCTCGCTCTCACGCGTGGCCCCGCAGCCGGCCGCCAACGAGCCCGCCGCGGCGACTACGGCTACGAGCAAGCTGCGCGAAGGAAACATCATGGCGACCCCAGGTCCAAGTGCATCAGCGATGCCAAAGGCCCCGGCCCTCCCCGCAGCCCTGGTTTCGCGCCGGGACAACGAATTGGCGACCCGGCGATCCAGGGACGCGGGGGCTCGGGAGACGCTCGGAGCCCGACCACCCCCAAGCTGGGCCGTCACGCCTCCCGGGAGGCCCGTTCGGGGTTGAGCAACAAGGACAGCCGGGACGCAGCCTCCGCCACCCGATCCCTGAGGGTCCGGTCCTCAATGTGCGTGGCGATGGCCTCGACCACTTGCAGGAAGTAGAGATTCGTCACGCCACGATCCTGCGCGACCTTCTCGAGGTCGGCGGTGCGGGCCAAGAAGTCCGCCGTCTGGCCGCGGGCCCACGCGCAGAGGATGCCGAGCGCCTCGGCGAAGAGGTAGCCGTCGCCCGAGGCCTCCGCCTCCTTTCGCCGCTCCCCTTCTTGCGAGAGCTCCGCTTCCGCGCGCGCGACGTCGCCTCGCTGCAACGCCTCAAGGCACCGCGAACAGCGGAGGTGCATTCGCGTTCGCGCTCGGGCACCGGAAGCGCGCGCCTCGGAGATGAGCGGGATCAGCGCCGCGGCGCCTTCGCGATCGCCGAGCGCCAAGAGCGCATGAACCTCGTTGTTCGTCGAGAGCAGCTCGTGGTCGAGCGAGAGCTCGCCTTGCGCAGCCTCGCGCGCGCGACGCGGGTGCGGCGCCGCCTCGGCGTAGCGGCCCTGAATGAGCAAGGCTGCGCCTCGGTTGTGCTCCGCGATGTAGAGGAGCGAAGGCGAGTCGGCTCCCGCGAGCATCGTGGCGGCGCGATCGAGGACCGTGGTTCCCTGCTCGGCACGACCCGGGATCTCGAGCAGGAGCCCTCCCCAAGCCACCATGGCCCTCACCTCGAGGAGCGTGGCTCCCGATTCGACGGCGAGCTTGGACGCGCGTTCGAGCTGATCGCGTGTGACGTGTTGGTCCGCGTTGGCCGTCGCGAAGGCCACGAGCATGGCCCGAAGAAACACCTGGAGCGGGCTCAGCGGCAGCGTCTCCGCATCGCGCAACAGCAGCAGCTCGTCTTTCGCGCGCGAGCGCGGCACGTCCCCGAGGAGCGCCCGCGCGCACCAATCGGCCATGAGGAGCGTCGTGCGCATCGACGTCCGCCGCGCGCCCGTGCCCAGGACGCCGGAGAGGTCGGGCGCGGCCTCCCACGCGGCTCCCGCGAGCGCCTCGACGAGGCGTGTGCTGACCGTTCGGCAGCGCTCTCCGTGACGGCGCGCCGCCTCTTGCGTCGTGAGCGACAGGCCGATGGCGCAAAAAACAGCCGCCAGCTCAGGCTCGATGACCGAGAGCCACGCTTCGTCGGGGCAGTCGGCGCGCGCGACGAGGGCGCGCGATGCGCGCGGCACGATAAGCGTGGCCAACGCGGCGCGAGCCTCGGGACACGACAGCCGCGCGAGGACGTCGGTGGCGGCGCGAAAGTCCAAGCGCAAAGCGGAGGCGATGCCCGCCGCCAAGCCACCCCACTGGGAGTGGCGTTCGCGTCGAGCGAGCGCATCGAGCATCGCGAGGTCGAGCGCGTGGAGGCATCCAAGAAGCGCGGCCACGGGCTCATCGTCGAGGCGCGTTAAACGCCGCGTGCCGAAGAGGCCTGCGGGCCTACCGGGCCTTAGCGATTCGGGCGCGCCGGAGGGCGGATGAACGCTCGGCGGGATCGAACGCGGCGGCTGGCTGGGCCGCCGCGAAGCCGGCAACGTCGTGGACATGGGCGGGGCGCTCGGCCGCCTCCGGCTCGGAGCCTCGCTCGCGCCAGTCGCCAGCTCATCGGCCGTGACGGGCGCCGTCTCAAGCTCGGAGATGAACCGCACCGCTGCGTCGCCTCGGGCGAAGCGCGCCGACGGATCACGCGCGAGCATTCGCACGAACAAGTTCGCCAGCGGCTGGTCCACGCGGCCGTGAAGCGCGGGATCGCCACCGAGCCGGCCGGCGAGCTGATCGCTGATGGTCTCTCCCGGATAGAGGGGCCCCTGGCCCAGGAGGTCAAAGAGGACAAGCCCCGCCGCGTACACGTCGGTCGCCGGAGACGCCCGACCACCGGCGACGAGCTCGGGCGCCAAGTACGCCGGCGTGCCGACGACCGTGCCCTCGTGGGTGTCCATCTCGCCGATACCTTCACGAAGCTGGGCCCTTCGTTCATCGCGAGCGATGCCGAAGTCCAAGAGTCGCACGTCATGAAGCCCCGCGAGGCCACCGGGCACGATGACGTTCGACGGCTTGATGTCGCGATGCACGATGCCCGCCAGGTGCGCCTCCGCGAGCGCCGAGAGGAGCCCCCGGGCCACGCGTAGCACTTCGTGGGGCAACAGCGCTCGGCCGAGGGAAGCGGTCTCGAGCGGCACGCCGTCGATGAGCTCCATCGTGAGATAGTGGCCGAGCTCTTCGTCGCGACCGAAGTCGTGAACGCGCGCGATGTGACGCGACTTGAGGCGCGAGAGCGCGAGCGCCTCGTGGCGAAAGCGATCGAACGACGAGAGCTCCCCGTGGGCAATGAGCTTGAGCGCGACGTCACGCGCTGTCGACAGGTCGCGAGCGCGGTACACGGAGGCGAAGCCGCCCGTTCCGATCAACGCTCCAAGCTCGTACCTGCCGGCAACTCGAACCATCCACCCCAATCCGTTCAGGCGCCGCGAGCGGCATGCCCCAATGTGCGCGTGGCGGGTTAGCACGGTCTCTGGGTGCCCGAAAGCTCGACTGGCGCGGTGAATCTGCGGCGCCGCCGCGCCCGCCGTGCCGACCGACGCGCGACGCAGAAAATTCCGAAGCCCGCGAATCTCGCGAACGGTTGTGCTTTGTGCTATCCGGCTGTCATCGCGGGAGCACCGAAAGCGGCGGTGCGGGGAGACCGAGTCCAACCAATTTCGCCCGTCCGAATCCTCGGGCCGGCGTGACAGGAGCGAGGGTCGATGAGCCGGAAACCGACGAAGTACGTGTTTGTTACCGGCGGCGTCGTCTCGTCCATTGGCAAGGGCTTGGCTAGCGCGTCCGTTGGAGCCCTCCTCGAAGCGCGAGGTCTACGCATCACCCATGTGAAGCTCGACCCGTACATTAACGTCGACCCGGGCACGATGAGCCCGTACCAGCACGGCGAGGTCTTCGTCACCGACGATGGCGCCGAGACGGATCTCGATCTCGGGCACTACGAGCGCTTCACGACGGTGCGCATGACGCGGGCCAACAACCTGACGACGGGCCGCATCTACGAGGCGGTCATCTCGAAGGAGCGGCGCGGTGAATACCTCGGCGCCACGGTGCAGGTGATTCCGCATATCACCGACGAGATCAAGGCGCGCGTGCGCGACGCCACGAGCGGCGTCGACGTTGCCATCATCGAGATCGGTGGCACCGTCGGCGACATCGAGTCGCTGCCGTTCCTCGAAGCGATCCGCCAAATGAAGATCGAGGCGGGCCCGCAGAACGCCCTCAGCATGCACGTGACGCTGGTGCCGTACATCCCTACGGCCGGCGAGCTCAAGACGAAGCCCACGCAACACTCCGTCAAGGAGATGCGCGAGATCGGCATCCAGCCCGACATCCTCATCTGCCGCACGGAGCGACCCCTAACGCGGAGCACCAAGGAGAAGATCTCGATGTTCTCCAACGTCGCCGTCGAGGCCGTCGTCTCGGCCATCGACGTCGGCTGCATCTACGAGGTGCCCCTTTGGTTCAACAAGGAGGGGCTCGACTATCTCATCTGCGAGCGGCTCAACATCTGGAGTCGCCAGCCTGATCTGTCGGCGTGGCAACGCACCGTTGACCGCTTCACCCGACCGGCGCGCGGCAGCGTGACCATCGGCGTCGTTGGCAAGTACGTGCACCTACGCGACGCGTACAAATCGCTCCATGAGTCGCTGGTCCACGGCGGCCTTCAGAACGAGTGCAAGGTCGAGCTCGAATACATCGACTCGGAAGAGATCGAACAGGCTGGCGCCGAGGCGAAGCTTGCCCACCTCGACGCGATCCTCGTGCCCGGTGGCTTCGGCGACCGGGGCACCGAAGGAAAGATCTCCGCGATTCAATACGCGCGTGAGAACAAGGTTCCGTTCTTTGGCATTTGCCTCGGCATGCAGCTCGCCGTCGTGGAGTTTGCGCGCCACGTCGCCAACCTCGCTGGCGCGAGCTCCACGGAGTTCGACAAGGACTGCGCCCACCCCGTCATCGACTTCCTCCCCGACCAACGCGGCACGCGCAACAAGGGCGGCACGATGCGCCTCGGAGCTTTCCCCTGCTCGCTGAAGCCCGGCACCATCGCCGCCGAAGCCTACGGCGCCACCGAGATCTCCGAGCGCCACCGGCACCGCTACGAGTTCGCCAACGAATACAAAGACCAGCTCGAGGGCGCGGGCCTCGTCCTGTCGGGCACGTCGCCCGACAAGAAGCTCGTCGAAATGGTCGAGCTGCGCGAGCACCCCTATTTCTTGGGATGCCAGTTCCACCCCGAGTTCAAGAGCCGCCCGGCGCAAGCGCACCCGCTCTTTGCGCGCTTCGTGAAGGCGGCCCTCGAGCGCCAAGCCCTCCGCACGCGCGGCCAAGAGGGCAAGAAGCCCACGCCGCAACCGGAAGTCAACTGACGGGTGGAGTCGCCGCCGCGTCGTTCTTGCGCGACGCCCAATCCTTTATTGCAGCCGAGCCTGCGCTCGTGTCACCTCTCTTCCGCATGCGCGTCACACGCCCCGTCGTTCGCTCGTTCAAGGCCGCTTACGCCCGCGAGGCCATCGCTCACGTTCGCCAAGGCGGGCTCGCCATCTTTTGGGAGTCGGAAAAGCGAGCGCGCCTCGTGTTCCAAGAGCCGCGCGAAGGCAACGATCAAGACCTCGGCGAGTGGGCGCTCTTGGACTTGGGCAAGCAGCGCTTTGACGTCGAGAGCCGCGGCGCCTTTCGCGGCCTCGCCACCTCGCTCGTGCCGCGCGAGCACCACGACATCGTAGAAGGTTGGGTTCGGCGCGACTCGGTCTGGCGAGGCGCCACGCGCAAGGTCTCCTTCGACTGCCTCGAGTGTGGGGCGTGTTGCCGCGACAACGAGGTGGTGCTGCAGAAGGTCGACATCGTGCGCTTTCAGAAGGGCGGCCGGCCGGACCTCCTCAAGAAGCCCTACGCGCGGCGGCGCCGCGACAAGAAGATTGTGCTGACGCTGCTCAAGTCGAAGGACTGCCGGCACCTCCAAAAGGACAACAAGTGCCGCATCTACCCGCTGCGTCCCGACGCGTGCAGCTTGTTTCCCGTGGCGAGCGAGTGTTGCCTCTTCGCGCGGGAAGAGGAGCTCGGCCTCGTCGACGGTGCCAGAGACTGAGGCGGAGCGCGCTTTCGCTCGTGGACGGTCGACGGCTTAGAGCACTCTAGCTCACGTCGTCGCTGAGCCACGCGCGGGCACGCGCGCGCGATTGAACGACGGGCCACGTCGGCGGGACGGCGCTGGGCAAGGGCGGCGCCTTCACGGCGGGCCGCGGCGCACTGGGCGTCGCAGCGCGCGGTGGGAGCGGCGCACGCGCCGCCAGCGGCGGCGTCCCTCCCTTGGGCGCGCTCCTCGCGACGGGCGGCGGCGCGGCGGCCCGCTCGACGACGGGTTTGGCGAAAACGCGCAGCGCCGAGGGGACCTTCGCCGGCGGGAGCAACGTGGTCGTGCGCGGCGGAGCTGGCGCCGCGCCGACGGCGGGCGTGCGCTGCTCGCCCGTTGGAGCGACCGGCGGCGCGACGCGCTGCACGTAGCTCTCGAAGAGCTCGCTCGACGGCGGCATCGACGGCGCGGGCTCGATCTCGAAGGGATCGCGCAGCGTCAACATGCGGGGTCGCGGCGCGAGCGGCGTCGCGGAGGAATCGGGGCGCGGCGGACCGGAGGCGCCGGAAGAGCCTGGCTGTCCCGGGCTGGGAGCGGAACCAGTTCGCGGACGAGGTGCACTTCGCATGGGGGCCTCCGAGCTCGCTCCTTGTGGCGAGCGCCCCACCGCTATCACGAGCGCAAGCGTGATTTACGCGCGCTTTTCGCCCCCCATCCGCTCCTGCTGCGAAAACGCGCAACGCCAGAGCAATTCAAAGGCGTCTCGCGACAGGCCTCACGGGTCGCCTCGACCCGCCCGCTCGATGTAGAGGACGCTTCCTCCCTTCAGCCGCCGAATGATCGCCTCGCGCATGTTGTTGGGGATCGCTGGGCAACCCCAGGAGCGCCCCTGCTTCGCCGAGCCCTCCTCGACGTAGTCGGCGCTGTGCATCACCACCGCTCGCGACCGTGCGTTGCTGTTGGTGTCCGACACGCCATCGAGGCGAAGCGACAAACCGTGATTGCCTTGGTAGGTCTCCCCCGTGAGGTAGAAGCCCACCGACGAGGCGTTGGAGCCCGAGACGTTGCTGAAGCGCCGCGCGTAGCCAGTGTGGTCGGGATCGCTACCGGAGCCGTGCGCCACCACGTGAGCGTCGACGCGCCCCGTGTCCATTTCGACGATGAAGAGGCGCTTCTTCGACGAGTGCCGCGAAAAGTCGATGACGCTGAGGTACCGGCGATTGGTCACGCGCTCGCGATTGAGCTCCCAGAAGGCGACGGCTCGGTAGAGAAGGTCGCGCGGCACAACGCGGTCCGGGTCAAGCTGGGGGAAGCGCTCCACCATGTGAGCCTCGTCCTCCGCCGTCGGTTCTACGAATCCGTCGATGGTGAGCGCGCTCTCGTCGGCGGCCGGCTCGCCACCCGAATCGTCGTCTGTCGCGGCAACGGAGCACGCGGTCAATCCGAGGAACGCCAGAACAACCAGTGAGTGAGTCGAGAGCCGCATGCCCAGCGCTAGAGCACGGACCGCACCACCGCCGGCGATCCACCAAGAGCGGAGCTGTGCGCTGGCGTCGCTCAAACGGGCGCCCTTGGGCGAACTTTCCGCCGGTAGCTAGAGGTTCCGTCGCACCGCGGTGACGGACGGAGACACCAACCGCCCCCGAATCGGAACGTCAGTCGTCGCTTCGCTGCCCCACGAAGTGGTCGTCTTTGTCGGAGAAGAGGACGTTGAAGGTCGTGAGCGAGCCGTAACAGGCGGTGACGTATTGCTGCATCTGCACCTTCTCGTCGTCGCCGAGCTGAGGGTGCGCGTTGATCTTTTGTTCAAGCACGCGGAGCTTGTCCCGCACCATGACGACCTTATGAAAGAAGCCGTCGATGGGGATGCGCTTCTCCTGAGTGCCCTCTTTGCCCGGTTTGATGATGACCTCGCCGCCGACGAACCGTGCCGCGAGCGGCGCGTCCCCGACGCCAAGCTCGTCGCGAATCACGGCCCTCAGAATTTGGCGAAACTCGTTCTTGTCCATGTCGAGAAGCTCCTCGGGAATGTCGAAGTCGGTGGGCTGGGACGGCACGATGGCCCGCGGCGCCGTGGCGCCGGGCGAAGACGAGCGCGCCCGCGCTGGCGTTCCACGAGCACCGCGCGCCTCCGCCCGGCGTTTCGCGGCGATGAGGTCGTCGAGCTTGGCCCAGCTCGAGCAGGTGTTCGTCTCGTAGATCGGCGCCGGCCAAACGTTCAGGAGGCACTCGCCGGTGCGGCGCACCTCACCTTTGTCGTCGATGGTCTCGACGACGTGAACGAAGCGGGCGCAGGTGGCACATCGGCCGTTCAGATCAGGTCGGTCCACGGAGCGCTCACTTGGCCGGTGGCTTCTTCTTCGCGTCAGGTTTCGCGTCCGGTTTCGCGTCCGGTTTCGCGACCGGTTTCGGCGTCGCCGCGTCTTTGGATGCGTCGCCGGCCCCGTCTTTGGGGTGGGTGTTGGCCTCAAGAACCGATTGGATCCGGGCCTTGAGCGTCTCGGCCATGCTCCCGCGCGCAAGCGCCGCGTCGACGGTCGCCTTGCCGTCCTTGCCGCCGACGCGCAGGAGCGCCTGCGCGACGCTCGTGACGGCAAGCTCCTGATCGTCGCCCTGCGCCGTGCCGTGGTACATCGCGAAAAACTGACGAAGCTCCTTGGCGTCGTCGGGGCGAGCCACGGTGGCGAGGGCCGCGGCGATGTGCCGAAGATCCGCGTCAGGGGTGGCCGGATCGAGCAGGTGAAGGACGAGCACCTGCGCGGCGCCGGGTTCCTTCATGCGGCCAAGCGCCTGCGCGATGGGGCCCGACGGCGGCGGAATGAGCACGTCGGACAAGAAGTCGTAGTGGCGGCGGAGCGCCTCGATCATGAAGCGGCCGCCGTTTCGCCTCCCCGCGAGTGACGTCCGCGCGTCCGCGGCGACGGGAACGGGCGTCTTTGAATCGGACACGAGATCGATGAGCGCCTTGGTGGCCACCTCGTCCTCGAGGGTCGCGAGCTCGCGGAGGAGCAGCCGGTGCGCGGTCGCTAGCTCCGCGTCCTTCTTTCCGAGGACGTCGGCGAGCTGCTGCGCGAGCGGAGGCGCGGCAGCATGGGGAACGCGGAGCTCATCCATCCCAACGACGCACGACTGAAGCGCTTCTCCGGCATCGAGCTCCCGCGCCACGCCGCCTGACTGGGCGTCGATCACCGCGACCTTGCCCGACGCATCGCACACAGCCATAACCCCGCTGCCGGCGACGCCGCCGATGACGTCGGCGGGCCGAGCGAGGGCCCAGGTGAGTTGCCCGCGCTCGGCGCGGAGTCCCATGACGAGGCGGTAGTAGGTGGCGAAGTAGCGCCCCGAGTCCAACGTGAGGGCACCTTCGCGATCGGCGGCGCGTGCGTAGAGGCGAATGCGATCGCGAGCGCCAGCGATGATGGGAAACTTCGTCTCTGGCGCCGAAAAAAGCGTCGGCGAGCCGGCTAGTTCGCGCGGCGGCACGGTCACATGGGAGGCGCGATTTTGCGACGCGAACCGCGTCTTGTCGTCGAAGCGAAAGATCCCCACCTCGCCGAAGTAGAGATGACCGCCCGCGGTCCACGCGTGGCTCGTCTTCTCGCGCACGAGGATGCGCGCCAGCTCGCTGCCGGACTTCGCGTCGATGGCGCTCACGTATTGCGAGCCCCACGGCACGAAGACGACGCCGCTCAGCATCGCTGGTGTTCCGAGGGAGACGTCGGTCTCGGTTCGCGATACGACGCGGCCGTCGCGGCTCACGACCACGAGCAGCGAGCCCTTGCCGTGACCGAGCACGACGGCCGTCAACGCGCCGTCGTCGCCGGCGCCGCGGAGGCTCCCCGGCGACGACGCGGTCCACACCTTCTGGCCGCTCTTCGCGTCGAAGGCCACGATGTTGCCGCCGCCGGTGGCCACGACGAGCGAGCCCGTCAGGACCGGGCGCGCGTCGAGCGCGTAGCTGGTCGTCCACTTGGCGCTGCCGTCGAGCGGCACGCCGATGAGCTTGCCGTTGGCGACGCCGACGGCCACGTCGGTCGCGCGGACCACGGGTGCGCCCTTCAGGCGCGACCAGAGAGTGGCGGCCGACGCGCCTTGGTCATCGTTCCACTCGCCGAAAGGCGACGTGCCGCCGCCGACGAGGGGCGCGCCGCCGCACGCGACGACCATGGTGGAGACGGCCGCGAGGCCGGCGAGCGAAGGCAGCTTCACGATGCACCTCCCGCCGTCGCCGCAATGGCCTGCTCGATGGCCTGCTTCAGCCGCGGCGACGCAGCCTTGAGTCGCTTCTGCACGTCGCGGAGGAACTTGTTGGCCTCCGGCGTCCCGAGCTCGCGAATGCGCCCGATGACCTTCACCTTGACGTCTTCGGGGACCTCACCGGTCGGCCGGAAGAGGATTTGGTCGAAGCCGCCGGTCATGACCTCGAAGGGCTGGCGGCCAAGTCGCCCTGCGAAGTCGTCGCAGTCCTTGGGCAGGCAAAGTTGTCCGATGCTGGCGGCCGCCTCAGCGACCTTGTGATCGAAGGCGATGAAGAGGTCCGGGAGCGCTTCCTTTGCCTTCATGGCCCCGAGGGCGGACGCCGCGGTGCCGCGGACCATGCCGTCGGCGTCGTGGAGGCGAGCTCGGAGCGCCTTGACGGCCACGGGCCCGCGAAGACGCCCGAGGGTCTGCATGGCCAGTCGTCGCAGCTTCACGTCCCGATGAACGCCGTAGTGCGCGACGGCGGGAGCTGCGCTCTCCGCTTCCAGGTCACCGAGCGTCTCGAGAGCGGCCTCCGTGAGCGCGCGCGACGCGCCGCGGTCGAGGATGGCTGCGATGTCGGTCGCGAGGTGCGACGCCGCCGGACCGGCGATGCGAACCTCGTCGAGGGCCGACTGCACCTCCGCGGGATCGTCGGACTTGAGCTTCTTGGCGACGTCCGGTGACACCGTGACCGCCGCGCCGCGCGGCGGGGCAGGCTTCTTCGGCGGGTCCGCCGAGACGTGGGGAGACACAAGGAGGGCCGCGAGGACGAGCACACGGCGGAGCGGGCCATTGGCGTGCATGACCGGCGCGATCTACCACGTCTCGGAGCCGCGGTCTTCGCGCCGTGGCCCGCCGAGTTCGGTCGCGTCCCCGGCCCCGCGGCGGCCGTGCTATCTCGGCCCGATGCAGGCGCCGAAACGGCCGTTTTACCTCCTCGTCGCGCTCGTCGTGGCTTGGCTCTTCGGCGTTGGCGGCTGCACGCAGGGGACCTACATCATTGGCTCCTACTGGAGCCCGGTGCCGGACATCGCCGAGATCGCGGGCCGCGCCCACGGCGACGACGACAAGAAGGCGCTCGCCGACGCCACGACCCGCTGCTTCGCGGCGACCGACGCGGCCAAGCCCAAAGTCTTCCCCCTCGGCGTCGCGTCGCTGGTGCTCGGCATCGCGGTGGTGCTCTTCGCGGCCCGTTCGCTCGCGGGCAAGAACTCGGCGCGCGTGTTCTTGGTGCAGCTCATGCTCGCGCAAGGGCTCTTCGTCGTCGTTCGCGATCTAGCCACGCGCGAGATCGGTGCGGCATGTTTTGACGTGGAGCGTCTCGTTCTGAAGCTCGACCTTCAAAACAAGAAGGCCGACGCCACCGTCGTCGATCGACTCACGCCCGCGCTCCGCGACAAGGCCGCGCTCGGCGCGACGGCGGCGCGCACGGCGGGCGCGGCGCTCATCGTCCTGGCGCTGATGCGAAGGCGCACGCGCGACTACTTTGATGCCGCCGAGCGCGCGCAGACGGAGCGGGATCGGGCGTGAAGATCCGGCGACTCTCGAACGACCTCGCCAACCAAATCGCCGCCGGCGAGGTCGTCGAGCGCCCCGCGAGCGTCGTCAAGGAGCTCGTGGAGAACTCCGTCGACGCGAACGCCACCCGGGTTCGTGTCGAGATCGCGCAAGGTGGCCTCGCGCTCGTTCAGGTGTCCGACGACGGAGAAGGCATGGCGCGAGACGACGCGCTCCTTTGCCTCGAACGGCACGCCACCAGCAAGATCGCCCGCGCCGAAGATCTCTTCTCGCTGCGCACCTTCGGCTTTCGCGGCGAGGCGGTCCCGAGCATCGCGTCAGTCTCGCGCTTCACTATGGTGACGCGCACGCGCGAAGACCCCGAAGCCACGCAGCTCGACGTGGAGGGTGGTGGCGACGCCAAGGTGCGCCCCGCCGGAGCGAACGTCGGCACGACGATCACTGTGGCCGACCTCTTCTTCAACGTCCCGGCGCGTCGCAAATTCCTGAAGAGCACGGGCACCGAGGGCGCACACGTCGGCGAAGTCGTGCTGCTCGCCGCCTTGGCGTGTCCGCTCGTGACCTTCACGTTGGCCCGCGACGGGCGTGTGGTCCGCGAGTATTTGCGTGCCACGTCGCGCGAAGACCGCGTGCGGCAAGCGCTCTCGGCGGAGCGACTCGTGCGTGCGATTGGCACCTGCGGCCCGCTCACCATCGAGGCGCTCTTGGCGGCTCCCGAGCGAGCTCGCGCCGGCGCCAGCGGCCTGCACCTCTTCGTCAACGGCCGCCCCGTGCGGGACCGGTCCTTGGCGCGCGCCGTGGCGCAAAGCTACGGCTCCGTGTTGGAGGGGGGCCGCTACCCTATCGGCGTCGTCTACTTGGATCTCGCGCCCGAGCTCGTGGACATCAACGTGCACCCTCAGAAGGCCGAGGTCCGCTTTCAAGACGCGCGCGCGCTCTTCGACGCGATCGTGCGTGAGCTCCACGGTCAGCTCGCGACGGCATTTGCTCTCCCGAGCGTCGGGCCACCGTCGTACGCACCGGCCTTCTATTCCGGGGCGCGGCCATTCCCCGACGCGCCCGCCGCCTCGACCCCGTCGTTCGCCTCCTCAAGCGAAGAGCTCCCGCTCTCCGAGGGCGGCTCCTTGCCCCAAGCGGGCCTCTTCGAGAAGACCCGCGGCTTTTACGCGAACCTCGCGTTTCTGGCGCAGCTTCGCGGCACGTTCTTGCTGTGCGAGGGCGAGGACGGCCTGTACATCCTCGACCAACACGCCGCCGCGGAGCGCGTCACCTTCCATCGGCTGCGCGAGGCCTATCGGTCGCGTTCTCTGGCCATGCAGCGTCTCTTGGTCCCCGAGGTCCTTGAGTTGACGGCTGACCAGGTGGCCGCGTTCGAAGAGAACGCGGAGCGCGTCGTGTCGCTGGGCCTCGAGGTCCGCGCGGCAGGCCCGACGGCGGTCGCCGTGCACGCGGTACCGACGCTCCTCGCGCGCGCCACGCCGCGCGAGCTCGTGACCGATCTTGCGGCCGAGCTGTCGCGCGACGCGACGCGCCCCTTCGAAGGCGCCGTCGACCTGGTGCTCGCCACCATGGCGTGCCACGGTTCGGTCCGCGCCGGCGATGCCGTCGGCGAAGAAGAGGCCCGTGCGCTGCTGCGCGCCCTCGACGAAGTCGACTTCGCGGGGCACTGCCCGCACGGTCGCCCCATCGTGTCGCGACTCCCCTTTTCGGAGCTCGAGCGCCGTGTCGGTCGCTGAAGCAGCGCTGTCGCGCGTGTGCGCCGTCGCGGCAGAAGCGCCGTCCGCTTGGCTCGTCCTGGTGGGACCGACGGCCAGCGGGAAGAGCGACCTCGCGTTGGCTGCCGCCTCCGCCGTGGGCGGTGAGATCGTAAGCGCCGACAGCGTGCAAATCGTCCGCGGCTTCGACGTGGGTTCGGGAAAGCCGACGCCCGAAGAGCGCTCGCGGATTCCGCATCACCTCATCGACGCCGTCGACCCGCTCGAGAGCATCGACGCGTCACGCTTCGCGACCATGGCCGACGAGTCGGCTCGCGACATCGAGCGCCGAGGCAAGCGCGTCATCGTGTGCGGCGGCACCTTTCTTTGGGTGCGCGCCCTCGTCTGGGGACTCGTCGACGCTCCCGCGGCGGACATTGCCATTCGCGACACGCACAAGGCCTTCGCCTTGCGCGAGGGGCGCCCCGCGCTGCACGAGAAGCTCGCGAACGTGGACCCGGCATCGGCGGCGCGCCTCCACCCGAACGATCTCGTCCGTGTGAGCCGAGCGCTGGAGGTCTTTCAGACGACAGGCCAACGCTTGAGCGACCTCCAGGCGGGTCACGGCTTCCGCACAGCGCGTCGCGCCGTCCGCCTCTTCGGCGTCACGCGGAGTCAAGACGAGCTGACGGCGCGCATAAGGGCGCGCGTTCGCGCGTGGCTCACGGGCGGGTGGGTCGACGAGACGCGTGCGCTCTTGGACGCGGGCTTCGGCGGAGCAAGAGCCATGTCCTCCGTTGGCTACCGGGAGGTCGCGACGCACCTCCGCGGTGAGCTGCCGCGCGAAGCGCTCGAGGAGGCCATCGTGCGCGCGACGCGGGTGTACGCGCGGAGGCAGCGGACGTTCTTGAAGCAAGCGGAGGTCGAGTGGCTTCCCGCGCCGTAAAGTCCGCCAAGACGCGGCGTTACCACCACGGCGACCTCAAACGCGCGCTCGTCCACGAGGCCCGCGCCATCGCGACGGAGCGCGGCGCAGAGGCGCTGACGGTGCGCGAGCTCGCTCGGCGCTTGGACGTCGCGGCCACCGCCAGCTACCGCCACTTCACGAGCAAGGACGCGTTGCTCCGGGCTGTGCGGGTGACCATCGCTGCCGACATCGCGGAGCGCATGGCGCGCGCCGCTGACGCCGCCACGGCGGGGCGACGCAGCGCCCGCGCCACGGCTCGCGTCCTCGCCGCGGCGACGGCCTACGTCGACTTCGCGTGGACGCACGCGTCGCAATTCGCCCTCCTTCGCGCGCCGCGCGGCAGCGGACCGCGCACGCCGTTCGCGCCGCTCGTTGTCCTCGGCGCGCTCATCGACGAGGCGATCGCGGCGGCCGCGCTGCCCGCGGAGGCGCGCCAGGACGGCGCGAGTCAGCTCCTCGCTTTGGCCCACGGCGTGGCGGCGCTTACGTTAGAGGGCGCCTTCTCGATGGGGTCGTCGCTCAAGCGACGGGAGCGACTGCGCTCGCTGCTCAGCACGACGCTCCGCGGCCTCCGCGAAGGGCGGCGGCGTGGCTCGGCGTAGACCACCCGAGGCGCGCCAATCGTGCGACGATGCGGAGCCGATGCACGCCGCTGCCTCTCGACCTTCGCTTTGGCACGCGGCGTTGTTGACCGTCGCGCTCGCGACGACGCGCCCTGCCGCGGCGCACGCACCGGTCACCGCGGAGGCTGGCGCGGACGCGGCTGCGGCGACGGACGTCGCGACGAACGACGCGGGCGTCCAGGCCGTCGACCCCTGGGAGCAGGGCGCGAGCGCGCTGCCGGTCGTGCCGCTGACACGCGGGAGCGTCGTGGCGTGCAGCACCCGCGGCCATCCTTTGTGCGTTCGCGGCCCACGCGGCTCCGAGGCGCGCGTCCTCGGGGCCCTTCGCGCCGCCGATGAGGCGTGGGCCATCGCCACTGGCGCGCTCCGTTTGCCACGACCTGGCACGCCACTTGAGACAGGCACCTTCGAAGTCGAGCTCGTGGACGGCCTCGGTGGCGAGGCACAGGTCGTCCTCGTGGAGAGAGATCCGCTGGCATCCTTCGATCGCGCGACGGCCGGCGGGCGCGTCGACGCGTCATTGGACGGCTGCGCGCGCGACGCGGCCGTGAGCCGGGCGATCTTCGAGGCCATCGCCCTCGGCACGGCCCCCGCTACGAGCGAGGGGCTCCGCGCTTCGACGGGCGAGCACCTCACGCGACTCACGCTGCCCTGCGCCATCGCGCTCCTTGACGACACCGCCACGTTTCAAGCGCTGCCGAGCCGTGCGCTCTTCCGCTCCGGAGAGAGCGCCCTCGAACGACGCGCGGCGCGAGGCGCCGCGGCCTTCTTCGACTGGGCCGACTCGCGCTTCGGCCGCGAGCCCGGCGGCCTCGTCCGCGCCACGTGGGCGCTCGCCGCGACGAAGACCGCGCACGACGCGGCGCGGCTGTCGTGGAACCCCGACCTTATCGACGTCGTCGAAACGAGCTTCCGCGGGGTCCTCTCGGTCAACTCAACGCTCGACGACTTGTTCCTCCGCTTCGCAGCGTCCCGACTCACCTTTGGGTCCAACGCCGATGAGGCGACGCTGCTCACGAGCCGCGCGTGGGGCGACGCCGGCAAAATCGCGCTGGACCTCTCGGTCGATTGGCCGCTCGTCCCGCGGCGGTTCCTTTCGCCTCGGCCGCTAGAGCCCACCGGCGTTTCGTTCGTGCGCGTCGGCCGTCAGGGCGCCGCCAAGGGTTCACGCCTTCGCGTCGAGGCCGAGTGGGAGGAGCACGCGCGGCTCCGGTGGATGGCCTTCAAGCTCGACGGCTCGGGACGTGTGCTTCAGTCGGTCTTGGTGCCCGCCGTACCGCGCGCGACGAGCGCGCAGGTGACGGTCACGGAGCTCGATGGTGCCCAAGCGGTCGTCCTCATGGCGATGAACGCCGGCGATCACGCGCGGCCCTTTGACCCCGACGACGCCGTCTTGGAGCCGCACGGGTACCTGCTCACGATCGCCAACGAATAGCGTCCATCAATTCGGCGGGAGTGCGTTGATCCACGCCTCCACGAGTCCGCGCCCCGTCGGGTCCGGCTGCCGTGAACCGACCGGCGGCATTTGGATCTGCGGGCCCCGCACCTTGGCCAACTCGGGCAAGAGGCTCTCGGCGGCCACGCCTGGCTTGATGCGAAGGAAGCCCTTGGCCTTGTATTCGAAGTAGGCGTTGCCAAAGACCTCGCGCCCGACCGTGGTCTTGTACGCGCCTAGCTCGGAGACCTTGCCAAGCGCCAGCTCCGCCATGTTCAGCTTCATGAAGAGCCCGCTCTGAAGCCCCGGTGAATAGCTCGCCGAGTCGTGGCAAGCGGCGCCGCAATTGACATGCAGGTATGTGAGCGCGGCGCGCGCTTTCCCGGTGGCGTCTTCGGGGATCGGCGGCACCGTCACATCGGCGGAGAGCAATCCGTCAGCCTTGAGCTTGGCAAGCGTGAGTCCTTGAGCCTCGGGGAGCGATGTGAGGAGCGCCTGGATGCCCAGGACCTTGTCTTTTGCCCCCGCGTGGCACTTGTCACAGCTCTCGACCGACGGAACATCGTAGTTGTTGGCCGCCTCGGGCTTGCCCTTGTCGTCGCGCTCGGCGCGTGACTCGTCGGGGGACCACAGGTAGGTGGCCCAAGCCCACTGACTCGCGGAGACCTTCCAATAGAAGCGGGTCTCGATGCGCTTGCCGCCGACGCGGAATTCCTTCCACGTCTTTGTGCCAACGGGAAACACCCAGTCGTCGGGGTTCGTCGTGTCGATCTTCGTGCCCTTGGGAATCAGTGCATAACGCAGCTTTTCGGCGCCGTCGCTCCAGAGCTCGGCCCCGGGTTTGAACGGCGAAGCCTCCACGGCGAGCTTCTTCGTCTTCCAATCGGAGAAGAGCCCCGTGCACCGAAGCTCCGTGGGCGCCGTGGCGCCGTCCGGGGGACACGCGGGAAGCTCCGGCGCCGCGGGCGCGGCTGGCTCCGACGACGAACAAGACAGGGCAAAGAAGGCGGCCGGCAGCCGCAGGGACCAAAGGCACGTTCGCACCATGGCGAAAGGCTACGCGAGAGGCGGAGCGCTCGCCAACGGCACGACGGTCAGAGGGCCCCGCGCCTCCGACGTCTCCCTACCCCAAGGGCGGCGAGCGCGAGGGCCCAGACGAAGGGGCCGCCGCCTCGCGTTTCCGCCGTCCCCGACGTGGCGCAGCCACCTTCGGCGCGGACCGGATACCGCGCCGTCCACGGGTCCGTCGCGATGGGGATCACTTTGGGCGCAACGACGCGTCCGCCGTCGAAGGTCGCAGCGAAGGTGAGCACCGACCCTCCGCTTCCCGGCGGCGGCGTATACGAATAGGAAAAGACGCCAGGGCCATGGCGGCGCATCGTTGGCGCGTCCTCGAGGAGCTTGCCATCGAAGAGCACCTCGGCGCGAAGCCGCGCAAGCTCGAAGAGGTCGGGCCGCTCCGTTGTGGAGCGATCGGCGCGAAGCTCCACGATCGCCGTGATGGGCCTTGAACCGTCGGCCGCGGCGTAGCTCGAGCTCAGCGTGATCCAACTCGCGTCGGGGCTCGGCAAGGCGGCGCGCTTGTCCTTGAGCTGCTCCATGACGGCGATGGAACCGGCGACGTCAAGCTCACCGGGACCAGCCTGGTCGTCGAACAGTGCGGCGCCGCGGATGCGATGCGCTCCCGCCTGGAGCAGCGCCGTGACACCGTCCTGCGTCAGCGTCGGATCTCGCTCGAGCAGGAGCGCGACGGCGCCGGCCACGATGGGCGACGACATCGACGTCCCAACCGAGACGCCGTGCCCCTTGTCGACCTGAAGGCACCGAGGATCGCGGTTCTCGGTGCCAGGAATGGGAGGGCAATTCGAGGTGGAGAAGATACTCGACGCGTTGCCGGGGACCGCTTGCCGGCTCATGGCGCCGATGATGGCGGCGCCAGGGGCGGCGATTTGCGGCTTGGGGACGCCGTCGGCGTTGGGACCCGCGCTCGAGAACCAGCAGACCTCGCCCTCTTCAAGCTCTCGCGTCGCGCCGCCGAAGTAGCCGCCCGCTTCGTCGAGGACCGGCACGAGCAGGCCCGACGGCTGTTTGGCGATGCTCGTCCATTTGGGCCGCGACGCCGTGCAGCCGACGGCGAGGATCGCCGGATGGGCCGCCGGGAGGTTGACGGTGCCCTCGCGAACGCCGCCCAAGAACGCCGCCGGCCTGAGGGCGGCGTCACCCGTCGCCTGGAGGTAGAGGTCGGCGAAGCCGTCGCCTTCGAGGGTCACGTGATAGCGGCCACGCGGCCAACTGCCGCTCCACAAGACGACCGCGCCGCGCGAGCCTGCTTGAACCGGGCTCCCTTCGACGTTGGAGCCGAAGATGACGCCCGCGTTGTAGCCGCCCTGGTTCCGCCCGCGCTTCGTGCCCTCGTCGACGGGCGAGATCCACGTCTCATCGGGGCCGTCGAGACCTATGGCCATCGCGCCCTTCGTGGGCCGGAGGTTCACCCAGACCTGGACGCCGCCCTTCGTCGCGCCGTTGGTCTCGATGGGCACGCGCACCTGGGCGCCCGGCGTCACGCGCACCGTTTGGTGCGACGGCGCCGTGACGATGGAGCCGCTATTGCCGGCGGCGGCGACGATCACGCGTCCCGGCTTGTCGGGCCCGACGTAGCTCGCGAGGGTTCGCTCCCAGAGCATCGAGCCGTCGTGGGGGCCGAAGTCGCTGCCGAGCGAGAGGTTCGCCACCGCCGGCATCTTCATGAAGTCGGCGCGGTCGAAGATGAACTGCGCGCCGCGCAAGAGGTCGTCGTTCTCGATGCTCTCGCCGGTCGACCGCGTGAGCCGGGCGATGACGAGCGTGGCGGCGCGCGCCATGCCCTTGTAGGAGCCGCCGCCTCCGCCGCCGGCCGCGAGCGACGCGACGTGGGTGCCGTGGCCGACCTCGTCGTCGGGCAGCTTCTGCCCACGCGCGTAGAGGAGCTGCATGTCGTCGGCGTTGAGCACGGCCCCGGCCACGAGCGCACCGTTGGCGTCGCGAATTCCGAACTTCTGCTCCAGCTCGGGATGCAGCCCAACGGGCTTCAGCGAGAGGTCCAGGAGCCATGCAACCCGCTTGATGGCGCCGTCGTCGAGGAAATCGGGATGGCTGACGTCCAGGCCCGTGTCGGCGATGCCGACAATGACGCCTTGGCCATCGACGTTGGTCTTGCCGGCCTGCGAGTAGAGGAGTCGCGCCAACGGTAGGCCGACGATCTGCGCGGCCCGATCGACGAGGATGCGCAGCGGCGGCGCGACCTCGAGGTGAAGCTCCGGATGCGCGTCCGCGAACGCCGTCACGCGCTCCGGCGACGCTCGCAGTCGACCGATGCCCGGCGCCACCTCGTCGAGGCCGAGCGCTTGAGCCGTTGTTCCGCGCGGCAGCTCCACGAGCGCCCCAACTTGCCCCGACGCGGGAGCCAACGTGGCCGACGCGTGCGGGCCGAGCATTCGGATGAAGTCCGCGCCGCCGGGCCGGGGCTTGATGAGAGGCGCCTTTGCCGGCTGAGCGAACGCCGCGCTCGGCAGCGCGGCCAAGAGCCCACCGAGCACCACACTGCACAGCTTCGCGACTTTCATGAACGGGCTCGTCAGTCTTTCAAGGCCGAAGGCCGCTGGGAAGCTCGGCGTACGCTTTTTTCGTTCGCGTTCTCACTTTTGTTCCGCGCGCACATCAACGCGGACCGACGTGCGGCCCACGCGACAGCTCTCAACGGTCACGTCGACCGTGCCAGCGCCGCGCACGACGAACCGCACCACGCGTCGACTCGCGGTGCCGCGGCTCCTGGCGAACCACGTCGACGAGGCGCCCGAGTCCTTGCCTCGACCCCAACCTTCAAGGTGTCCAACTTCCTGACGGCGCGCGGCAGCAGGCTCGAGGAGCGTCACGCCGTCGCCCGGCGCGATGGTCGCCCAGAGCGGCTCATTCCAAGGCAATCGCTTGGCGCTAGGAAGGCCATACGTCGCGAGATACCCGTGATTTTCGATGACCACTTCGACCTCAGTCAGACCACTCTCGAGGTCGAAGGTAGCGACTTTGCTGACGACGACGCGCGGAACGAGCGATGCGGTGCGGAGCCACGCGGCCGTTTGCGCACGACACACGTCGGCGAGCATCGAGAGCGGCGGATTCGAGATACCGATGCGCGGGTCGAGGCCGCCCACCTCGACGGCGCCAAGTTGTGGGTGCGTGACCTTCTTCCACGGCCGAAAGATGCGGCCCTCGTTCTTCCCACGGTCGAGGGCCACGAGCTTGTGGAGCGCTTCGCGAGACACGGAGCGATAGAAGTCGACGAAGCGCTTCGGCCGCTCCATCCCGAGCTGGTGAAAGAGGTCCCACAGCTCGCAGACGTAGGCGATGCAGCCGCGGTGAAGGTAGGCGAAATCGCAGAGGTCGCCGCGAAGCGGCGTGTCGGGTGCGTACGTGAACTCTTCGAAGCCGCTGACCATCGGGTAGCCAGTCAGTCGCTCCGAGTAGTCGCCGACCTCGCGATAGATGGCGAGGTCCTCCTGATCCATCTTGTTGTCGGCGTGATCGCCGGGCGGCCGAATGAAACAGCCTCCGTAGGTGTGGAGGTTGAACCAGGCGAACAAGTTGGGGCGCGCGACGACGTAGTCGACGACGGCGCGCGACTCGGGTTCGCTCGTGGCGAAGCGGCCGGCGCCAACTTGCTCCGGCTCGGGCGCCCAGCTCGCGGGGAAGTTCCGGTTCAAGTCTGGGTCGTTGTCCGAGAGAAAGTGCGGCTCGGGCACGTGATGGCCGTCGAAGTTTTCGATGTGGCCTTCGGGGAAGAGCCGATAGAACGGCCCCTCGTCCTCGAGGCCGCGCGGGATCAAGAGACCTGGCACCTCCTGGTCCTCCACGTATTCGCCCGTCTCGTCGGCGACGCGCATCAAGAGGGCCAGCCCGTCGCCGTCGACGTCCCCCGCGCTCCAACGCGCCTTCTGACGATGGGGCCTTGCGTCGCGGGGCACCGAGCGGACGTAACGGCCCGTCGAGAGCACGGTCTCGGCGCCGTCGGGCGACATTCGAGGCATGACGTGAAAGACGACGTCACGGAGAGCCTTCAAGGTGGCCGGCGGGAGCGCGGCCGAGGGCGCTTGCCCCAGTCGCAACGCCAACGCGTCCTCTGCAATGGCTAGCGCGACGGACGAGCCCGCGACTTCTGTCGCGTGCATGTTGCCGTCGACCCAAACGGCGGGCTGCCCGCGGCGATCGTCGCCCACCGTAAGGACCCATAGGTCGCGCCCCTCCGGCGTCTTGCCGATGGACTCGAGGCGCGCGTGTTCAGGAAAAGCGCTCGCCCACGCGGAGAGCTGCGTCGTGAGCTCGTCGTACGAGAGGTAGCGGTTGCGGAAGCCGAGCGAGAGTGACGCGAGCTGTGCAGCGGTCATGGCGGAGTCGGAATCGTGCCCCGTCGGCGACGCGCTCGCGAGCCCATTCGGCAAGCGAGCTGGTTTTCGCCACGCGCCGCTGGCGCCGCCTCAGCGCAGGATCTTGTCGACCCGCGCGCGAAGATCGGGCGGCGAGATCGGTTTCGTCAGGTAGTGCCGCGCGCCCGCGTTGATGCCTCGAATGACGTCCTGCGACGTCCCGTGAGCGGTGAGGAAGATGAGGGGTACATGGCGGCTCCCGAAGCGCTTCTTGAGCGCTTCGGCGACGGCGTAACCGTCGGCGCCGGGCAGGCCGACATCGCTGATGACGAGCGAGGGGGTCACACGGCCGAAGAGTTCAATGGCTTCGGTGCCGCTCTTGGCTACGTACACCGTGTACAGGTCCTCGAAGACGGCAACCAGGAGCCCACGCATGTCCGCGTCGTCTTCAACGACCACGATCACTTTGGCCCCTGCGTGGGCCACCTCCGGGACGGGCGACGAGGCGACGCCGAGGGCCTCGCTCTCCTCGACCTCCTCGACCTCTTCAATCGCCTCAATCTCCCAGCCATCGACCGGGACGACCTCCTCGGTGTCGACGGCCAGGGGCTCCACGGCTCGCCCCTTTGGTGGCGGGAGGGGGGGCGGTGCGACCCTTCGTGCGCGAGCGACCGGAAGCGGCGGTGGTTTTGCGAGCGACATGGCGAACCCCTCGCCAAAGAACGGTCACGGCGGGCCGAACTTTAGAGCGCATTTCACAACGTGAATGCGCTCGAAACCAGGACCGTCCCGTGTGAACGGACACGTGCGCTCCCGCCGCAATCGGGCTTGCTTGCCAAGCCGGGGCAAGCCCGACTTCGGCGTGCCGTGGTTGTGAAATGCGCACTCGTCAGGGCGTGAGGACGTTTCGGGCGCCCGGCGTCGGGGTCTTGCTCGCGCTCCAGTCGGCGGCGTTGTCGTCGGTGTCGACGCCGTTGGGCTCGCGCCCGAGTGAACGCTCCAACGCGTTGGAATCGGCAGCGGCACCGGTTCCCTCCACGAAGTCCAACGGGTCGGTAACGCCGACGACCGCCACGCCGGTCACGGCGCCCCCGAAGGAGACCGAGTCGAAGAGCAGACCTTGCTCGGTGTCGAGGAGCCCAACGGCCACGGGGCTCGTGTTCGGCATGGCGTTCGACGTCGCGGGCATGTCGAAGCGCAGCACCACGCCTGCATCGGCGCTGACCTTGACCATGGGCGACGCCACGATGGCGTAACCGCCCTTGGGGAGCACCCCCGTGAGCGGCACGCGGTTGGTCTCGTCGGTTGCGTTGGCGAAGACCACGGCGAAGCCATCGAGCGGGAGGGCCGTGGCGGCGCCGTTGTAGATCTCGACGAACTCCGTGTAGTCCACACTGACCTGGTCGTAGTCCACCTCGTTGAGCACGAGGCCCGTGAAGTCGAGCTCGGTGCCCGAGTCGGGGTCGCCGCGCAGCGGGCCCGCGTCGCGGCCAGTGGCGACGCCGGCCGGCCTGTCGCCCGCGCGAGGCTCCAAGACCCCCGCATCGGGCTCGTCGGGGCGCGCCTTCGGGGTCACGCCTTGCCCCTCCGAACAAGCGCAAAAGGCGCCCCCCGCGATGAGCCAGGCCCCCCAGAACGTCCGACCCGTCATGCCGCTGGGCTAGCACAGTGCGAGGCCTCGACGAACGTCCCCGTGCCGTCCTGTCGCGGCCGGCGCCCCGCCGATCCCCTCGACCGGCCTTCCGTGCTACGAGGCGAAAAAACGCCGGGGTCGGGGTCACGGGCCTCGTCCGGGGAGGACAAGGCGCATGGGTCGTTTTCTTCGCGCGGTGGTGATGGCGCTCGTGGTGGTGTTCGGCTCCGCGTCCCAGACGGGCTGCGCAACGGAGCGCGAACCCATCAATCGAATCCAGGCGGGGGCCTTCGCCAAGTCGTTCTTCGTGGGTGGCCTCCTCCAAGACAAGGGCGACGATCCCGAGTTCTACATGCGGACCAGCGTCATCGACGTGGCCGCTGGCGCCGGCGGCGAGGGCCTCTTTACGAACTCCGATTCGATGCCCACGGTGCGCGTGAAATGGGAGATCACCGAGCAACGCCTCATCGCTCGCCTCACCTACGAGCTCATCAAAGACACCGATCGCAAAGGTGCGCGCCGCACCAACGACGGACAGGTCGTCGCCGCCTTCGACATCCTCAAGCACTTCGACGCGCGCCGCGAATACAACGTCACCACCGGTGACGAGTCGAACCTCTTCGTCGAAAACGACGTCGACCGCCCCTGGTACCAGCGCGAGTTCATGCGCGTCGACTGGTCCAAGAACGTCGTCACCGACGCCTACGACCTCGACACGCTCTCCCAGCTCGGTGTCTATGCCGGCGTCGCCTTCGAGCCGCTGTCGCACTACGCGAACAACCCCGAATCGGAGGACGCGGCCGTCTACGACGAGAAGCGCGGCTACCTCGACATCACGCACAAGGTCCTGGCGTCGCCGCGCATCATTCAAGACGAATACGGAGACTTCCCCGCTTGCTGGCTCGTGGGGAGCTGGCCGAGAGAGAGCTGCAACCCGAGCGAGCTCGTGCTCCGGAGCGCGTTCCTCCGCGTCGAAGACCACGACTACGAGCCCCTCGACTTCGACGGCTTGCGCATGGAGCTGTTCGGCTACTTCACCTCCGACCGACTCGGTTACGACCGGCGCTACGGCGTGGTCGACGAGAAGTGGCACCGCTTCGCGGCGCGTTGGAACGTATTTCACGCCTCCCACGCGTCGCCGCTCACGCGCTGCAACACCGCCGAGACGACGCCCGCTGGGGCCGATCCTCACCGCGACGAGAACGGCGACGGCACCGAAGACGAGTGCGCCAAGATCGGCCGCGGCTCTCGCTGCGACGCGTTTCGCGGCGAGTGCACGCTGCCGATGCGCGACCGAAAGGTGAAGACCATCCCTTGGCACGTCAACGCCGACTTCCCCGAGGAGCTCTTCGCCGGCACCGCCGACGTGGTCCGCTCTTGGAGCGACTCGATCCGCGTCGCGATTCTCGCAGGTCGCCTCGCCGAGTGCCGACGCGCGAAGGAGGACGGCTGCGAAAGCCAGATGGGGTGGCCCGCGCGCTGGGCCGATGACTACGTGCCGCCGGCCGGCAACAGCTCACCGGCGGAGGTGCCGAACGTCTTCGTGCTGTGCCACAACCCCGTCGACCCGACGAAGGGCGACGACGCGACATGCGGCGACAAAGGCGCCGTCGCGCGGCAAGGCGACCTGCGCTTCAACATGGTGACCCATGTCGCCTCGCCGCAGGTCGAGTCGCCGTGGGGCATCATGATGGATGCGGAGGACCCGCTCACCGGTGAGAAGATCTCCGGGAGCGTCTCGCAGTGGGGCGCGACGCTGGACCGCGCTGCTGGCTCGCTCGTCGACATCTTGGGCCTCATCAACGGCGACGTCGCGGCAACCGACTTCATCAAGGGGAAAAACGTCGACGACTGGGTAGGTGGCCTCCGCACGGGGACGGGACAGCACGCCGCCGCGGCCATGAGTGGCGCTGAAGTCGCCGCGCGAAAGAACGCCTTCGACCCGAAGGTGCTGACCTCACGTGTTGGCAACACCAAGAAGAGGCTCGCCGGGCCGCCCGCGGTGCGACGGCAGGCGCGCTACCGCGAGCTGCTCGACGCCGGCAAGCTCGGGCCCGGCAACCAGGAGCTCTCGTCGCGCCTCGCGCGGCTCCGGGGGTCGCCCATCGAAACGAAGCTCGTCTCGCCGGAGCTCGTCCAAGCGGCGGGCTTCGACCCAACGGGACCGCTGTCGAAGAGCGTGGTGGAGCGCGCGAGCCCCTTCGCGCGCATGAGCCCCGCGTGGAAGAAGTCCCACGAGCGCTCCCGGCGCGCCGGCCTCGCAGCGCGCCACTCGTGTCACTTGGCGGCGGCCGAACCCGACAACCTGCTCGGCCTCGCCAAGGCGGCGCAGAAGCTCTTCCCGCCGGCCCCCAAGGGCGACGCCGCCGCCGCGGCCGATCGGCAGCAGAAGATCTACACCTGGGCGCGGCAAGAGTTCTCGAAGGGCGTCTACGCGCACGAGTTCGGCCACTCCATGGGCCTTCGCCACAACTTCGCGGCGTCCTTCGACGCGCTCAACTACCAGGCGCCGTATTGGCAGCTCCGCACGAAGAACGGCTCGCTCACCGCCGACTGCCCCGACGACAACACGAACGGCGACGCTTGCGTCGGACCTCGGTGGCGCGATCCCATTTCGCAAACCGAGATCGACAACAACATCCAGCGCTACTCGACCTCGAGCGTGATGGACTACCCCGGCGACGCCAACCACGATCAGCTCTTGCCGGGCAAGTACGACCGCGCCGCGGTGCGCTTTGGCTACGGCGGCGTCGTCGACGTCTGGAACAAGGACAGTGTTCGCGTGAAGGGGAGCGGCGCCGGCCAGGTCGAAGCCTACCGTCTGCTCGGCTTCACCCAGCCGCCGGGCCTTTGGGGCATCATCGATTTCCCGCCCGTCGACCCGGCCGAGCCCTACGAGCACATTCACTACAGTCAGTACCAGAAGACCTTCGGCCTCCTGGGCGAGTGCAAGAGCGACGGTGGCGAAGGCTCCGTGCTCGGACAGAAGTGCGCCGAACGCCCCATGGACGTCGTCGACTACCTGTCGATGCAGGACTTCGCCGCCGATCCGGCCTACGCGAGCTACCCGTCGCTCTCCTATCGCCGAGCCGTCGACGAGCAGGGCCGCGTGCGGCGCGGCTACATGTTCTCGTCGGACGAGTTCTCTGACTCGGGCAACGTGCCGTCGTTTACGTACGATTCGGGCGCCGACGCCTACGAGCAGATCCGCTTCTTCGAGGCCGCGTACGAGCAACGTTACGTGCTCGACGCGTTCCGGCGGAACCGCACCGGCTTCAACTCCTACGACTACATCTCGCGGATCCAGTCGCATTACTTGGACGGCATCCAACAGATCTCCAAGGCGTGGGCCTTTGGCGCCGTCCTTGAGGGTGATCCGGCCGCGCCCGCCGACGCGCTCCTCGCCGACGGCCACTACGGTCCCTTGGCGCTTGGCGCGACCGTCGCCATGGATCTCTTCGCGCGCATCCTCACGCGACCCGAGCCAGGCTCGTATTGCGGGAGCGACGAGGACACGTGCCCGTTCTATGCGCCGGAAGGCGTCGACCTCGTCATGCACAACGCCGATCCGGTGCCGACGGCCGCCGGCAGCTACCGCTTCACGATCCCACTCGGCGTGGGGCGCTACGTGCACAACGACTTCGACTACGGCAAGGGCTACTGGTGGTCCGACTACCAGTCGCAGGCCGGCGCCTACTACGAAAAGATCTGGGCCATCTACTACCTCGCCGAAGCCTTCGACTCGTTCGTTTCGAACTCCAAGGAGGACTTCACGGACGGCCGCTACAAGAACGTGAGCTTCGGCACGGTGTACCCGGCGCAGGTGCGGCGGCTCTTCGCCAACCTGCTCACGGGCGATCAAGAGGCGTATGCGCCATGGGCCACCAAGGCCGCTGGCAATGGCCCGGTGACGGTCCAATACCCCAGCTGGACCGATGCGGCGGGGCCCGCGGCGCGGCCCGCGGGCGCCATGGCCATCGACCCGAACTTCGGCTGGAACGAGCAGCTCTTCGCCATGGTGTGGGGCACCATGTTCTTCCCCACCGATTGGTCCATGAAGTTCATCAACGACTCGCGCATCACGGCGCTCGCGGGCGAGCAGATTGGTTGGCCTCCTGCCGAGACCTACGCGTTCTACGACCCGGCGACGGGCATCACCTACCGCGCCCACGCCCAGGGCACGGAGGTGCACTTCGGAAAGACGCACCAGCGGGGCATCGGCGCGCGCGTCCTCGAGTGGGCGAACACGCTCACTGCGCTCGCTTACGAAGTGCAACGCGACGCGAAGGACGTGCCGCTCGTCAACGTCGACGGCAGCTTGAAGCTCGTCCTCGACGCGGGCGGAAAGCCGAAGCTCGCGACCGATGGCGCCGCTGCTGAGGGTGCGCTCCGAAAGTACGTGAGCAACATCGACACGCTGAGGCAGCTCACGACGACGTTCCAGCAGGGCCTCGACGAAGGCTCGTTGCCCTCGCAATGAGTTCGACGGTGAGCCGCGCGGCGACGGTCTTTCGAGGCGCCGGCGCTAGCGCGCCTCGCCGAGAGTCGGCGCGTCGTCGTTGCGGCTACGCAAAGAACTCTTCCCGCGCAGCGCTGGAGATGGCCACGACGGCAGGGTGTTTGAGGCGGCGCTCGGCAGAGATGGCGTAGAAGCGTTCGCGCACATCGGGCGCACGTCCGACGACGTCGACACGGTACTGCGTTCGGATCTCCGCCTCGACGACCGTCGGTGCGGCGAAGATGCCGACGCCATCAGCACCGAAGACCTTCAGCAGCGCACTGTCCTCGAATTCGGCGATGACGCGGGGCTTCAGGTGCTGTCGGTCGAACCAATGATTGAGGGCGCGCCGCAACGCGACGTTTTCGAGCGGCAGGAGCATCGGGGCGCCCGACAAGGACGATGGGAATCCGCGTCGGTAGGTCGTCGCGAGCGCTTTCGTCGCGAAAAACGTCACCGGCGTCTCGCCGAGAAGATGGCTGAAGGCACGCACGCTCGCGCCGCTCGGGACGGGCGTGTCGGCGATCACGATGTCGAGCGAGTGCGCGGCGAGCCCCGCCAGCAGCCGGTCGAAGGACTCCTCGTAGCAGACCAGGTGCACGGGCGCGGCGAGCCCCAGCGCCGGCTGGAGCAAGCGCCGCACCACGAGCTTGGGCAAGACATCTGCGATGCCGACGTTGAGCCGCAGGGGTCGCCCCTCGCCGCGCCCCTGCACGGTCTCGAGCATCTCCGTGCCAAGCGCGAAGATCTCTTCCGCATAGCGGTAGACAACCCGACCGACCTCCGTGAGCACGAGCTTGCGGCCGACCTTGGTAAGGAGCTTTTCGCCAAGGTGCTCCTCGAGCGCGTGGATTTGGACGCTCAGCGTCGGGTGAGAGAGGTGCAGGAGCTTGCCCGCAGGAACGAGCCCGCCTTCTCGTGCAACGGCCCAGAAGTACTTCAAGTGGTGGTAGTTGACCGAGTCCATCGCCGCTACGTGTAGCTCAGCTCAACATATTGATTAGATATTTCGACATGGTCGACACGACGACCGAGCCTTACATGGAACGGGTGCCCCGCTGGGGGCCCCGGAGGACCCATGAAAATCGACGTTCGTTTCCGCGGCATTGAGTCATCGGACGCCATCACTGAGCACGCACGCCGTCGCATCCACTACCACTTGAGTCGCTTTGGCCACGAAGTGGCGACGGTCTCAGTTCGCGTGGCCGACGACAACGGCCCCAAAGGAGGCATCGACAAGCGGTGCCGCGTGGTCGTTCACGGGCCGCGCATGGGGGTCATCACGCTTGAAGAGCTGACAGGGGACGTCTACTCGGCCATCGACGGCGCCATAGAGCGCGTGGGGCGATGCATCGGCCGGGAGCTCGAGCGAGGTCGGAGCTCGCGCCACGTCCCGCTCCGCAAAGTCTCTTGACCTCGCTCGCCGCGTAGAAAGGACCCCCTCTCGTGCCGCTTGAATCCATCGGCTCGCCCTTGCTGTGGGGCGGCTTCGTTGCCTTCGTACTCTTGATGCTCGCCGTCGACCTCGGAGTGTTCCATCGGAACGCGCATGAGGTGAGCGTGAAGGAGGCGGCCGGCTGGAGCCTTGTGTGGCTTCTCCTCGCGGCGGTGTTCAACCTCGGCGTCTTCCGGTGGGCGGGGCCGGTGCGCGGGCTTGAGTTCACGACCGGGTACCTCATCGAGAAGGCACTCGCCGTCGACAACATCTTCGTCTTCGTCGTCATCTTCTCCGCATTTCGCGTTCCGGCTCGCTACCAGCACCGGGTTCTCTTCTGGGGCGTGCTCGGCGCCCTGGTGATGCGGGCCGGATTCATCTTCGCTGGCGGAGCGCTCATCCAGCGATTTCACTGGACCATGTACGTCTTCGGTCTGGTGCTCGTGGCCACCGGCATCAAGCTCCTCTTGGACCGCAACAAGGAGCTGCACCCAGAGCAGAACGTGCTGGTTCGCTGGTTCCAGAAGCTGGTGCCGGCCACGCACGAGTTCGCGGGCGACCGCTTCACCGTGCGGCGCGACGGTCGCCGCTACGCGACTCCGCTGCTCGTCGCCCTCGTCGCCGTGGAGGTTACCGACGTGATCTTCGCGGTCGATTCGATCCCGGCCGTCTTCGCCGTGACCAAAGACCCCTTTATCGTCTTCACGTCGAACATCTTCGCGATTTTGGGCCTTCGCTCGCTCTACTTCCTTCTGGCCAGCGTCATCACGAAGTTCGTCTACCTGAAGGTCGGCCTGTCGCTGGTGCTCGTCTTCGTTGGCGCGAAGATGCTCCTCATCGACGTGTACAAGGTGCCCATCGGGGCGTCGCTGCTTGTCATTCTGCTCACGCTGCTCGCGTCGATTGGGGCGTCGCTCCTAAGGCGCCCCTCGGCGAGTCCTGGCGTGTGAGTTGCTGGCGTCTGCCCCCTCGCTCGACTGTCATTCGAGCAACGTGTCGACGAGGGCGGCGCCCATTTCGCCGTTCGCGTCGCCGATGAAGGTCGTCGTTCCCGAGTAGGGCGTTCCCTGCCCGAGGACCCCCTGGAAGTTCTGGCCCCAACAGTTGAGGGTGCTCGCGCCAACGCGCGCGCAGAAGCGATTGCCCGCGGCAGCTTCGTCGGCACCTTGCCCGTTCCGAGGGCCGGAACCGGCAGTTGGTCGCCCATCTCTCCAACGTCGTCGCCGATGGAGCTGTTCGTTGTGCCCTTGCCCAAGAGGCCCTGGCCCGTGTCTGCGCCCCAACACCGAATCGTGTCGTTGGCCAAGAGCACGCACGTCGCGTATTGGCCAACGGCCAGATCTTTCACGACCCACGGCTGAGAGGTGCCCGGGTCGGTGCCTACGTTGACGAAGGGAATCGCGTCATCGACCAGCGCGCCGGTGCTTCCGTAGGAGACGGCGTTCTGCGAGCCGAGGTAGGGGTAGCCGTCGTTGCGACCCCAGCACTTGACGCGACCGTTCTCGAGGAGCGCGCAGGCCGTGACGTTGCCTGCGCCGACCTTCGTCACCTTCCAAGGTTGGCTCGTGTTCGGGTTGGTCCCGAGCTTGGCAAAGGGAAGGTTGTCGCCCATCTCTCCGAGGCCGTTACCCATGTGCGCCGTGTTCCCGATGCCCAGCTGGCCACCTTGGCCCGTGTCGCCCGTCGTGTTGTTGCCGCGGCCCCAGCACTTGAGCCGATCGTTGTTGAGCAGGGCGCAGGTGAAGTACGAGCCGGCGTGCACAGACTTCGCGGTGAGCCCGGTGCCCAAGTCGACGGGCAGCACCGGTGGGACCGCGCGCGTGGTGGTGTCTCCCTGGCCAAGCTGCCCCTCGCTGTTGGTCCCCCAACACTTGACGGAGCCGTCGTCGAGGACGGCGCACGCGTGAGTGTTGCCCAGCGAGACGTCGACGGCCGTGCGACCGGCACCGAGGTCCACGTCGGTCGTGATTTGGCCCAACGTCGTCGTCGTCCCCGTCTGCCCGGGAAGGCTGCCACCCCAACACCGCAACGTGCCATCCTCAAAGATGGCGCAGAGCGTGGCGTTGTAGCCGCCGCGAACGCGCTTTACACGCTTGGGCAACGTCATGAAGGGCAGGTCTGCGCCCATTTCGTTGGGCCCGTCGCCGATCGCGCCGGCCTGACCGGTGTTGAGGCCCCAGCACTTCATCTTCCCGTCGCCGAACACCGCGCACGAGCTGTTGTCGGCCATGGCGACGTCAAACGTCGTGGAGAACGGGGGCGCCGCGTCGGTCGCGGCGTCGCTCGCGTCACTGCTCGCATCACTGACGGCGTCACCTCCGGCGTCACCGCTCGCGTCGCTGCCGGCGTCGCCCGCATCACTGACGTTCGCGTCGAGCACGGTCGCGTCAGGCGCCGCGTCGGGCGGCGGGGGGCTCGCATCGGACGTCGCGCCCGCGTCGAAGGCTCCGGCCTCCACCGCTATCGTTCCGCCATCGACGTCCGACGCGGGGGGCGGAGGGTCGCTTGGCACACAGGCAAACGGCAGCCCAACGAGCCCAACGAGGAGGGCCAAAGCGGACAGGTGCGTCGTCTTCATAGAAGCGCGACTTAGGCCGACGCTGCACCCGCAGCAAGGGCGGGCCGGAAGCGAGGTCGTCGCAGCCGATCGCGGGGCCTAGATCACGCCAGCGGTGAGCGCGGCGGGCGGCGCCGCAAAGCCCAACGCCTGACGGAGCAGGTCGTGGGCGTGCTCTTCGACGACCTCGCCATGCGCCATCACGAGGCGCCGGATGGGCAGCTCCAGAACCGCCGCCAGGCTCTCGCGAAAGCGCGCGCCATCGCTCGTGAACAATCGCCAGGAGCGGCTTTGGGCGAGGCACCCGTTGGCCCCCACGAGCGAAAGGATGAGTTTCGTCACGAGCCCCTCTGGCTTCGTCACGTTGAAGACGAGATCGGTCGCCACGAGGGTGCCCGAGGCGCGGTCGAAGAGGACATGCTCACGGATGCGGTCTGCCCCCTGAAGCGGAACGTGTGTGACGTGCTCGGCCAGCTCGCCAGGGAGGCCGTCCTCGAGGGCGTGATCAACCGTGAGGTCCGGCCGCTTCTTCGCGAGCCCGCGCGGCGCGAGAAGCAGCGCCTTGGGAAAGCGACGCCGCGCCTCACCGATGTGGAGGTGATGAAACAGGTTCGGCGCGATGAGCCACTTCACCGGCCCCTCGGCGGTCAGCGCATCGGCGAGCTCGTCGTCGATGCGCGTTGGGGAAACAAGGGCGAACCCTCGGCCCGCGCGCAGAGCCGTCATGCGGGCGGGCAAATTGAAGCCCAGACCAACGCCCTGTCGGGACTCAAAGGTTCTGACGGTCGAATTCATAAATAGCCTCCCTTGCCTCACGCGTCCGGTGCGCGGAGCGGCGATTGAGATATAGTCAAGCATGCTTGATCATTTAGTCAAGCGCGATTGACCATTGCCCCGCAGGCGGCCACCATGTCAAAAACCTTCAAACGACAGCTCGAGCGGCAGAAAGACGGCAGCACGCTGCAGCTACTCTTCAAGGCGGCTCGGAGGCTCGACGAGGAGGCGATCGCGCGAGTGGCCCGCTCAAAAGGCGCACCGAGGCTAAGGCGCTCCCACACTAGCCTCTTGCCCCACATCGACCTCGAAGGGACTCGCGTGAGCGATCTCGCGGAACGGCTCGGTGTCACCAAGCAAGCGGTGTCGCAGCTCGTCGACGACCTCGAGGCGATGGGCGTCTTGCGGCGGGAAGTCGACGCGGCCGACGCGCGCGCCAAGCGGGTGCTCTTCACGGACAAGGGTCGCGCGACTCTGCTCGAGGGGCTGGGCGTCCTCCGGGCACTTGAGGCCGAGCTCACGGAGCGCGTCGGCACCGCCACCATGGCTGGGCTTCGCGAGGGCGTGCTCGCGATCCTTTCCGTGATCGACCCGCCCTCTGGCTAGGCCCCCGGACTCGCTCCCCTCGCTCCCCTCGCCCCTTGGCGTTACTCGACGCGCAGCGTCCGGGGTGCCCCGAGCGACATCGTGGGGTGGAACGACAAGCGCAACGCAAAGACGCGCAGCCCGGCGCTGGCCGATGCTTTGGGCGCCTTCTTCGGAACGAAGCGCGCCAAGACATCGTACGTCCCCGGCGGAATCGCTAGCGGCTCCTCTTCGCCGTCGCTGCTGACGCTCGCAAGCACCAACGGACCGCGCACGACGAGGGGAAAGGCCACCGCCTGCACGACGTCGGCGAGCGCCGGTTCGCGCTCGTCGGAGAGGGTGATCTCGGCGTCGACGTAGTCGGTGTCGCTCGGCGTCGCGATGCCGACCTTTGTCGGAAACAGCGACATGCCCTGCTGGCTGTCGTCCGGTTTCTGGAAGAACACCTGCGAGAGCTCGGCTTCGTCGAGACTCTCGGGCTGGAGATGCACTTGGCTGTACTCGCAGCTCACGCGACGCTTCTGGACCTTGACCGCGGCCTTCACCGGCAGCGCGGCGTTGGACAGCGTCAACGCCGCATCGAGCGCCGCCATCGCGGCGTCGAGGTCCTGCTCCGACAAGCCGATGGTGGCGCGGAGCAGCCCTTCGGCAAGCTTCGCCGCGACGAGCGGCAGGCAAAGTGAAAGCTGAAGCAAGAGGCCCTCGCTCTCAAAGCGATGCCCGTGCCGCGTTAGCCAGCCCCCGATCAACTCTTCGCGACCGAGCCGAAGCGCGAGGTCGAGGGCGAGCACCAGCTCATCGCCGTAGCCGGCGCCTCGCTCGTCGGCGCTCTGCTCGCCCAGGAGCGAGACGAGGCGGTCGAGCGCGTCGGCCTCCCGTCCCTCTTGAACGAGGCGTTGGATCCGGCGCCACCGGTCGATGCTTCGCCATCGGTCGTTCGGCGGCTTGTTCATCCACGCGTCGGTGCTCGGCATGGCGTCGCCGTAGGCGTTCATGGTGAGACGGCCGCGGACCGTTTGCTCAGCCTCTCGCACCCGCTCGGCAAGCGGGCCGTGGCTCGTGACAGTTCGTTCGTGGCGAGGGAGCCCCCCCGTGCGATCCCCGAGGCCCGCCGCGTAGCAGAAGCCATCGATGGCGGCCGTCGAGAGCGCCGTGGCCACCTCGGTAGGCGCTGGCGAGCGCGGACCGTAAGCCCAGTCGAGCAGCGCGCTCGCGTGCTTCACGCTGCCGGCTGCGGCCACGACCTCAAAGGCCTCGAAGAGGAGTCGGTGTCTCGCTTTGGGGCGGGCCTTTCCGAGGTCTTTGGCGAGCTGCAGAAGGCGCTTCTCGTAGCGGTTCGACTTCTTGCGCGCGGCCATTGCCGGAGAGCCTATCGCCGAGTCTCGGTCCGATGAAGAGTCACATCGCTGCGCGACCACGACAAGCCGCCTCGGCGGCGCCTACGGCTCGCGCCCGAACGCGTGGCGAAGCGACGCGGCTTCGGCCTCAGCCTCCCCGTCGTCGTAGCCGTGGATGGCGTCGGACCACGAGAACACGCGCGCCGGCCGTGACGCGTCGCCTCCCTCGTAGAGCGGCAGCACGTGGACGTGAACGTGCGGGTAGCTCGTCAGCACCTCGTCGGGTGCGCCGAGCTGGGCGACGAAGACGCGCAATGCGCCGCGGTGACGCTCGAGGGTGCACGCGGCGCGGTGCGCCAACGAATAGAGGGCGAGGTATTCGTCGGGCCGAACGTCTGCGTTCTGCTCAGCATGCCGGCGGAGAATGACCATGAGCTCGCTCCGGCGCGACGGGAGGCGATTGAGCCGCAGCGTGGCGTGGTCGTTTTCCGCCACCACAAGGTTCTCATCCCGGTCGGCGCGCCCGAGCACGCACATGAGGCAGCGCTCCGTCTCCGTCAGCAGCCGCGCGCGTTCACGTTCGACGAACGCGACCGCCTCGTCCTTCGCCAAGCGTCGCAAGGCTCAGCCGTTTGGCCGGTGCCGAACATTGCGGCGCGAGCGACGCGCCACTTCGAGTTGTCCGATGGCGCGACGAATCCAATCAGCAAAAGACACTCCGTACGGAACTCTCATCAGACAGGATACGAATCGCTCGAACGGCTCTACCGCCGGCCGGCGCCATTGGCGGATCAAATCGTCACATGATTCGACCATGCAGGGGCTTGGCTCGAGTGCCGTCAGCGGTCGCAGCAATTCGATGTTCGCGGCGAGCTCAGCGTCGAGTTCCTCGGTGGCAAGGGACCACGAGTCAACGGTTGCGATGTGGCACAGGTGAAACTCTCGATACAGCGTGCCTCCAGCAAATGTGTCGTTGCAGCCGTACTGCGCGGCCACAGCGTTGGTGAAGAAGATGCCCGCGACGCGCTCTTTTTGTCGGAGCGCCTCGGCCACGGCGACGGGGCGATTGTCGATGTCGACGGCGCTGTAGGTCTCGCGTTCGGAGTCGACCAGAACAAACAGCGAGTTGCGACTAAGGTCGATGCGAATGAGCTCCGTGCCGTAGTCCTCGCCGGCGAGTTGGCTCGCCCAAGGGGAGGTCCAGCAAAAGCGACCAAGGCGGAACTCCTCGTGACTCAGCGCCCTCGCTACCTCGTCACCACCTCGAGCACGCTGCGCCAAGAGCTCGAAGAGGTAGCCGGCGCGGCCGAGATCATCGGCGGTTCGCGTGTAGAGCTGCTTGTCAGCCGCTAGCTGCTCAGCCTGCGCCGTGCTCGTCCACGAATAGAGCGTTCGCCTCGCCGGCGCGTTGGGGTCGACGCCGAGCGCGGGCCACGCGGGAAAAGCGCACAAAGGCCGCGCGTCCGGATTGAATGCGGCTGGAGACGTCCCTGCGTCGTCGCGCGGGGCTCCGGGTTCTTCGAGTCGCCCACAAGCCGCGAGCGAAGCGACGCCAAGGCCAAACGCACGACGCGACACGGGCTCCATGCTGGCGAGAAGCTAGCACGGAGCCCACGACCTCCCGGCGCCTCGAGGCGGTCTCCGCTCAGACGACGTCCGTACGTGCTCCGCTGTCAGCGCGGACAGGCTTCGCCGGCCTTGAACTCGAAGGTCGTGCAGCAGCGCGGCCGCGGCTGCTCCGGCGGAATGCCCTGGTTGTTGCACTTGTCAGCCGCCGAGATCCAACAAGCGCCGCCGTTCATGATGCAGGCGCCGGTTGTGCTGCTGGAGCCGCCGCCTCCGGGCTCGGGTGCCTCATCGGCAAGCAGCCGTGCGTCGACGTTTTCGTACTTGATGGAGGTGACCTTCCAGTCGTCCACGTTGACGACTGCGAGCGGGTGACCGTTGCTGCCGGGCATCTCCGCCGTGAAGCAACCGGGGCATCGCGCCACGCGGGTCACTTTCCCGGCGACGTTCTCGTCGTCCCAAAGGTTGGGATGCCCGGCCCGGTCGGTGATCTTCGCGTTCCAGAGGACGGTCTTCGCGTGGAGATCGATCTCCGACATCTTGAAGCTGAACTTGACCTTGTAGGTCTCGCCGCCCGCCTTGAGCGGGACCGAGAAGCTACCATCAACCTCGGGATGAGCTAGCTCGACAGCTCCTTGATCCACATCGGACGTGGACTCGGTGCCGGAGGAGCATCCGACAGCGGTAGCGAGCGTCAGGGCGGCGAGGGTTGCGAGCAGGGCGCGGGTCTTCATGGTGCCCAACTCCAAGCACCGACCGTGCCGACACGGAACTCGTGCTTTTCGCCCTCGTTGCGCGCCGCGCCCCCACATGGACGACTCCAATTGGGTAGCCGTCGCTCCGGTTGAGAAGCCTCCTGGTCATCGGCCCACCCAACAGCGGAAAGCCATCAAACTGGCGGAACGAGGTGTTTTCTGCGCGGTCGCACGTCGCGGCGCCCTTCGAGGCGGGCGAAGCGCTCTGCGATCTCGGCGCGGAGCCGGTCGCCCGAGATGACCGAGTCGACGACCATCTCGGCGGCGAGTTTCATGATGTCGATGTCGGCGCGGTATTCGTCTTGGAGCTTCTTCACGAAGGCCTCGCGCTCGGGGCCCTCGGGGATCTCTTGCACCTTGTTGAAGTAGACCGCGTTCACCGCCGGCCCGGGCCCCATGACCGCTATCGACGCCGTCGGCAAGGCGAGGCAAGCGTCGGGCTCAAAGGCTGGCCCGCACATGGCGTAGAGGCCCGCGCCGTAGGCCTTGCGCAAGATGACGCTGATCTTCGGCACCGTCGCTTCGCTCACCGCCGCGATCATCTTGGCGCCGGCGCGGATGATGCCTTGCCGCTCGACCTTGGAGCCGATCATGAAGCCGGGGACGTCGGCCAGGTAGAGCAGCGGAATGTTGAAGGCGTCGCAGAGCCAAATGAAGCGCGCGGCCTTGTCGGCTGAGTCGACGAAGAGCGTGCCACCGAGGTGTTTCGGCTGGTTGGCGACGATGCCCACGACGCGCCCCTCGATGCGAGCCAGGCCGGTGATCATCTCGCGCGCGAAGAGCGCCTTGATCTCGAGGAACGAGCCTTCGTCGATGAGCTCGCCGATGACGGCGTGCATGTCGAAGTACTTGCTCTCCTCCGGCGGAATGATGTCCTCGATGCGCTTGCCTGATGAGCGGGGCTCGCGGGGCGGCGCCGCGGGCGGGAGCAGCCCCTCGTTCGACGGGAAGTACGAGAGGTAACGCTTCGCGAAAGCCAGCGCTTCTTCCTCCGTCTTCACCAGTACGTCGCCGCAGCCGGAGACGCTGCAGTGCATGCGCGCGCCGCCCATCTCCTCGAGCGTCACCTTCTCTTTGATGACGATCTCGGCCATGCGCGGCGAGCCGAGGTACATGCTCGCGTTGCCTTCGACCATGCAGACGACGTCGCAGAAGGCCGGGATGTACGCGCCACCAGCGGCGCTCGGGCCGAAGAGCAAGCACACCTGCGGCACCTGGCCCGAGAGGCGCACCTCGTTGAAGAAGATGCGCCCGGCGCCGCGCCGGCCCGGGAACATCTCGATCTGATCGGTGATGCGCGCGCCGGCCGAATCGACCAGGTAGAGCAGGGGGGCGCGGAGCCGCTCCGCCGTCTCTTGGATACGCAAGATCTTCTCGACGGTGCGCTTGCCCCACGAGCCGGCCTTCACCGTCGAGTCGTTGGCCATGATGGCGACGACGCGGCCGTCGACCTTGGCGGTGCCGGTGATGACGCCGTCGGCGGGGAGCTCGGGGTCGAGGTTGTTGGCGAAGGCCGCGTCTTCGACGAACGTGCCCGCGTCGATGATGCGCGCGATGCGATCGCGCGCGAAGAGCTTGCCGCTCTCGCCATTTTTCTTGTGGTACTTCTCCGCGCCGCCCTTTTCGATGCGGGTACGGGCCTCTTCGAGTTCTCGGTCGCGCAACATCGGCGCGCACGCTATCGCAACTTTCAGCCGCGATGAACGGAATCGGGCGCGACCAGGCGGTTGACCTGCCAGCGGCTCGTCGCCGGTGATATCGAAACGAGCGATCGGTGGCCCCGTTTCCCTCGCTCGCCTCGCTTCTCTCGGCCCGCACGACCTCGGCGGGCACGGAGCCTTTGCCGGCGCTCGACGGCTTGCGCGGGCTCGCCGTGCTCGCCGTGTTCCTCCAGCACCTGCTCGACGGCTACCGGCCGAGCCTCGGTCAATTCTGTTCGCGCCTCCCCTCCCCGCTCGGGCTGCTCGTCGAGGCGACCGTCTCACACGCTCACGTCGGGGTGGACCTCTTCTTCGTCCTCTCGGGCTTCACGCTGTCGTTGCCTTGGCTCGCGCGCGCGGCGTCGAACCAGCCCGTGCAACCCGCCGCCACGTTCTTTCGCCGTCGCGCCGCTCGGCTCGTGCCCGCCTACGCCCTTGCGGTCTTCGCCGCCGCGCTCGTTTTTCGAGAACGCATCGTCGCGCTCGCGCCTGGCGACGCGGCAGCGGCACTCGCGACGCATGCGCTGATGCTCCAAGGGTACCTCTCGCCGGGCGGCCTCGTTCTCATCGGCGCGAGCTGGTCGTTGACGACCGAGGTGAGCTTCTACCTGCTCTTCCCTTGGCTCGCGCCTCGCGTCCTCTCGCCGGGAACGCGAGCTATCCCGTGGGCCATCGCGCTTTTCTTCTTCGCGTGGCTCTCGCGCGCCGCCCTCCACGAGCTCGCCCTTGAGAAGACGGCAACGTGGCCGGGCCTTCTCGAGCTCTCGCAGCGCCGCTTCATCAGTTCGCGACTCGATCAGTTCGTTCTCGGCATGACCGCCGCGGCGTTCGCCACGCGAAGGCCGCGCCTCCCCCGCCTTCACGCCGATGGCCTCGCCGCCGCGTCGCTGGCGGGGTTGCTCGTCGCCTTTCGCCTCGACGCGCAGCTCTACGGGCACCGCGGCGGCGGCGCGCCTTACGCGCTCGTGTCGCTCTCGCTGGCGGGGCTCGTCTTTGCGGCGACGGGCTCGGGCGTCGTGCAGCGCTTTGCGCGGTGGCGATGGCTAACGGGCCTCGGGGTCGTCAGCTACGGCGTCTTCCTGTTCCATCAGCTCGCCCTCGAAGCCGTGAGGCGCGCGGCGGCCGCGCTCCCGATGCCCGCTGCGCCTTGGCTCCACGGCGCGCTCGTAGGCATCGCCGCGCTCGCGTTGGCCATCGCCGCAGGCACCGCGTCTTACGTGTTCATCGAGCGCCCGGCCCTCCTCCGCTGGGGACGCTCGGCTCGGCTCAGCGGCCCTTGAAGTCGGGCTTTCGCTTCTCGGCAAACGCGCGCAGCGCCTCGCGGCGATCCTCCGAGACGAGCACCTTGTCGTAGCTCACCTTCTCAAGCTCGAGCCCTAGCTCGAGGGTCGTGTCGCCGGCGCGATCGATGGCTTCGAGGGCCGCCGCCTGCGCGATGGGCGCGCCCTGAGTGATGGGCTCGATCCAAGCGAGCACGTCTTCGACGAGGTCGACGCCGTCGGGCACCACGCGATTGACGAGGCCGAAGGACAAGGCCTCCGCCGCGCCGATTCGGCGCCCCAAGAGGATGAGCTCCTTCGCGCGGGCCTCACCGACGAGGCGCGTGAGCCTTTGCGTACCCCCAGCACCAGGAATGATGCCGAGCGTCGTCTCCGGCAGCGCGAGCACCGCCGACGAAACGGCCACGCGCAAGTCGCACACGAGCGCCAGCTCGAGGCCGCCGCCGAGGGCGACGCCGTTGAGCGCCGCGACGACGGGCTTGGGTGAGCGATCAAGGGGCCCGAGCTCGCTCCGATAGAGCTCGACTTGAACGCGGATATCGTTCTCCGTCATGCCCTGGCGCTCTTTCAAGTCGGCGCCGGCGCAGAAGGCTTTTTGGCCCGCCCCCGTGAGCACGATGGCGGAGACGGCGGGGTCGCCAATGGCTTCGCGGGCGAGGCGCCCGAGCTCGAGCAGGACGCCGCGCGAGAGCGCGTTGGAGCGATCGGGGCGATTGAGCGTAAAGAGAGCGACTTTGCCTCGTCGCTCGGCGCGCACTTCGGTCATCGTGAGCCTTCCTTCTTGGCGGGCTTGCTCTTGGGCTTCTTGGTCGCCTGCGTCGCGGCCCCCTTGGCCGCGCCCGCCGGCTCTTCCGGGGTGACGCGTGCCGCGAGGGCGCTCACCTTCGCCTTCAACTCCGCGTGTTCGTTTTGGAGCTTCTCGAGTTCTTCGCGCAGTGACTCCATGGCGCGTTTGCCCTCGCCGCCCATGTCGCGGAGCGTTTCGCGAATGCGTCGCCGAACGCGCGCGTCGAGGTCGACCTCGAGGCGCCCCCTTAGCGCCGGCCGTGCCTTGGTGTCGCCGTATTCGGCGAGCGCGCGCACGACGTCCATGCGCAAGTGAGGGTCGTCGTCATCGAGGAGCTCCTCCAGGGCCTCGCGACCGCGCCGATCGCTCATGAGCTTGGGCACGGCTGCGATGGCGGCGCGACGCGTCCGCGTGCTGTGGCCATAACGCGTTCGCGCCAGGAGGTGAGGCGTCGCGCGGTCGTCACGAAGGGCCGCGAGGCCATCGATGACGGCGCCGCGAATCACGTCGGCCCAAGACGACCGCTCGAGGAGATCGACGAGCGTTTCGAAGGTCGACGTCTGCCGCGTGCGACCGAGAGACCGCGCCGCCTCCGCCTCGACGAGGTAACTCGGATCCTTGAGCGCCTTCGGCTTGAGCGCCTCGACGGCGGTCGTCGTTCGGAACGCGCCGAGGGCGGCGCAGACGGCGCGCCGCACCTTCGGATGAGCGACGGACACGGCGCCGCGGAGAGCCGCTTCGCTCTCCTTGCCGCGAATGCGGCCAAGCGCCTCGGCGCACGCGGAGCGAACGCCCCAGAACTCCTCGTCGTTGGCGAGGCACTTGGCGAGGGCCGCCACGGTCAGCGACGTATCGCTGCGCGAGAGCGACAGCGCCGCGAGCCAGCGGCCGCGCGCCGATTTCGCGCCCGCGAGCTGAGCATGGAGCATGTCGTCAGGGACCTTGAGGGAGACCTCTCCGAGCACGCGGAAGTCTGGGTCGATGACGACGAAGGCCGGTCGTTCGGCGCTCGAAAGCGCGAAAGTCTCGGCGCGCGAACGCACGGCGATGCGTTCCCGGCGCTCACGACCGTCGGCGTCGACGAGATCGACATAGAACGACAGCTCGAAGGTCACTGGGACATCGTCGGTGTGCGCGTGCGTCTGCTTGACGGCGAGCGAAAGGACGCCCTTCTCCCAGGTCACCGTGACATCGAGCTCCGGGTGACCGGGCCTATGCACGAACTGCTCGAAGAGACGCCCCAAGCTGCGGCCGCTGACCTCTTCGAGGGCCCGCATGAGGTCGCGCGTCTCGACCACGCCGTGGGCATGACGCTTGAGGTAGACGCCAACGCCCTTCCAAAAGAGCGCGTCGCCGAGCTCCATACGAAGGACGTGCAAGAAGAGCCCACCCTTCTCGTAGAGGTGGCGGTCAAAGAGGTCCGTCGGCGCGTCGTAGAGCTGCGAGACGATGGGACGACGATAACGGCCGTGCGCCTCCGACACATAGGCATCGAGATCGCTGCGGAGGCCGTAGTCGTATTCGTCCTTGCCGAGGCGGTGCTCGCGAAAGACGTGCTCCATGAAGGTCGCGAAGCCTTCGTTGAGCCAGCCCTCGGACCAGTCTCGGCACGTCACGTAGTCGCCGAACCATTGATGCGCGAGCTCATGGGCGATGAGGTCGTCGGAGGTGATGTCGAGCTCGGCACGCGCGTCTAGGAGCGGGTGCTCGTAGAGCGTCGTGGCCGTGGTGTTCTCCATGCCGCCGAAGATGAAGTCGCTGACGACCACCTGCGCGTATTTGTTCCAGGGATAGGGGACGCCGAGGAGCTCTCCGAAGTGCGTGAGCATGTCCGGCGTCCGGCCGAAGGTCCGCTCCACGTCGCCGGCGCGATCCTTGGGCACCAAGTACGAGAGGGGGACGCCGCCTGCGCTGGCCGTCGTCTCACTGAACTCGCCAGCAACCACGGTGAGCAGGTAGCTCGGATGCGGCGCATCCATCTTCCAGTGGAACGTCCACGCGCCGAGCGCCGGCGTGTCTTTCGCCGCGAGAGCGCCGTTGGAGAGCACCGTGAAACCGTTGGGCACGGTGACGCGCATCTCCGTGGTCATCTTCACGTGCGGCTTGTCGTGGCACGGGATGAAGTGGCGCGCGTCTTCGTCTTGGCACTGCGTCCACGCCTGGCGCGGACGTCCCGGCACGTGCTCGTCGGGCGCGAGGAAGTAGAGACCGCGGCGCGGCGTCGCCGCGTACTTGACCGTGAGTCGCCCCTCGGCGAATGGGACCGGAATGGGCACACGAAGCGTCTTGCCGTCGTTGTGGCAAGGGACGTCTTTCCCGTCGAGGCGCGCCGTGGGGGCCTCGAAGCCCACCGCGTCGAGCGTGATCTCGGCGGCCGCGGGGTCGACGCGGCGGAGCGAGAGTGTGACCTCGCCGCTCACGCGGCGCGCGTCGAAGTCGAGGGTCAGCTCGGCCGCGAGGTGCGTGACGGCGAAGGGCCTGTCGGGCTCGAAGTGGCGCGTCGACGTGGCGAGGCCAAAGGGCCGCGCAAGAGCGCGTTCGCTTCGCTCTAGCGCGAGCTCTTCCGTGCGCTCTTCGCGAAGGGAGACGGAGTGGAGGCCAACACAGGAGCAGCGGTGAAAACGCGTTTCGAGCGACATGCGGTGACCGGCGAGTTTGCCATTTTCGGGACGAAAAGGGCGCGGTTACAGAGACGCCGCGCGCTCCCTCAGCGAAAATCCTGGTTGACCCAGAAGCGCCCGCCGCCAAGCTGCGCGAAGCCGCAAAAGACCTGGGTGTACTTCTTCCGCGTCATGTTGTCGTAGTGACCGCCGCCGGGCCCCTCGTCGAACATCTGCTGAAAGCACCGCGTCATGACCTGATCGACGTTCTCGCCGGGGTAGTTGGGGCAGGTGTTCTGCGCGAACTCGCGGCAACTGCCGAAGTTCTTGTGAGCCACGCGGGTGCGGGCATCGGCCGCCGACTGGTTGTCGGCGCAGGCCTCTGAGGACGGATCGCGGGCCACGGGCCCGACGCCAACGCGTGCACGATACATGTTGGTAAGCTGCACGCATCGCTCGCGGGCCGCGGCGAAGGGGTCGCCGGGGTTTGGCGACGGCGTGGGAGCCGGCGTGGGAGCCGGCGTGGGCGCCGGCACTGGAATGGGCGTCATGACGACCGGCGGCGGCGTGGGACGTGGTGCTGGCGCGGGGGGCGGCGCGGGCGATGGCGACGCAACGGGGCCACCGGGCCAGCAGCTCCCGCCGAACCACGTCGGGATGCAGCCTGCACCGGTCTTGCAATCGGCGCTCGTCGAGCATCCACCACAGCGTCCGCGCACGCATCGACCGAAGGGGCATTGCGCTTCGTTGTCGCTGCCGCAGGGAATGCCAGGCGCCGGCGCGATACCGGCCGGTTGCGGTGGCGCAACGGGCGGCGGCGCGGCGGGGCCAATGCCCGTGGCAACGGGCGGCGCATAAGGCGGCGCCGGCGGGGGCACCTGCGTTGGATACGTCGGCGCGTAGGCTGTGGGCGTGGAATACGGGTACGCGAGCGGCGGGGGCGGCGGGCCGGGATTCTTCTTCACGCAGCTGGATGCGGTGGCCGCCAGCAGCGCGAGCGCAGCGAAGGCGGGAACAGCGGCGAGGACGCGGGTTGCGTAAGCGGTGCGATGCACGGGAGCAGCATAACGTGCCGCGGAAGGGCCACGGCCTCTAGGTAGCGAAGCGGGCGCCTTTGCGCCGGCGCCTCGCGAGGGAAGCCTCCTCCGGCAATCGCCTGCCTCGCGAGGCAAGCGCATAAAATGCCACGCCCCGAGCGCGCTGCCGCAGGCGGTCCAAATCGTACCGACGCGGGTCGGTCCGCCTCTTCACCGCCACTTCGGCCCGCAAGATTCGGCGTCCGTGACCTGGCCCGACCGCTGCAACGGTAAGTCTCCGTCCGGCCTCCAACGGCTTCGTCATGAACAGCACCGCCCACTCCCGCGACACGACCCTCGTTGCAAAGCGTCCGGCTCCGCCGCGACGGGCGCGTCACCGCACGACGGAAGAGCACGATGCGCTCCGGGGCTGGCTGTCGGCCGTGCAATCCGGGCTTCTCGCTCAACTCGGGGGCCGTCGCGGCGCTCCGACCTCACAAGTACGCACCGTTGAAGTTGCCCGCCAACCGGAGAAACACTCGCCATGAAGCTCATCCAGACCTTCTTTCCCGCTGCCACGCAGGGCTCTGCCGACTCGCGCATGAGCGAGATAACCGACGAGGCAGTGCTGGCCGAGTCCAGCGGCGGCTTCCTCGACGTTGTGGCCATTGACGAAGGAGGAGGAGGTTGGTTCGACCCCTCTGGCGGACTCGGCTTCGACCCCGCCGGTGACCTCGGCTTCGATCCCGCCGGTGACCTCGGCTTCGATCCCGCCGGTGACCTCGGCTTCGATGCCGCCGGTGATCTCGGCTTCGATCCTTCCGTGGACCCATCGCAGGACGTGACGGACGAGCCATTCGTTGCATCACTCGACATCGATCCGAACGACGCTGGCGCCTACAACTCCGCCGGTAGCGTTCACGTCGAGCCCGATCCGCTGCCGCCCGCCACGGAGCCCTCGATCACGCAAGACCCGCAGCGCGGGGTCTACGTCATAGGCGGCAACAACCCGTGGGCCGACGATGGCCCTCGCACGCCGACGTCGGCGCCGGAGCGTGCGCCGGAGCGACAGCCCTACCATGATCCGGTTTACGACCACACGCCCTCCGCCGACAGAGAGGTCGGCTACGCGGTGCTCGGCTACGCTCTGTCGCAGGCTGGCGGTGCGTTGGGCGCAGTCGTTGGCGGCCCCGTCGGCGCCGCGGTGGGCGGGGCGCTCGGCCGCTGGGCAGCGAACGAGCTCATCGAGCGCGCCGACCTGTCCAACAACGACAACCTAGGCAACATGGCCGACGTGGTCGCCCCCTGAACGGCGCGGCGCGGAGGAGCGGTGACGCCGACTTCGCGGAGACGCTGCGGGCCTGGCACCGCCACGGCCGCCACGATGGTGCCGACCCCTTGGGGCCGCGCCGAAGAGCCGACGTTCGGCGGAGTGGCGCCTGTTGGAGACGTGATCGCCGCCCGGAGGTTCGAGATTAGCCCTGTGCGGCAACGTACCGCCGCGCGCGGCAATCACCCCAACGAGGTGCTCAGCTCAACTGTGTACGCAGCCGGTCCAAGTTGTACCGCGGGCGTTCGGTACGCCCGGCGCAACGCCTATTTGGGCTGAAATTTGGTCGCTTTGCGCGCTGGCGCGTCAGCTGCACTGAAGTTTTCCGTCGCGCCGGCGACGCACCAGGCCCTCCCATGACCCCCAACGCGCCCTTCGACACGACCATCCTTGCACTTGTGCCGTCGCCGGCGCGACGCGGGCGCGACCTCACGACGGAGGAGCACGACGAGCTCCGCGCCTGGCTCTCCCAGGTTCAGCGTCAGATCTTGGCGCGCCTGGGCGGCCACCGCGATGCTCCCGCCTCGCAGACTCGCGTCGTAGCCAACGGCAGCGAAGCCAACGCACTTGCTGAAACAGTCTCACCGCCCGCCCGCGCCACCCGGACACGAGGGAATCAGCCATGAGGACGAGAATCTCCAATTGGGAGCCCACCGCAAACGGCCATGCCTTGATCGAGATCACCGACGATGGACTCCTCGCCGAGACCACAGGTGGCGACGATGGTGAGTGGTGTGATGGGAGCGTGTCGAGTCTATGACACCCCCTAGCCCTGCACCCGTGCAAGCGCGGGAAAGCCTCCGCGAAGAGACCGCCCATCGCTCCCCTTGTGACCTGCTCCCCGCCCGAGAGATAATCACTCCCTTGAACGCTCCCGCCCACAGAGTCGACGCCCCCCCGGCACCGAGCCCCCTTCGGAGCCTGCGCCTTCTCGTTGGGGGTCAAACCATCGAGGTCGCCTCACTGCCGCACCAGGGCCGTTACGTCCTGGGTCGCGGCACCGAGGCGCAAGTGGTCGTGAGAGACAGCACCGTCTCGCGCCTTCACGCGGCGCTCACGTCCGGTCCTTCGGGCCTATCGCTCACAGACCTCGGCAGCGCCAACGGCACGCGCATCGGTGTTCAGCCGCTCGTTCCCAACGAAGCGTGCGTTTTGCCGCTGAGCCAGCTCTTCTCCCTCGGTGACGTCATCGCCGTCGTCTACGAGGGCCCGTCGACGGCGCAGGCACGCTGGGCCGTCGGTCGCGAGGCGCTCGCCACCGATCTCGAACAGCTTCTGCGCACCAACCTCGCCGTGGGTCGCGGCAACGAGCAACCGCTCACGGTAGGTGCCCTGCGCGGCGAACAAGTCGCGCGGTGGCTGCCCGTCGTCGTCGGCCTCGCGCCGCCCTCGGCCACCCTCGCCGTGACCGGCGAGAACGTCATGTCGATCTTGCTGCCGGGCATCCCGCGCGCCGCGGCCATCGAGTGGTTCGAGGCCGTCGCGTCGTGCCTCAAGGACGATCCCCCGACGCTCGCGGGCATCGTCGCGACGGACATTCGAAGTTTCCCGGAGGACGGCGCCGTGCTCGTCGACCTCTTCCCCCACGAGAGCAACGAATCGACCAAGCCGCGGAAGCGTGCTCCGGCCCCCGTCGTGGCGACCAGCGCCCCGATGGCGGCCTTGTTCGAACGGGCCGACCGAGCCACCGACGACGCGCGCTGCGTTCTCATCGTCGGCGAGCGAGGCGTCGGCAAGCAACGCCTCGCGCGGCGCCTTCATGATCGATCGCCGCGCACGCAGGGCCCCTTCGTCGTGTTCGACTGCGCGGCGTTGCCGGAAGACGTCGTCGATGGCGAGCTCTTTGGCTACGAAGCCGGCGCCGTTCCGGGCACCACCACCGGCAAGGCCGGCGTCCTCGACGCGGCCCGCGGCGGCACCCTCGTGCTCCGTGAGGTCGGTGCGCTTCCCGAGCCCACACAAGTGAAGTTGCTTCGCGTCCTCGAGCAGCGCGCCGTGGTCCGACTCGGCGGCAACGGGACACATCCCGTCGACGTGCGCTGGATTGCGACGTCGAGCGCCGATCTGGCGACGTCGGCGACCGACGGCACCTTCTTGCCCGAGCTCTATGCGCGGCTCAATGCCGTCAGCATGCCCGTGCCTCCGCTCCGTGAGCGACACGGCGAGATCGCGAGCCTCATCACGTTGTTCGCGGCCGGCGCCGCCGAGCTGCTCGAGCGAGCGACGCCGCGCTTCTCACCGGACGTCATCGCGACGCTCGAGCGTCAGCCGTGGCGCGGCAACCTGCGCGAGCTCCGGAGCACCGTCGAGCGGATGGTCATCGAGGCCCGCGGCGTCATCACCGTCGACAACCTCCCGCCGGAGATGCGCGCCGCGCGGCCGCCGTCCAACCCTTAACCAAACGCGGGCGGCGCAGGTGCTCGGTATCACGCGCCGTGCGCTCGTCGGGCGCATGGAGAAGTACAACCTCCCGCGCCCGCGACGCTGACGCACCCGCCCGACGGAAGCCGCCGGGCGTGCGGCGACTTCGCCGTGTTACCGTCCGAGGGCCTCGGCGCGGTTGACGATGCGCGGCGTGAGGAAGATGACGAGCTCGTTGCGCGAATCGCTCGCGCGGCGACGCTGGAAGAGGACGCCGAGGATCGGAATGTCGCCGAAGAACGGCACCTGATCGAGGTTGCGACCGGTGTTGCGCGTGAAGATGCCACCGATGACCGCCGTGTGGCCGTCCATGACGAGGAGATCGGTCTCGGCTTCGCGCTTCAAGATGGTCGGATCGCCACGGGCCGAGGTTTGGTTGAAGTCGGGCTCGTCTCGGTTGATGCGAACGTGCATCGCGACGGAGCCGTCGGCGGTGACGTGCGGCTTCACGAGGAGCTGCAGCTTCGCTTCCTGGAAGGTCGTCTGCACGCCTTGGGCGCTCACCTGCGAGAACGGGATGAGCGTTCCTTGGCTGATGCGCGCGTCGCGGTTGTCGAGCGTCAAGATGCGCGGGCTCGAGACGATGCGGAGCATACCGCTCGCCTCGGCCGCCGAGAGGCGCACGCCGAGGTTGAAGTTGTTGTCGATGGAGCCGAACGACAGACCGAGCGCACCGCCTTGCCCCGTACCGACGGTGGCCGGAAGGTTCACGGCGAAGTTCGGGTTCGGGATGTTGCGCTGGAACGGCGAGAGACCGGCCGTCGGCGTCAGGTTGTCGTAGTTACCGCCGGAGATGCCCGCGCGCGACGGGAACGCGACGCCCGTGGGGTTGCCCGTGGCTTCGCTGAAGGTCGCGTCACCGCCCCACTGGATACCGACGTCGCGGAGGTAGCGGCTCGTGGCCTCGACGATGCGCGCCTCGACGAGCACCTGCGGCGTCTGCGTGTCGAGGGAGCGAACCAGCTCCTCGATGTGGTTCAGGTTGCCGGCCACGTCGCGGGCGATAAGCACGTTCGTGCGCGTGTCGACGGCGAGCGAGCCGCGCGGCGAGAGGAAGTCCTTCGCGCGCGCTTGCAGCTCGTCGGCGCTGGCGTAGCTGACGGGGATGAGGCGCGTCTCGAGGGGCGCCAGCTCCAGCTCTTGTTTCTGTTGCGTGAGCTTGAGCTCGCGCTCCTTCTGGAGCGTGAACATCGGCGCCACGCGAATCAGGTTCCCTTGCCGCACCATGCCGAGACCTTTGGCCTGGAGCACCACGTCGAGCGCTTGGTCCCAAGGGACGTTGCGCATGCGGATGGTGATGTTGCCTTGCACGTCGTCGGCGGTGACGATGTTGACGCGACCCACGTCGGCGAGGAGCCGAAGGATGTTGTGGATGTCGGCGTCTTTGAGATCGAGGTCGATGCGTCGACCGGCGAAGCGGCGGTTCTCGCCGCCAACCTGGCCAGCAACACCCTGCGTGAAGCCGGCTTGAACGCCCTTCTCGGTCTCGACGTAGATCTCGGGACGAATCGAGGTCTCGATCTTCGGCACGTCGGCGGGCGCTTCTTCCCGCGCGACCGTCACGGTGCGGCGGACGCCCTTACCCACGGTCCCGGTGGGCGCGTCGAAGGCCCAGACGAGCTTGCCGTCCTCGATGCTCACGGAGCCTTGCGAGTCGCCGTCGCGCGAAACCTCGACGATGGCCGCGCTGGCCGACGGATCGTCGAAGATGCTGATGCTCTTCACGGTGCCCTTGAGCGACGCGACGTCCATCGTGCGCTTCTCGCTCTCGGGGACGCGGGTCTTGCGGATCTCGAGGCGGAGGCGCTTGTCGGGGAGCTGCGTGACGGCGTAGGTCGGGCTTCCGCTGACGGAGACGAGGATGCGCTCGGGGCTCCGGCCGGAGCCGCGATCGAATTTGACGTGCGAGAGCTGGCCGTCATCGGAGCCGGTCTTCGCTTGCGCGCTGCCCGGCGCCGCGTTGGTCTCGGCGGCCGGCGAGAGGGCGATGCGAAGCGTCGCGCCGTCGGGGCGAATGCGGTAGGTGACCTTGTCTCTAAGGTGAATGGTGAGGCGCGTGGAGCGCGCGTCCCCTTCCCCGAAGGTCGTGGCCATGACCCCGCCGACAACGCCGGTCTTCGGCGTGACGGCTTCGATGGCCTTGGCCGTGTCGGTGCCGGCGAGGTCGACGAGCAGACGCTTGCCGCCTCCCTCGAGGCGGGCGCTGTAGGTCGAGCCCTGCGTGCCAACGACGACGATCTCCTGAGCGCCGTCGCGCGTCTCTTCGACGCGCACTTCTTTCAGGTGATTCGGCGCCGGTGCCGCGCTCGCGCTGATCGCGTAGAGGGGCAGTGCAGTTGCCAACGTGAACGCGGCGGCGCGACGGGCCATCCAGCGGACGAGAGCAACGTTGGGGCTACGCTTCATGTGACTCGCTCCAGGTGCGCTCGCGAAGGGCGGCGCGCCAAGTGGAAGCGTAGGCGGAGGGGCCAAGCGATTCCCAGTTTGTGGCGGGCCGACGAGCGGGGGCGTCAGAGGCCTCGCGGGCGCGCGTCGTGTTTTCGCAGCGATGCTTACGTAAGCGCCCGTGGCGCGCGCGCTGCTGAAGAACGGTTCGCGGTGCGCCGGGGGTGGACCGTGGGGATCAGTGCAACGGCGGCGTTGATGACGCGTGCCCCTTGGGTTGCCGGCGGCAACGCCACTCGCCGATAACGACAAGCGCTTGCACTGGATCACGAGGTATCCACGAAAATACCGCGGCAAAAGTCGCGGTTCGCTCGCGGCATGGCGGCTGCAGCACGGACCGCCATGACCAACGAATCGATGCTCAGTGATTTGGCCCCAACCCCTGGAGTGCGACGGACGTCGGTAGCGGCGAAGGGTGCTCGACAGGACTGCGCCGCACCGATTGTTTCGCCGGGCCGTCCGCGAAGGGCGCCCGCCAAGCAGAGGACGTCAACTTGAAGCTCACCGCAAGCGGGACACTGTCGGCGCTCGCTCCTGGGGCACTCGCCGAACTGGACGACGCTACCCTTGGAGAGGTCACTGGCGGGTTGCGCTGGGAAGGCAACCGCGACTCGGCCAACGTCGAAGACGCCCGGACGCCGCTCGATTCACCGGGCGCCTTCGCTCGCTTCGACCGCGACCTAGACGCTTCCAACGATGCGTGGCCGGACCAAACGCCCCGCACCATCAATACGCCCGCGGAGCTCAACAATTACGAGCGCAACGCCGAATCTTGGGCTCGCGACCAGGCCGAGATGAACCGGTATCAAGCGGAGCTTCGTGAGACCATTCTTCGCGATTCACCCTCGACGAACACGCCGTTTCACCCCGACGTCGACGACACCATTCTCGACGCCCGCGACGCCGCCGCCCAACGGCCCGCCGCCGCGCCTGCTCCTCTCGGGAACCCAATGGGCGATCTCAGCCAAGTCGACCCTAGCGGTGACGTTGCCCTAACCGTCGCGACCTCGGGCAGCGACCTCGGCGCGGTGGGCGAGCTCACGCTCTTCACGCTGGAAGGGTACAGCGACGGCACGAGCGTCGGCGGGACGTTCACGGAGTTCACACCGTTTGCCCCAAGTCTCCCGGGCTCGCCCGATTTCATGGGTCCCGTGAACCCGAGTGGCGACGTTGGCGGCTACATAGTGATTGAGCAGGGCGACCCGGGCACACTCTCTGACGCGGCGGCGAGCGCTGCGAGTGAAGTCGGCGCGCCAGTCGACGCCCACGCGCCCGAGGCTGGCGGCTTCGACGGCACCTTCGACGGCGGCAGCTTCGATGGCAGTGGTGGCACCGGCTTCGACCACTACTCGTGAGCGATGGCGCATTGGCGTCGCGACCTCGGCGCTTCCTACATCGCGAGCCTCATGACGACGAACGATGATGGGTCGTAAACGTGCAGGCTCGTGGGCGTCGATGGAGAACCCCGGAACGTGACAGCGTGGGCGGGCCACGATTCGTTTGCCCGCTCGATGCCCGAGGAGCGCCTCGATTCGCGAGCGAGGACGTCGGGCCGGTGAAGAGGCCGAGGCCCGCTTCCGCCACCGTCACGAGGAGCGCCTCTTCGCCACGTGCCGCTGCGAGGACCTGTAGCCGCTCCCCTCGGCCGTGGGCCGATCCAGTGTTGGACGTTGACCCTCGTCCTGTCGCCTCGAGGCAACGATCGGCGAAGGTGGCGTCGACGTCGTGGCGCCGTTTGAGGCGCGGCGGCGACTTCTCTTCACGAGCAGGCTCGTGAGCACGCTCTAGGCGCCGCCGCGGGCGGGCGAGGCGCACAGTTCGGGATCCCGCGCGGCACGCCCCCCGGATCGCCGCTTCGCGACGCACGCGGCACGCCCGGTGCAGCGTCGCGAACATGCTCCGAGCCGCTCTCGCTGGTGTCATTTCGGCAACGCTTTTCGCTTGCGCGTCCGCTCCAGAGGAAGCGGACGTGGAGGACGAGGGTGCCCTCAAGGCAAACGCTCCCGCGGCGTTCGATGCAACGCTCACACGCTTCTCGCCAGAGGAGGCTGTGGCCCTGACACGCTACCGCGCGGACGCCGCAACCCTCGCGGCGTTCAAGAGCGAGGTCGACCAGCGTGCCCGCGGCCGAGAGGGCGGCGACTACCGAGCGTTTCTGAACGCCGTGGCAGGGAAGATCAGCGGCGACACGAGTGACTTCGGCCCGTTGAGTCCCGACGACCCGCTGCGCAAGAACCTCGTCGACGAGGAGCGCGTCGCCATTTGGATCTACTCGACGGACAACATCTACGACGCCATGAACGGAGCGCTGCGGAAGTCGTCCACGCTGTGCCGTGAGGCGCACCCGCGGGCATGCCCCGCTGCGGCCTTCGAGGCCCTTCGGCCCTATGCGAACACCATCAAGGTCCTCTCCTCGGCGCTCAACAAGCTGCCACCGAGTCAGGAGGCTGTGGTCCACCGGGGAACCAAGGCCGAATACCTCTCTGCCTACCAAAAGAGCGCCACAGTGGTGGAGGCGCCCTTCTTGAGCACCAGCGCCAACGGCAGCGTCCCGGAAGACTTTCGCGGGACGGGCACCATGCAAATCACCCACAAGACCTGCCCCCTCATCGGAATGTTGTCCGAGAAGCCCTACGAGGGTGAGGTGCTTTGCCCGCCCGGCTCGAAGCTCCGAGTGGACCGTCGCGAGGAGCGGACCGAGAAGGTTGATGGCAAAGACGTGACGAGCGTCACGGTCGCCATGACCCGCGTCGACTAGCCAAGCGCGGCTCGTTCACCCGTCCTGGCCACGACGCATGGGGCACGCGCCGATGGGCTCACGGCGCGCAAGCGCCGGCCCCGCTTTGCTTGCAGCTGCAGGTGCCCGAAGGGCATTCGCTGATGCTGCAGCCGCCGGTACCGTTGCAGTTCAACGTGCAGCCGCCGCCGGCGCAGCTCAGGGCGGCGGAGCCACCCCCCGTCGCCGTGAGCGTGCACCCGCCTTGAGCGCACGTCAGCGAGCAGGAGCCGGTGCCGTCACAAGCGAGGGTGCAACCTTTGCCGGACCACGTCCTGTCGCATGAGCCGCTGCCGACGCAGCTCGAGCACGCCTGGCCTGCGGCACAAGTGCCGCTGCTGACGCCGCTGTTGGTGACGTCGCTGCCGGTGGTGGACGATGAGCAGGCACTCACGAGGAAGCTAGCGACGAGAAGCGTGGTGGCGGCCGTGAGCTTCGAACGGGCGGGGATGACGCGCATGCGAGCAGCGTAGACCGAGACCGTCACGCGCGTCGAAGGAGACTGGCGGCGCCAGGACCAGGCTTGCGACTTGGCCGCAACGACCGAGGGGCGCTCACGGGCACGCGCCGGGATGCGCGGACTCGCGTGTGTCGCAGCCGATGACGTTCGTGAAGAATGTCACGCCATCGCAGCCACAGAAGGCGACCGGCTTGTGCACCCACGCGTTGGCGCACTCGACGCAGGCCCAACGGCCACCACAGCCGCCAACGTTGACGCAAGTCTCCGCGATTCCCAAGCAACTGTCGCGGCGGCAATCGTCGCTCCGTGGCGGGAGCGACGACGGTGCGATCGGCCGCGCGACCGCCGTGCCTTTGCCGCGCCCCGCTTCGGCAGCGCGACCATCGGCTGAGGGGTGCGCAGCACAAGAGACAAGGGTGAGCACGAGAAGGAGGAGCGCGAGGCGTGGTGTGCGCCTACAAAACGCGGGCAACGAGAGTGTACGGGCCAAGGGGGATAGGTTGCCACGAACGGAGTCCGCGCGCGAAGGCCCCCGGTCGCACGCCAATCTGTGCAGCGCCTCCGCGAGGCGGCGCGGTCGTGCGGCGAAGCCGGCCGCTCACCGCCCGCCGCTGAGCACCGCGAGCTTCGTGACGTATTTCTCGATGCCGTGATCGCTCACGCGACTCGAGCGGTTCTCGTTGAAGCGGCCCGACACGAGACGACCGCCGCCGTCGAGGTAGCGAAGAAACGCGTCCTCGTCGTTCCGCAGCGCCACATGACGGTAGTCGATCACCGGGACCTGCGGCACCACGTCGGACTCGTTGACGAAGCGGTGCGCGGAGACGCCTCGCTCGCTCAGCTCCGCTCCGAGCCAGGCGGCGAGCGTCGGGTCGCCGACACGGGGCGCGCCAAACGTCATCAGCGAGGTGACCACAATGCGGCGATCCTTGCAGCCGAGGCTACGCGGCAAGGTCGCCCTCTGATCCTCGAGGCACCCATCGATGAGCGAGCGCATCGTTGCCAGCGTGGCCAGGGCGCCGCCCAGGCTATGCCCCGTGACGAACAACGGAAGTCGGCTCGGCCTCGGGCCATCGACTTTCCGATCGTAGCCGTGTCGACTTCGAAGAAAGTCGCCCAGGCCGCCATCGTGCCACAACGCTTCGGTGCCTTCCTCGAAGCCGCGATGCACTCGCCCGACCCATGCCTGGACACGATTGAGCGCGGCTGCGTCGGTCCACAAGTCGCGGAGGCTCCCGCCTTCGGTTCCCCGAAACGCGAGGATCGCGGCATGGTCGGTAGCGACGTAAAACGCCTGCATGCCCGCCTGATCGAAGAAGCGGTAGTGCGCGTCGTCGATGGGCGCGCCGAGGGCCGTGAGCGCGGTCCGCTGCGCGTGCTCGCTTTGATAGGCAAGAGCCGAGAGCCGCGCCATCCAGTAGGCGTTCGCGACGTTGACCGACCCTTGCGTCTCCGCGCGGAGCCGAAGCGTCGTCGTGTCTTGGGCATCCTCGAGCGCGCTCTCCTGCGACGTTTCGCCCTCCGCGAACGCCGGGCTGCAAGCCGCCGTCCACAACACGAGCGCGGCTGACATCGCCCCAACGCCCCAATCACGCAAGCTCACCTTCTTCGCGTCGCAGTTCATGGTGACCACGGAGAGCAACGGTCGGGCCACCCCGCGAAGTTGGTGGCGGTTGCCAATTCGTCGCAGAAGACCGCGCGGAGGCGGGGTGCGGTGCCAGCGCAGCGGGGCCTCGGGTGAGAGCCAACGTCGACCGCCGCGGCCAGGTGGGCGGCGCGCGGTCGTGCCGCCCGGCGCTAGTCGCAGGAGAGCGGCACCGCGGCATCACAAAGCGACGTCGTGGGGTTGGGACGAGTCCCACTCGCGACGAACGGCACGGCGGTGAACGTGAAGACTCCAGAAACGGCGTCGCACGGTTGCCCCTTCGGTCCTGCAAGAAGGCGGACATCGCGACCAGCACACAGCTGGTTTCTTACGGCGGGGAGCGCCCCGGGCGTCTCGCACAACGTGGTGTTGCCGGCCAACTCGGCGCGAGCGACGGCCTGCAGCAGGTCGCCGGGCGCGAGAGCCCCCGCGAGAAGACCGCCTTCGAGGCGAAAGCCGCCGCCTGCGAGACGCACCAGCCGCGCCGTAAGCGAACCGCGTACGCGGACGCCGAAGCCCTGCACCAACGCCAGTTCGATCAGAACGTTCGGTACCGCGAGCACATGACTCGCCACGTAGCCGCGGAGCGGCTGTCCCGCAGGCGTGACGCCACCGTCGCCGCAAAGGACCACGTCCTCTGCGGTGCAGAGGAACGGATCGGTCCCGTCGAAGGCGGGGCGCGCGCTGCCGCCATCGGCGAGGTCGGGCATTCCGCGCGACCGGATGGCGTAGACATCCACACTCGGATCATCAGCCTCGCCGTTGTAGCTCTCGAGCTGGATGAGCAAGTTGTCGCGCCCCTCCGCGAGGCGTCGCGTCAGACTTGTGGGGCTGAGGAGGACCTCGGCCGCTTTGATGCTCGAGTAGATTCGGTCGAGGCCGTTGTCGACGCCGCCGGGATCATCGCAGAGTGGGCCCGCGCCCGCGGGAGGCGTGCAACTCGGTTCGTCGGGGCAGGTGCAGCTCTCGTCGAGATCGAAGCCAACGCCGGCGTCGGCGCGGGCGAGCGCGAGATCGGAGACGACGAAGCTCAACGAGAGTCCTCCCGGGTTCTCGTTGCCGGCAGGCCTAGGCGGAGGGCGCGCCGCGGTGCAGGTGCGTGGCAGGGCCGCGCCATCCTCCACGCTGCCCGCGTCAACGCGCCCGAAGTCTCGGTCGAGTCGGTCCGGATCGGGCGCAAGCCACGTGCATGCCGCGATGACGGAAACCGCTCCCGCGACCAAACAAGCGGAGACTCGCGACGACCACCGCGTCACTTGGCGCCGTATCCGTACTTCGCCTTCAACGTTCGAAAATATCGGAGCGCGAGCCCCGACGCCGCTGCGGCCGCTCGAACGTTTCCGTAGCGCTTGAGCACTCGGTCCACGTAGCGACGCTCAAACAAGAGAACCAGCTCCTCTCGCGCTTGTGCGATGGGCAGGTCGCGTTCGAGCAGCTGATCGATGAGGGCCATGCCCGACGCCTCGCTCGGCACGACCGGTGCCTCGTCGATCAGGCCAACGGCGGCATGTTTGGCGACCGTGCTCTCGAGCTCTCGGACGTTGCCGGGCCACGAGTATCCGGCGTAGCGCTCGAGGAGCGCCTGGGGAATCTCGCCCGCGCCCCCGCTCTTCGTCCAGAAGAGCCGAGCCATGACGTCGGTGTCGTACGCGCGCTGCGAGAGCGGGGGCAAGGCGACACGGGAAACCACCAGCTTTTGGAACAGGTCCTCGCGGACGCGACCGTCTTCGACGGCCGCATCCACGTCGGGCCGGGAGGAGAACATCAGGCGCACGTTCGCGGCCCTGAAGCCGTCGTGCATCATGACCTCGCCGCGTTCGATGAGGTGAAGGAGGCGGCGCTGAACGTCGGTAGGGATCGTGGTCAGCTCCTGGATGAGGAGCGTGCCTCCTTCTGCCTCACGGAGAAGCCCAACACCTCTCGTGTCCCCGAAAATCATCGGCGCCACGCGGTTCGACGGAACAGCCGACGCGTCGAAGACCAAGAACGGCTGGTCCGCTCGCGGCCCCGCCTCGTGGAGCGACTCGCAAAACAGCGTCTTTCCCGTCCCTGTCTCGCCCTCCACGAGGACCGGCGCGTTCGTTGCCGCGAGTCGCTCCCCGATGGCAAAGAGCCGTCGCATGGCGCGGCTCGCACCGACCATGCGCCCGAACGCGTCGGCCTCAGGCAGAGCCGCAACGGCCTCCGTCGCCGCTTCGACGCGGAGCGTCGTCTCACCGATGACGACGCGCGCCCCCATATCGACGATGGCTTCGCGAATCCGAACCCCGTGGATCGTCGTGCCGTTGGTCGACCCGACGTCGCGCAGCAGCAGACCGTCGCTCGAAGGCTCGAGCAGCAGGTGGCGCCGCGACACGTGAGGGTCGTGCAGTCGGAGCGCGCAGGAAGGGCTCGTTCCAATGAGCGGACGCTCGCCGCTCGCCACGTCGAGAAGGAGTGATTGGCCCGCGTCGCGGCCCGCTTCAACAACAAGACGGACGACCACAGAAGGGCCATGCCTGCGCTCCAGCTTGGCGGTGCGAGCGGGTTCGGACATGGGCGAAGAATACGCGCTCATCGTCGCGCGTCGACGCGTGTTGTGGTGCGCTAGGCTTGCGAAATCGATCCGGACCAGAATCTTCGTTTCGGCCGCTATGAGACCGTCGGCAGGCTGGCCTCCGGCGGCATGGCGGCGGTGTACCTCGGCCGCGCCGATTCGGGCCTGGGTCTTGGGCAGCCGGTGGCCATCAAGGTGATGCACCCGTATGTCGCCGACGGCCCGGACAACGTGCGGCGCTTCGTCGACGAGGCGCGAATCGCCTCGCGCATTCACCACCCGAACGTCGTGAGCCTCTTGGAGGCCGTCGAGGCCGATGGGCGGGTGTTCCTCGTCATGGAGTACATCCACGGAGCATCCCTGGGGGAGCTGATGACGTTGCTGCGCGAACGCGGCGAAACGACCCCGGTGCCCATCGCCGCGAGCCTCGTCCACCAGGCGCTCTTGGGCCTTCATGCGGCGCACGAGGCCACCGGCGAGGATGGCGCGACGCTCGAGCTAATCCACCGTGACATCTCGCCGCAGAACGTGCTGGTGAGCGTCAGCGGGACGGCGCACTTGACGGACTTCGGGGTCGCCCGAGCGAAGGACCGCGTCCACGCGACCAAAACTGGCAGTGTCGTGGGCAAGGCCACCTACATGGCGCCGGAGCAGCTAAGCGGTGAGCCCTTGTCGCGGCGCACGGACCTCTACGCGATGGGCGTGGTGCTCTGGGAGCTCGTGGCCGGCAAACCGCTCTTCGAGACGGAGGCGCGTCGCCTCGGGGCGCTGGCGCCCGGCTGGACGCCGCCCCTTTCGAGCGCGACGAACCCAGAAGTCCCGAAGGGCGTCGATCTCGTCGTCGCGCGGCTGCTTCAGCGCGACGCAGCACGCCGTTACGCGACGGCGGAGGCGGCCGCGGCGGCCCTCGAAGCGGCGATACGACCGGCGTCACCCGCCCGCGTGGCTGAGTGGTTCGCCGACGTCGCCGGCGCGCGGCTCCAACAACGCAGCACGCTCCTCGCAGCCGCACAGAGGCCAGCGAAGAGCGCCGCTCTCGTCGTGCAAGCGGAGAGTCCCACGGTGTCGGGCGGCGGCGATGGTCCACGAGGCGCACCACCGGCGGAGAGCGCGGGCGCCGGGGGCAAGACCCCGCGTCTCTTGGTGACGGCCGCTGTCCTCTCCTCGCTGTTGATCGCCGGCGTCGCGATCAGCGTGCGGCTGCGAGAGCCGACGCCAGCGCCGAGCCGCGAAGAAGGCCCGCGCACCGGCGGCGGAGGTCCCCCCGATCTCGCCAGCGCACGTCCGGATTCCGCGGCCCCCACCCCGTCCACGAGCGGCGTCGGTGCTTCCGAAGGCGGAGACCCAGCGCCTGCGCCCAGCGACGCTGCCCCAACACGCGAGCGCGGTCGCGTCCACGGGAGCGCGGCCCAAAGGCGGGATGCGGCGGCGACGAACTGCGATCCCCCCCACTATTTCGACACAGAAGGGATCAAGCGCTTTCGTCCCGAGTGCCTCACTCGCTGATCAACGACCGCATGGGGTGTTCGGCTATGCTCGAACGTCGATGCGCCGCCGTTGCTCCGCCATCGCGCTCGTGCTGGGCCTCGCCTCGGCCGAAGCCCGCGCCGACGAACGAACCGCGTGCCTCGACGCCCACGTGGATGGGCAACGCGCCGAACAAGCGGGCGAGCTCCAACGAGCGACCGCCCTCTACGCTCAATGCACTCTACCGGCATGCCCAGCGGTGATCCGGAAAGACTGCTCCCTTTGGCGCGAGCGCTCCGATCGCGCGACGCCCACGGTCATCCTTCGCGTGCGCGACGCGCGGGGACACGATGTCGCAGGCGCGGTGCACGTCGACGGTCAGCTCATCGCGGAGGGCGCTCGTGGACGCCCGTTGCCGCTCAATCCGGGAGTGCACCGCGTTCACGTGACGGGCCGCGACGGGCGCGACGCGAGCATGACCGTCATGGCGGTGTCAGGTGAGAAAGATCGACTCGTCGACGTCGTCTTGGACGCACCGACACGGACGGAAGCGCCGGCCCGTCCGCCACGCGAGCCCATCCTTCACTGGGCACCGTTGACGCTCGCCACGTTGGGCGTCGGAGGCATCGCGACCTTCGCCGCCGTCGGTCTCGGCGCACGCGCGACCGACCACGACCTCGAAACGACGTGCGCGCCGCGATGCGACCCCAGTCGCGTCGACGACCTCCGCGCGCGCTACCTGGTCGCCGACGTTTCGTTGGCCGTCGGGGCCGTGGCGCTCGTCGCCGCGGGCGTCTGGCTCACGCTTCGAGCCACAAGCTCGTCGGCCACGTCGAGTCCGAGCGCAGAGGGCTTCACGAGACTCCGCTTCTAGAGACCATCGCGGCCGGGGTGCGTTGGGAGCGCCGCTGGATCCGGCCGCCGTCGACTCGGCCACGAGCCGCCGCGCGGCGTGCAGCGCAAGCAGCCATTTTTCCAGGAGAACGGGCTGGCACGGCGCCTGCTGAAGCCTGGGCATGAACCGCATCGCCGCCATCATCCTGGGAATGTTGTCGCTCACCGCCTGCGCGTCGTCGGACGCATCCGACGTCGAGGTCGACGAAGGAGCCCTCACCAAAGGGAAGGCATCCGAGAAGCCGCCGATTGACGAATACGAGTTGGTGGAGGCCGCCATCGACTCGAGCGCCCTGCCGGCTCGGGCGCGCACCATCGCGGACCAGATGGCTGCCGGGCGCAAGCCCGGCTTCGTCGGCACACGCTTCAAGGACCAAGACTTCGGCGTCCTCTGTGAAGAGCCGGAGTCACGACTGTGCAAGCTCGTGGCCGTGGTGAAAGCGCCAGCGCTCAACAGGAGTGCCGGCAAGACCACGACGACGATCACGGGCCCGCTCGCGGAGACGCTCGCCGACGTGTTTGCGCCGACCTCCGCCAGCGCGAAGGCGCGCACCGCGGGAGCCATCGACTGCCGCCGGGCCGTGGGGCGGAAGGAAGACGTGGCCTGCGAGATCAACCTCGAGAGGCACATGACCCGCTCCACGATGCTCGTGAACCTGGTCGCGGACGGCGCGCTCTCGATGGGGGACGCGGAAGCGATCCTGAAGAAGTTCCAGTAAGCGGCGCTACTTCGCGAGCGGACCTCGCTCGCAGAACGGCTGCCGGCTCGCCGTGCAGTTCACGTAGTTGCTCCAGGCCACGGTGAACTTGTCGATGGCGATGCATGGGAATCCGGCGTCGCCGACGAGCGGTTGACCCGGCCCCCACGCGGCGAAAGTAAACGGCTCGCCCGTAGACCAGCTCCAAGCGGTCGACGGCGGAACCATGCGACCTGCCGTCCACGTCGTATCGTTGTTGACCAGGATGCTTGTGGCCGCCCACTCGTCGGCGCATGTGAAGGTGGCGGCGTAGCCCCCGCTTGCGGCGCAAAGGGCATCCGCCTCGCCGATCCGGAGGGTCGTGGCGGGTGACCAATAGCAGCGCCCGCGCCAGGTTACGCCGCCGTCACAGTCTCCTGCGTCGAAGGCCGGGGGACAGTGGTCAGCGTCGTTGAGCGCCGCGGCGTCGGCGGAGAGCGCGTCGACGCCAGCCTCGTCACCGGCAGCCGCCCCGTCAACGGCGCCGGCTGCGTCCGGCGCGGGGCCCGCATCGGGCAAGGCGTTGTCGGCGCCGCCCGCCAGGTCTTCGCTGTCGACGAGCCAGTTGCACTGCACCGCCACAGCGAGAGCGAGAGCGCCGGGGGCCGCAAGCCAAGACCGCATGGGCGCTAAGGCTAGCGAAGGACCGGAGCCCCGGCGACACCCGCGCGCCGAGCCCGGCGCGTTTTCCGCGCTGTGGGCGAGAAGGCATCACGGAGCGCACTCGCCGCTCGCGCCTTGCTTGCAGCTGCACGTCCCAGCGGGGCAATCGTTGACGCTGCGCGAGGATGAATGGAGGTTTGGCGGCGCTCGTCTTGAGACGTCGCCCCCGATTCTTCCTCGGCAGGGCGCCGCCGCCTGTGCCCCCGCTTTGCCGAGAGGCATCGACGATCCACCCGGGTTGCTGCGCCTTTCTTCGCGGCCCGGCGTTTGCTCGCACGCTCACCATGAAGTTCGCATGGAGGTTCGTCCTCGCGACGTCGCTCGTCGCGTGCTCTTCGACGACGAGCCATGAAGACGGGGCTGCGCCCGCGGAGCTAGCCCCGGCGATGCAGAGCGGCGGGGTACCCGGTGGTGCGTCGACCGAGGTGTCACGGGGTGCAGAGTCGGCTCCGATCTGCTCGCCCGGTGAGCTCCGAAACTGCGGCAGCTGCGGGGAGCAACGTTGCCGTCGGGTCGCGAAGGGCGAACTGTCAGGCACCGAATGGGGCGAATGCGTAAGCCTGCGCCCGGGTCGTCGCGAGATCTGCAACGGCCTCGATGACGACTGCAACGGCCTCGTCGACGACGGCATCACCTGCGTCGATGCGGGGCCGCCGCCGCCACCGCCGGTCGTTGACGCGGGGCCAGTGGAGCCGCCACCTTCGCCCTGTTCCGAACGCTGCACCGGGGCATCGATCGTGCTCGATCGCACAGCGGCTTACGGCCTTTGGGTGAAGGTCGTTCTGTGCTCCCCCACGCGCTACGACCTCTTCCTCGGACCGACGCAGGCCGGACCCTTTTCAAAGATCACCGACACCAACCACCTCGGCCAAGACCACTGCGAGCTGGTGAACCCCGCCTTCACGTTGCCCAATGAGGCGGCGATCACGAGCGGCACTTGCGCGACCTGCGACCTCAACTCGGCGGGCCTCATGGCGAATCACCCGGCGCTGTTCGGCTCGACGACCTACTCCCGGGCCAACCTTGGGGAGCCGTTCTCTTTTGCCGCGAGTCCGCCGGCGGGAGCGATGACCGCGTGTTGGTACGAGTGCGGCGTGTCGTTTTAGGTGCAATCCCCACCGGACGGCGAGCGAGCGCAGCGAACCGGACGTGCTCGCACGGTGCTTCCGGTGAACCACCTCAGCGAACGGCTTCGCGTCACGATCAAGGTCCGTGGCAGCTGACCTGTTGCGCGCTGCACGTCTGCGTGGCCGAGCACGTCTGGAGGGTGCGCCACCGCTGTCCGTCGCACATTTGAAGCGCTTGACCGTCGCATCGCATCGGGATCTCCGCTCCCGTCGTCGTGCAACGCTCCTCGAGCGGGAAGCTCACGACGACCTGGGCGAGCCAGTCGGCAATCCCGTCGGTTCGAACGAAGGTTTGCTCGTGGTGCGCGGCCGCGACGCCGTCCTTGGCGCATGACACGACCCCAACCACACGCCACGGTGCGCTTCCACCAAGGCCTGCGAACGCACAGAGCAGGGGTCCACCGGAGTCTCCCTCGTCGGTGATGCCGCCGCTCGGGCCAGCGGCAGCTACGACCGACAGGCTGCCGGACGCAAGCGACTGCACGCGGACCTGTGCAACGCGCTTCTCCTTGGTCGTCGTGACGCCGCCCACGTCGTGACGCCCGTAGCCGACGGTCCAGCAGCTCTGTCCGACGGAAAGCGACGACGACACCACGCGCACATCGCTTCCCGGGCGCGGGAACGACTGCGGCCGTACGGTTGTCACGGGTGTCACGGGTGTCGCCAGATGAAGCACCGCCACGTCGGTCGTCGCAAGCGGGCAGCTCATGGAGTTGGCGACATCGAAGCCCGGGTAAAGGGCCACCTTGTCGACCTCGTAGCGCGTGAGGTTGCCTGGCATGTCGGTCGATGGGCCGCCGTTCGACAGTACCGGACCTCCCGCCCCCAGGTAGAAGCCGGAGATCTCCTCCTCCACGCCCTGCACGCAATGACCTGCCGTGAGCACGACGTCCGGTGCAATCAGAGTCCCCGTACAGACCCCGCCGCTCGCGAAACCGATCATGCCCACCGCGTAGTCACCACCCCAAGGCGCGCCGCCCTGGATGGCGGACTCTATGGAAGCGTTGTCACGTGACGTCGGCGTTGAACACCCCGCGGCGAGAGCAGCGGCGCAGGCGAGACGGAACCATCGTGCGGCGGCCTTCGACATGCCGGGCATTAGCACCCGCGACGTCGACCGCTGGCCTGCGCGCCCCAGGTTTTACGGTCTGCGCCCTAAAGCCGAATGTCGTCCTTCCCCTCGGGACGCAGCGGCAAGACGCGCGTCGCGGGAGGAATGCTCGGTTGCGCCGGATCTTCGCGGAGCAGCACGACGTCGCCGTCGCGAATCTTGTCGACGCGCCAGTTCAATTGATAGTCGGTGCCGTTGGTGCCGCCGACGTGGACGAGATCGGCGCGGCCCAGGTAGTCGCCGCGCTTTAGGACCCAGCCCTTGCCACCGGGGTCCACGAACATCGCACGCGGGTAGTCGCCGGAGATGACGATGGCCACGAGGCGGAGCTCGTCGACGGTGTGCTGCGCGAGGATGACGTCGCGTTGAACCTGGCGTCCCGGCTGCTGCTTCTGCTCGCTGAAGAGCTTGGCAAAGTTTCGGAACGGGTCTCGGCTCTTGTCGCTCTCGACGAAGTCGTTCTCGCTGAAGGCGGGAGCCTCGCGCTTCACCGGCTCGCCGGCGTCGGGCGCCTCTTGCGCGCCGCGTCGCACGGGAGGCGCTACGGCGCCCGCCGAGGCCGGTGCCGCGCTCGACGCCGCCGCCGGCGCCGGTTTCTTGGCGCCGTCGTCGCCGCACGCCACGAGTGCGAGCGGCACCAGCGCCGCGAGCCAGTAGGCACGGGACGGCCTCATTTCTTGTCTCCTTCCGGCGCCGCCGGCGCGCCCGGCGTGCGGGCCGTCGGCTTTGCTCGCAGCTTGAAGGTCGTGGCGAGGCACTTCACCTTCAGCTTGATCTCGTCGCCATCCATCTTGGGCTCGGTCAGCTCGATGTTCTCGAGGTTGATGATGCGCTCGACCTTGCCCATCTCGAAGGCGAACTTGGCAATCTGGTGGAACTTGCCGCCGAGCTCGATACGCATCGGGACCTTCGCGTAGAAGGCCTCGTTCTTCTCCTCCGCCGGCTGCCACGCCTTGAGATCAACGCCGGAGAGGTTGGACACCTGCTGAATCGACGACAAGAAGCTCGCCGGCTCGGTCTCCGCGGGAAGCTGCTTGTTGAGCTCGCGCTGCTGTTGCTGCCGCACGGCGAGCTCGTCGCGGTCGGCGAAGTAGCTCGCCTGCGCTTGCTTCTGCCGCGCAAGCTCCGTGTTGAGGTCGTTCTGTTGCTTGTTGGCCGCGGTGATCTTGCCGTCGACCTCGGTGAAGAAGATGAGCCAATAGCCGAAGCCCAAAACGACCACAAAGAAGGCGCCGATGCCGATTTTGCCGGCCAGCGGCAGCTTCGCGAGAACGCTCGGTTTCGCAGCCATCTAGTACCTCACCTTCGCGGAGAGCTCGAACTTGAGAAGGTCCACGTGGCTGTCCTTGTCGAAGGTCTTGACCGCCGGCAGGAGCTTGACCTCGTAGAAGTAGTCCGACAGCGTCAAGCGGCGCACGAACTCCGAGACGTCTTCACCGTCACGCGCGTGGCCGATGATCCGGACCTTTCGATCGGTCTCTGCGTACGAGTTGAGCCACATGCGACGGCTATCCCAGCCCTGGTTGGGCACCGCGCCCAAGTTGTCGCGCTTCAACTGTTCGAGCTTGTCGTTGTCGACGGTGGGACCGCGACCGATGGTGAGCATTTTCGCCAGCTCGAGGAGGGTCTCGGTCGGGCCGGTGCGCGCCGACTGGAGCTTCTTGATGGCCTCTTCGCGGTCGCGCAGGTCCTTGAGCTGCGACTTGATCTCGTTGTGGTTCGAGATCTGCCGCTTGATGTCGTTGATCTGGGCGTCGACCTTCTGGTTGACCGAGACCACGCGCTTCAGCTCGTCCTGCTTCGCCTTCTGCACGAAGATGAGGACGACGACCTCCAGCAACACGACGCCGAGGACCACGAGGAGCCAGTTCTGGTTCCCCTCGGAGGCACGCCGCGCTTCCCGCTTTTGCGGGAGTAGATTGATGCGAATCAAGAGCGTCGCTCCTTCTCCGCGCGGAGCGCGAGGCCGCACGCGACGGCGAATTGTGTCGCGCGCGCGCGAAGATCAGCCTCGTTGACGCTCTTCGCGTCGACGCCGACGTTGGCAAAGGGGTCGAGAATGCTGACGGGCACGCGGGCGCGTTTCTCGATGGCGAGCGCGAGCGGACCGCAATAAGCCGAGCCGCCGCAAAGATGGACGCGCGAGATCTCCGAGTCACCGCTCGTCGCCAGGTAGAAGTCGAGGGAGCGCTGGATCTCGCCGGCGAGCGCTTCGCAGGCTTGGCCCACCGACGTGAGCACCTGCGGCGGCACCGTGTGCGGCTGCGCAGCGCCGAGCTTGTAGAACTCGGCCTGCTCGAAGGGGACGCCGAGTTGCTTCTGGATCTCCTCGGTGATCGAGTTGCCGGCGTTGGTGATCTCGCGGGTGAAGGCGCTGACGCCGCGCGAGACGATGTTGAGGCTCGAGAGCGACGCGCCGACGTTCAAGAGCGCGACGGTGCCGTCTTGCGGCAGCCCTTGCGAGTACTCGAAGATGTTCTGCACAGTGAAGGCGTTGATGTCGACGACCACGGGGCGAAGCTTGGCCTCGCGAATGATGCCGGCAAAATCGTTGATTTCGGCCTTCTTGGCCGCGACCAGCAAGAGGTCCATGTGGCCCGCTTCCGGGCGGCGCTTCAGAACTTCGTAGTCGACCGACATCTCCTTGATGTCGAAGGGGATGTGCTGCTCGGCTTCCCAGCTGATCTGCTCTTCGAGCTCGTCGGCCGTCATCATGGGGACCGTGATTTTGCGAACGATGACCGACTGCCCGTACACGCCGACCGCGACCTCTTTCTGCGAGATGCGGTTGTCCTTGTAGAGCCTCGACAGCGCCTCGATGACGGCGCCGGAGTTCATGATGTGCCCGTCGACGATGGTCTGCGGTGGCAGCGGCGCGAAACCGCTCCGCATGACCGTGTAGCGTTTGGATTTCTCCTTCAGCTGCACGGCCTTGATGGAGCTGGCTCCAATGTCGAGGCCGACGAGGGTCTTTTCACCCATGATGGTGCGATGGTCCTTCCGTGCCTCTCCGAGAGCCGAAGCCTCGAGAGGGATGAACCACGAAAGTGTCGCACCCCGATCCGGGGCCGGTCAAAAAACGAGGACCGTTGTGTCGCTCGCCCACTGGCACCGCCCTAACCATACAGACGGCGAAGGCGCGGCGCCTCAGGCGGCGCTTCGGCGACAACCGCTAAAGACGATAGGTCTTTCCGATGAGCTCGACCTCGGCGCGCGCCGGGGAGCCGAAGAGCAGCGTGCCCGACGCCCACCCGGCCCGAAGGGAAGGGCGAGCCTCGGTGCGATCGGCGAAGGAGGCGACCTGAGGGACCAACGCGAGGTACGGCCCCGCGACGCCCGCGACGCGAACGTCGAGGTTCACGCGCGGAACGACGCAAGCGATGCCCACGGCCGGATCGACGTCGCCCGTGGCGGAGGCTTCGAACGAAGCGTCGAGCTCGTAGGGCCATTCGCCGGCCTGAATCCAGTTCGTCGGCAGCGTGTTCTTCGTTGGGTTGAACCGGGAGGAACCCCCAAAGCGGACTGTGGCGCCGAGCGCGACCGTCGCGGCGACGCGGCCACCGGCCAGGAGATCGCAGCGGAGGTTGCCGCTCACGCCGAGCTGAACGGGAACGGGAAAAGGGCCGATGGGCACGAGGAACGTCACCGGCGGGAGCTTTGCGTCGGGCGTGACGAAGATCGGCGCGCGCACGCCGGCCATGCCGCTGACGGTGATCTCCATCTTGGCGCGCATCTCACCGCGGAGGCCGATCTCGAGCCCCGACTCGCGTCGATAGGCGAGCTTGCCCTCGGGCTTGAACGACAGGTCGAGCGGGCCGAGGTCTACGTTGCCCACGAAGGCGCCGAGGTTCGCGTTGGGGGGGACCACCCAGACCATCGGGAGCTGACCGCTCAAGAGACCGCTCCACGCGCCCGTGTTCGCGGGCGTGTTGGCCGACGTGTTGGCCGGGGGCGTGCCCCCCACGTCGAGGAGCGACAGACTCGCCGGCTCGAGCGAGCCGCCGCGGAGCCCGCGCGCGAGATAGATGCGAAGAACGTCATCCTCGGAGAGCCCCGCCATTTCTTCGAGCGAGAGCGGCGTCGTGGTGAGACGAAGCGTATCGCCGGAGTCAAGCCGGCCTTCACCTTGGACCCGGGTCGCGCTCGTCACGCGGGCGTAGATCCCTTCATCGGCGCGGCCGGGGAGCGGATGAATGAGGAGCGCCTTTCCAAGCATCGCCGGAGCGTCGTACGGGAGGGGTACGCCATCGACGGAGGTCCGAAGGACGACCTCGCCGCTCTGCGCGTCGGCGCGAACCACGTAGCGGTCGCCGTCGGCCAACGTCAGAGCTCCCTCTGCCTCGGCCGAGTACGCGGCATCCTCGTCGGCAGCCGGGGCCGAACAGCCGGCGAGCAGCGAGACGGCGAGCAAGGGCACGAGAAGGGGGCGCATGGCCTTCGCCGAGCAGCCGCCATACCAACTCGCAACCAATGTCATTCCAGCTACTTAGCTTGGAGGCCCCACGCCCTTGCACACGACAGCCGTGCCGCCGAGTGCAAGCCCTCCAAGACCCGCTCCGAAGGGCCGCCCGAAAAGCTCTCGGAAAGAGGTGGGGCGGGGCCCGCGTTGGCGAGAACATGCTAAGGACCGCGCATGCCGCTGGTGGGAGGCTTCGCTCGACCGTTCTTCGCCGGCACCGCGTTCATGGCGGTGCTCTCTTGTTCCTTCTTCGCGGCGACGGCCTCCGCCGACACGACGCACGTCGTCGCGCGCGGCCATACGCTTGAGTCGATCGCCAATCGCTACCACGTGCCAGCGAAGGCGATCC